>CAVRNM010000261.1:0-4404 GCA_963722225.1 uncultured Verrucomicrobiae bacterium
CTCGCCGCGCAACCGAAGGGCCGCCACTTCGACAAGGAGCTGCGCGCGTCGCGCCCCGATCACGAAAAGCCATTCCTGGTGCAGGCGCTCGACACGCGCGAACAGGCGTCGTTCGTCGTCCAGCGCATCAAGGGACTCGTCGACGAAGGCCGGGCGCTGGCCGATATCGCCGTGCTCTACCGGGCCCACTTCCATGCGCTCGATCTCCAGCTCGAACTCTCACGGCTCGGCGTGCCGTACGTGATCACGAGCGGCGTGCGGTTCTTCGAGCAGGCGCACATCCGCGATCTCGTGGCGATCCTGCGCTTCGTCTACAATCCCAGCGACCTGATGGCCTGGCAGCGCGTCGCCGTCCTGCTGCCGCGGGTCGGCGACAAGGGAGCGCAGAAGCTCCACGACGCGGCGCTCGCCCACGCCCGGGCCCACCAGCGCAACCTGGTGGACGCGCTGGCGGGCGACGATGTGCTGGCCAGGGTGCCCAAGGAGTCCAAAGAGGAATGGCCCCGGCTCGCGGCCTCGCTGCAGCAGATCGCCGGCACCCTCCGGAACGACCGGCCGTTCAAGACGGTGGAGGTCGCAATTGAAGGCTGGTACGGAGATTACCTCAAGGGCGCCTACGCCAACTACGCGTCGCGGATGGACGATCTGAAATCGTTGATCGGCTTCGCCTCGCGCTTCGACGACCTGCAGGACCTGCTGGCGCAGATCCAGTTGCTTAATTCCGAGACTAGCGACCGGCAGGTTGACCCCGACGCCGACGCCCTCCGGCTCACCACCGTGCATCAGGCCAAGGGGCTGGAATTTGGCGTCGTGTTCATCCTGGGATTGGCCGACGGCATGTTTCCGCTGCGCCGCGCGATCGAGGCGGACGACCTCGACGAGGAACGGCGGCTGTTCTACGTTGCCGTCACCCGGGCCAAGGATGAACTCTACCTCTGCTATCCGAAGGTGAATTCCAAGGGCGGTCCGGCCACGCTGCTCAGTCCAAGCCGGTTTCTTGCGGAAGTTTCCGAGGATCTCCACCAGCCGCTGCGCCTCCGCCGCAGCTGGGGCTGGTAAGCGATGGCCTCCGCTCAACGCCGGAGCGGAAGCGCCGTCGAGCGATCGGGCGCCGCCCGCCCGCCACCTGATCGATCTGAGGTTCGCCGGGGATCCGGCATGACCCATGGCCTGGGAAGACAGGCTGCAGCGGCTCCGGCCTGCCGAAGCGGCGAATAGCCCGTGCCTGGCTTCATCTACAATCTTGCGCTGCCTTTATACCGCATCGCAGCTTGTGTCTGGCCCGGCGCCGGCTAATAAAGGGGTTTCTATTATGAGCAAAATCATCCTCGGAATTGCGGGAGCCTTCGTTCTCCTGGTCGTGATTTTGGTTCTCGCGGCCGTCGGCACCTACAACGGCCTCGTCAATCGTTCGCAGGCGGTCGACGCCCAGTGGGCGCAGGTGCAGAACGTCTACCAGCGCCGCGCCGACCTCATCCCCAACCTCGTCAACACGGTCTCCGGCGCCGCCAACTTCGAGAAATCGACGCTGACGGAAATCACCGAGGCCCGCGCCTCGGTCGGCAAGGTGCAGGTGAGCCCGAACGCTGCGCCGACCGACCCGGCCCAGCTCGCGCAGTTCGAGCAGGCGCAGGGCCAGCTCAGCTCCGCGCTTTCCCGATTGCTGGTCGTCGTCGAACGCTACCCCGACCTCAAGGCCAGCGCCAGTTTCCAGATGCTCCAGGCGCAGCTCGAAGGCACGGAGAACCGCATCGCCGTCGAACGCGGACGATTCAACGACGCCGCGCGCGACTATAATGCCGCCATCAAGCGCGTCCCGGCGGTCTTTTTCGCCGGCGCGTTTGGTTTCAAGGACAAGGCCTATTTCCAGGCCACGCCCGGGGCGGAGAAGCCGCCGCCGGTGCAGTTTGATTTCGGCGCGAAACCCGCGCCGCCCAAGCCGTGAGAAACGCAGGTCTGCTCGCCCGGGCTGCCGCGGGTTCATTCCCCAATCGCCTGGCTCGATCATGGTCGGGTGTGGCGCTAGTCTCGGACTGGCGGTCCGGTCGCCGGTCGCAGACCGGCACTACGGTTCGATCGATGCGTCTGACCGGCGCCTTGATTCTGTTTGTGGGTTTCGTGGGAGGCGTCGGCATCCTGCATGCCGCGGACGTCATTCCGCCCCGACCGACCCGCTATTTCAATGATGCCGCGGGCATTGTTTCGCCAACCGTCGCCGACCAGCTCAACCGCCGGCTGGAGCAATTTGAGCGCGAGACGTCGAATCAGATTGTCGTGGCAGTCTATCCGAACCTGCCGTCGGACTCCTCGGTTGAGGATTACACCGTCCGCGTCGCCCAGGCCTGGTCCGTCGGCCAGAAAGGCCGGAACAACGGAGCGGTGCTGTTCGCCTTCATGCAGGAGCATCAGCTTCGCATCCAGACCGGCTATGGTCTTGAAGCGGTGCTGCCCGACGGACTGTGTCATCTGATCATCGACAACGAGCTGAAGCCGCGTTTCCGGGCCGGCGACTACGCCGGGGGATTGGATGCGGCGATCACCGCGATAATCGCGGCCACGCGGGGTGAGTATCATGGGACCGGCGGACCAACTCTGAAAGTGGATCCAACAACAGCGGGCGGGGTATTCTGGTGATCTTTGCCCTGATCGTCGCCTTCGGCTGGCTGAACGCTCTTCGTTCCCGTCGCAGTGCCGTTTACCAAAGCAGGGCGGACGCCGCGGCCTGGGGAGCGGCCCGACGTTCTGGCTTGGGGCGGTGGATTTGGCGGAGGCAGGGGTTTTGGTGGCGGAGGTGGCGGCGGCTTTTCCGGCGGCGGAGGCAGTTTCGGCGGCGGAGGTGCCGGGGGAAGCTGGTGAAAGGACTGTCATGAGACACCGCAATTTCATCAGCCAGCTCGCGCACGAACAGATCCACGCGGCCATCCACGCCGCAGAGGAAAAATCGTCCGGCGAGATCCGCGTCATGGTGAGCCACCCGGGCCGCCCCCGATCCGGTCGTGACCGCCCAGAAGTCCTTCCTGCGGCTCGGCATGCAGGCAACGAAGCACCGCAATGCCGTGCTCATCTTTGTGGCGCCGCGCTCCCGCACTTTCGCCGTCATCGGCGATGAGGCGGTGCACGCGAAATGTGGCGACGGGTTCTGGCGTGACGTCGCGGCCGCGATGGCGGGCTTTTTCAAGCGCGGCGAATTCACCGAGGGGCTGCTGCACGGCATCAGCCGAGCCGGCGAACTGCTCGCGGCGCATTTTCCGCCCAAACCGGGCGATGGGAACGAGTTGCCAGACGACGTGATCGAAGACGACTGAGGGAACCGAGAACTTGGAGTCGAGGTACCCAAGACGCTCCGTTCGCCGCGGATCACCCGGATGGGCAGGGAAAAGAATCCATCCGCCTCGCGCCATCAGTGGTTTCAAGGTTTTTCGGTTTCACGGTCTCCCAGTTTCCCGGTTTTCCGCATTCACTCTAGGTTTGCGCTGGAGCTGGTCTGCGTACTCTGTGGGTCGGCTTTAATCCTCATGTCCTCCTCCGTTGAGAATATTGTGATCATCGGCACCGGCTCGGCGGGTCTGACGGCCGCCGTCTATACCGGCCGCGCGAATCTGGCCCCGCTGCTGCTTGAGGGTACGCTGCCGGGTGGCCAACTCACGACCACGTCGGAAGTCGAGAACTTCCCCGGCTTCCCGGAAGGCATCGACGGTTTCCAACTCATGGACAACCTGCGCAAACAGGCCGCGAGATTCGGCGCGCGTTTCGAGCAGGCACGCGTGGAATCGGTCGATTTTTCCGCGCGACCCCTGAAGCTGCGCACGGGAGAGCGGGAGATCCTTGCCCGGACCGTCATCATCGCCACCGGCGCGTCGCCGCGGCTGATGGGCGTACCGGGTGAAAAAGAGTATTTTGGCGGAAAGGGCGTGACCACCTGCGCGACCTGCGACGGCGCCTTCTACCGGAACCTGGAGGTGGTCGTGGTGGGCGGCGGCGACTCGGCTTGCGAGGAAGCGTTGTTTCTTACGCGCTTTGCCAGCAAGGTGACCCTGATCCACCGGCGGGACACCCTGCGCGCGTCGAAAATCATGGCCGAGCGCACCCTCGCCCACCCCAAGATCCAGCCGGCTTGGGACAGCGTCCTCACCGAAGTGCAGGGAACACAACAAGGCGGAGTCAGCGGTGTGAAGGTCAAGAATGCGAAGACGGGCGCCGAGAGCGTGATCCCCTGCAAGGGCGTGTTCATGGCCATCGGTCATGTGCCGAACACCCAGCCATTCGCGCAGGCCCTCGACGTCGACGAAAACGGTTACTTCCGACCGGTGGGTGGCAGCCAGGTAAAGACCAAGGTCCCCGGCGTGTTCGTCGCCGGCGATTGCGCCGACCACGTCTACCGGCAGGCGATCACAGCCGCGGGCA
>CAVRNM010000262.1:0-5812 GCA_963722225.1 uncultured Verrucomicrobiae bacterium
CCCTGGGCAGGCAGTCCCGCAGCCCGGATGATCACACGCAGAATCTCGCCCTTTGTATCAATTAGGATGACTCCGCCATATAATGTGCCAACCGCGAGGGTTGTGTCGTTGATCGCGGTCGCGCAAGTTTGGATATTGGTGTTGATAAACGGACCACTATTGCCGGGCAGCAAAGTGAGCTTCGAGCCGTCCAATCGGCCCAGACCTTGTGTTGTCACGGCAAGGAAGGAATTCTGACCGAGTGGTTTGAGATAACCGATGAGGATTTTCGTGGCTGGATCGTATGGAACGATCAACTCCGGTTTGTCGCCTGCCAGTTTCCAGAGTCCGGTCGTCAAATGGGTGACATACACCGTGTCGCCGATCCGTTGGGACACGGCGCGGCGGGCTTCCTTCAGGGGCCATATCTGGAAGGCTTTTCCGTTCCACCGTAGGATCTTATCGCTGGCAGAAAAGACCACCCCGCGCGCCGTCGCCTCGACACCCCAGATTGCGAGATTGTCGCGTAGATCGAGCGGAAGTCGAGGAACGAGCGAAGTATAAAGCAACTTCCCGGAATGATCTTCGTCGAAAAAACCCATCTCATCATTTCCTCCCACCCAGATTCGACCTGAATCATCAATATCGATTGCCAGAATCTGATCGCTCCCCCCTGCGGCCGAATGCCTCCAGACCGAGCCGTCGTATTGCAGTAAACCATCGCATCCAAAATAGATGAGGCCGCGTTGGTCTTGCTGAATTGCCAGGGTCGATGCACTGGCCGGGATTTCGCTTGAGGTAAAAGTCTGGATCATCGGCCGACCAGCGTTTGCATCGCCCCAGCCAAGTCCATAGGCTAGTGGGGCGGAAGTGCTCAGAAGCACCATGGCGGCGAGGGTCCGGGGAATGCCGTGCCTGCGAATATCTTCCGTTGTTCGCATTAAACGGGGTAAGCATAGCGGAAATCGCGGGAGAGGGCCATATCCAGTTTTGCAGCGGTGAACATAGGCAAAACTGAGTGTTCAGCGATCTTCGCTCCGTCGTGAGAAATGGCGATACTACCCGGCGATGAAGACATTCAAATACGTGTTCCTTGCTTTCGTAACCAGCTTGTTGCTCACTGCAGGCCTCGCCAAGGCGGCCGAGTCATTTGACGTGGTGACGCGAAGTTCTCAGGTGCAAGCCACTGCTATTGGTCCGAGCGTAGCACCGTGCATAATTCCTGACTGATCTCCAGTCATGAGTGAAATCAGACGCACGACTTTCGGGTTTATCGGCAGCCTTTTGCTGGCGCTCGGGCTGGTCAAGGCGGCCGAGTTGTTCGATCCGGTTTTCTTTGGCGGCCGGCAACCGCGCGCGCTCGAGGATTTCGGAAAGACGGTTGCCTGAATGCCCGGGAGCAAGGTTTTGTGGCGGGGGGAAGACCAGGATGACTGGTCGCGGCGAGGGGGCTTGCCCTCGGACGGCCCTTTTGCAATCATGATTATATGCTGAACCTGGCTCCCTGGCGGTATCGGCGCATTTTCACCGAACATGGCGGGCCGATCTCACGCATTGAATTCAGCGAGTTCCCGGTTCTCGGGCATCGCTGCTTCCAGGCGAACGCCTACCTGGCGCCCGAATTGACCGGCAGCTCGCGGCCGCAGCTCAACCTCTACAGCAACGCGGACGGAACCGGCACGCACCCGAGCGCGATGGTGGCGCGCTATATGGCGATTTCGGAGGCGCTGGAGCGTTGGGCGTTTCGCGTGAAGGTTAACGACTTTGACCGGGATCTTTACGCCTTCGACCGCGACGCTTCGTCCAACGGCATGGCCGCGTTCCCCGGCCTCTTCTCCAGTCAATGTCGGACGAAAGCGTACTGGGAAGCATTGGAACGTTTTTGCGCGATCGCCTGGTGGGACGGGCGCCTCGTGGCAAACGTCCGGCCGACGAAATGGACCGACGTCATGGCCGCGCAGGTCGACCACCCGCTCGGCCGGGGCGTGATGGTGATTCTATTCAAGCGGTGCACGCCGGGAAATTTTTTTAGCTATGGTCACGCCGCAGGAAGTGATTTTGGAGCCGCCTGCCAGCGGGCGTCGATTGAGCTTTGCCGGAACGAATATGTCCTGCGCAGCTACCGCGCCACGCATCCGGTTTTCGCCTATTCGGATCTGCCGAAGGTAAGGGATATCTTCGAGCGCCGCCTGCTCTACTTTTCATTGCCCGAGGGACATGCGCTATTTCAGGAGCGGATCCAGGCAACGCCGCGGCGTCCGATTTCCTCGCCGCAGGTGATGTTCGACGGCCCCATTGTCGGTCCCTGGTCCCGCTACGCCACGGTCTGGCGGGTCGCGCTGGAGTTGCCAACCATGGGTTACCTGGAACCCAAGCTGGAATTCTTCTTTTGGTAGAAGCGGTCCACCGGGTCTCCCCGGAGGGCACCGGCGTTATTGACGCACCGCTGTTTGCTCCGGTCAGGAGTACGCGTTCTTGGGTCGTGGCTCCCACGCCATGGGTGGGTGCGCGCTGACGCAAATCCGGCCTAGGTACCCTACCAAAAATTGAGTGTTCGGCAGTACTGCAAAAAGTGAGTCATGATGTATAAATGCAAACCGTTTTCTCTCGGCCAAAGTTTCTATGATTGCACCAGTAAGTCAGTATCACGTCATCGGGGGAGCCAGCGCGCTGGATGCTGCGCCGTCTCCGTTGCGGACGTCGATGCTTGTCGCGGCCCGGCGGCTGTTGCGCCGGCTGTTTGGGCGAGCTGAGGGAACCGCGGCCAACTCGGCAGATCAGGGGAACGTGTCGGGAATTATTCTTAATGCGCTGGACGACTGGATCTGCGGCCTCGATTCCGAGGGGCGCATTCTTTACAGCAATGCAGCGTTGGCCCGAAATCTGTGTCACACCCCAATTGCGCCGACGGGCGCCCGATTCTTCGAACTGATTCCGGCCGCGGCGCGTGATGTCGTGGGCCCGGCTCTGCAGCGCCTGACCAGCACCGGCGTGACCCAGACTTGCGAGCACGAGACGCCGCACTGCGGCCGGGGCGGGTCATGGCGCCAGTGGACGTTTCGGTCCGTGGCAGAGAGGGCGCTCCCGGGGAACCGACGCGCCGCGCGTGCTGGCGATCGGACGCGACATTACGGAGCAGAAGCGCCTCGAGCAGCAGTTTTTGCAATCACAGCGGATGGGCAGCATTGGAATGTTGACCAGCGGCATTGCCCACGATCTCAACAACGTGCTCGCTCCCGTGGTGATGTCCGTTGACCTGCTCCGCTTCCACGATTGCTCCGAAGAGAACCGCGCGCTGCTGGATGTCGTTGCAACCAGCGCCCAGCGCGGTGCCGCCTTGGTCGCCCAGATGTTGTCGTTTTCTCGCGGGCTGGAAGGCGACCGGCAAGTGGTCGATCTGGCGAGCCTCATCAAGGAAATCGGCCGTTTCGTCGGCCGCACATTCGCCAAGAACATCCAGCTGCGCGTGGAGGTCGCCCGGGATCTCTGGCGGTTGCACGCCAATGCCACCCAAATCTATCAGGTCCTGCTGAATCTCTGCGTGAACGCCCGCGATGCGATGCCTGAGGGAGGCCAGTTGACGCTCACCGCCAGAAACATCACCCTCGGCGAAATCACCGCCGCCGCCCTGCCGGGTGGCACGGCCGGGAACTTTGTTGAGTTGAGTGTTGCCGACACCGGCACGGGCATCGCGAAGGAAATCGCCGGGCGAATCTTCGATCCGTTTTTCACGACCAAGACGATCGGCGCGGGAACGGGTTTGGGCCTGTCAACCGTCCGCGGCATCGTCAAGGCCTGCGGAGGGGTCATCACACTGTCGACCCAGGTCGGCTGCGGCACGACATTTCATGTGTATTTTCCAGTCCACGAGCTGGCGCAGGAGGTCGCGGCCGGACCGGCGGTCATGGAGAACGCTTTCGGCGCGGGTGAACATGTGCTGGTGGTGGACGACGAAACATCGTTCTGCGACATCACCCGCCGCCTGCTGGAGGAATTCGGCTATGTCGTGCATGTGGCGGCCAACGGAGCGGAAGCGGTGCGCATCTTCGAGAAACATCGCGTTGATATCGCGGTGACCGTAATCGACCTCGACATGCCGGTCATGGACGGACGGGCTGCGATCAAAGCCATCCGGGCCGCAGATCCACATGCCCGCATCATCACCGTAAGCGGTTCGATTGACTCGACAGACCAACCTGGAGACGAGGGTTTGGAAGTGCGACTGAAGAAGCCCTATTCAATGGGGACGCTATTGCAAACGTTGCGGCAAGTGCTAAGCCAGCCGGCGCAAGTTTGAGATGTTCCCGCGGTCGATTTCATGGCCGGCAGGCCAACGTCGATCGACGATTCGGCAGCCCGGGCATAACGGGCACGATGGAGCAACCGACGCGTTCGACCCGCGTGTGTTGAGAGGCGCTGCGGGAACGCCCAAATGAAAGCCGGCCGCGATTCGCTGGATCTGTGAGTGCCTCTTTTTAGCCAGGGTTACAATAGGGCACCACCGTCGCTTCCGCGGCCGTACCCTCGCAAGGGGAAGGCCCGGCACCCTTGAGAACGTCGTTCACCTCGACAAGGAGTTGTTCGCCGGTGAAGGGCTTTTTCAAAAAGCGAGTCACCCCCAGACTCGCTACGACCGGCCCCAGATACTCGGGCTTCACGATCTGTCCGCCGCCGGATATGGCGATGATCTTAAAGCCCGGAGAAAGACGGCGAATGGCCGTTATCGTCTCGGCGCCGTCCTGCGCCGGCATGAAGAGATCCGTGATGACTAGATCGATCGCGTGCTCCCGAAAGAGGATCATGCCCTGCCTGCCGTCGGCGGCCGTTACCACGTCATAGCCTCCGCGCTTCAGGATCTCGCCAAAGGGCAGGCGAATATCGTCGTCGTCCTCGATCAACAATATGCGTTTCATCATCACTCCCGCATTCTTCTTTCACTATTCTGCAAATTACTAGGTGGGACAAGCCCAAAACCCTGTCTGGTGGTGACGCCGAACACGGCAGCGCGAGGTGAAGCGGTCGGCGTGCTGCGGAGGGTGATCAGTTCACGGGAGCCTTGATCAACGACGTGGTCTTCCCCGGTTACTGGACCGTTCAGCGCGCGATCTCCACAAAGCAACGCTGGTTCGCCACCTTGTCTCGGTAACGAAGCCTCGCTCCAGCCGGCACGCTCGCAAGCCCAGCCTCAAACGCGTTGAGCCGTTCTAAAACATCGCGCCTGGCCTCAGGAGTCCGCTGGCTCGCCGGCGTGTTGCAGTAGGCTTGGACCGCCTTGGTCAGATCTTTGAATTCAGCTTCCTGTTGGGTGCTCTGCGAGCATCCGAAAAGGGCCGGCAAACAAGCCCCAAACAAGAGGATCATGATGGTTCTGATTTTCATGATTTCCAGAGCACGCGAACAACAGCGGGCTGCGGGCCGTCGCGCGCTCGTGGGGGCGCGCCCGTCTGCGGCAAAGAGCGCGAAGGCCGCGCAGTTCGGTGACGATTTTTCAAAAAGAGTGAGAAGAAATTGTTCTGCAGCGCAGACGCGGGGCAAAGGCTGCACGATATTCTTATTGCATCGATTATGCAATAAGGTGGACCCCTCATTCCTCTCCCTCATCCAGCCCGCGGCCTTTGGACAACGTCATCGATATGCTAAGCGGCATGAGCTCAGAACCAAATCCGAGCCAAAGGTCACCCGCAGCGCGTACAACTCCACGCCTCGGCCTGGTTCATCACGATGCCCAGGCCTTGTTATTCTGCGGGGTGCGGTAGCGAAGCCACAGCGTCTGGAAGAGGCCGACCAAGTTTGACGACGCCCAATAGAGCCCCAGGCCAGCGGCAAGCTTCCA
>CAVRNM010000263.1:0-3077 GCA_963722225.1 uncultured Verrucomicrobiae bacterium
GCGCCGCCGCCCTCGTCGCCCGGGAGCCCCTGGTGGCCTGCGGGCTGGGGCTGGTGCCGGTGGTCCTGTCGGTTTACGGCGGCCGGGTGGCGGCGCAATTCCGGGTGCGCGACGGCGCGGCGGTTCCGGCGGGCGGCGTGCTCGCCACGCTCCAGGGCGATCCCCGCGTCCTGCTCGCCGCCGAGCGGATCCTGCTGAACTTCCTCCAGCGTCTCAGCGGCGTCGCGACCTGCACCCGGCGCCACGCGGTCGCGCTGGGCTCCGGCCGCACGCGGCTGCTCGACACCCGCAAGACCACTCCCGGCTACCGGATGCTGGAGAAATACGCGGTGGCCTGCGGCGGCGGCTGGAACCACCGCCTCGGCTTGTTTGACCGGGTGATGTTGAAGGACAACCATCTCGCGCTGCTCGGCTGCTCCGGCAGGAACGACCGGGCGGACGCGTCCCCCGCCGCCGCGAGGGCCGGCCGGCTGGCGGCGGCGGTGGCCGCGGCCCGGCGCACCGCCCCCGGCGGGCCCGTGGAAATCGAGGTGGACCGCCTCGACCAGATCCCCGCGGCCCTCTCCGCCGGCGCCGACGTGATCCTGCTCGACAATTTCACGGTCCCGCAGCTCCGGCGGGCCGTGGCCCGGATCGGCGCCCGGGCCTTCACGGAAGCCAGCGGCGGCGTCACCCTGCGGCGCCTGCGCCACCTGCGGGGGCTCGGGCTCGATTTTGTTTCCACCGGCGCCCTGGTCCATCACAGCGTCTGGGCGGACATCGGCCTCGACTGGCAGCCGTGAATTCCGCCGAATTCATCATTCTCTGCGAGTTGCTGGATCGTGATCCCGCCTTCGTCTCCGGGACGGCCCTGGCCCGCCGGCTGGGCCTGAGCCGCGTCGCGGTCTGGATGCACATGGGCAAGCTCCGCGCGCAGGGCTTTGAATTCGAGGCCGTGCGCAACCATGGCTACCGCATCCGCCGCCCTCCGGGGGCGCTCAATCCCCTGCTGGTGCAGGCCTACTTGAGACCCCGCCGTCAGCCGGTCGACCTGCTCTGGCTGCCGGACGTCGACAGCACCAACGCCGAGGCCGAGCGCCAGCTGGCGGCCGCCCGGTCCACGCCGTTTGTCGTGCTGGCGCAGCGGCAGAGCCGTGGCCGCGGTCGTTTCGGCCGCGTCTGGCACAGCGCCGGCCACGGCAATCTCTACGCCAGCTTCGTCTTCCGCCCGCGTCTGGAGCCAGGCCGGATGACCACCTTCACCCTGTGGATGGGCGCCAACCTGTGCGATCTGGTGGCCAATTTCTGCGGCCTCCAGCCCGGCCTCAAGTGGCCCAATGACCTCTATTTTGAGGGGCGGAAATTTGGCGGGATGCTGACCGAGGCGCGGGTCGACGCCGACCAGATCCGCGACCTCGTTTTCGGGCTCGGCCTCAACGTCAACTCTCCGCCCGATTCGCTGCCCCCGGCCCTCGCCCGGCAGGCCACCAGCCTCGCCGCCTTCACCGGCCGGCCGGTTGATCTCAACCGCCTCACTGCCGCGATCGTGGGCCGCGTGTTCTCGGCCTACGATCAGTTTGTCGAGGGCGATTTCCAGGACACATTCGCCGACCTGTGGAACCGCTACGATCTTCTGCGCGGCAAGGCCGTGACGCTCCTGCACGGCCCGCGCCGGGTCACCGGGATTGCCGGCGGGATCGACGACGACGGTTCCCTGCTCATCCGCAGCGAGAATGGCCGTCCGCAGCGCTTTTCGGCCGGGGAAGTGACGCTGGAAAAAACCTAGTGCGGACCGTGTTTTGGCGTTGCCACCGATCGCTTTGCAGGCAGCGACCATGCCCGCGCTCTGTTGCGCCAGCGAGCCGGCAACCGGCCCGTTGCGAGGTCCAAGAAAAAGACCACGGGACGGCGTCCGGGCGGGATCCCCGGCTCTTTACTTATTCCCCCGTTCGCCTTGGACTGTCTGCTTTCCATTTCCCGTCTTTCCCCTTCCTTGGCTGACGCGCCTCCATGCTGCTTTGCATCGACATCGGCAACACGCACACCCACTACGGCGTCGTCGCTCACGGGCAGGCCCTATTCCTGCGGGAACTGCCCACGCGCGCGATCGATCATCCCGTCGAGGGCCTGGGCCCGATCCTGGACCGCCTGACCGTTGAATACCCCGCCCTGGAGGGCGCGGCTTTCTGCTCCGTGGTTCCGGCGGCGGCGCAATTGCTGGGCCGGGTGTTTGAGCTCCACAGGTTCACCCGGCCGCTTTTTGAGCTCACGGCGGACAAGCGGCTGGGGGTGCCCATCAGTTATCCCAAACCGTGGGAGATCGGCCAGGACCGCCTGGCCAACGCCGCCGGCGCCCAGGCCTTTTGCGGCACTCCCGCCATCGTCATCGACCTGGGCACGGCGGTCACCTTCGACATCGTCACCCGTTCCCACGGTTACGAGGGCGGCATCATTGCGCCCGGACTGGATGTGATGCGCCGCTACCTCCATGAACAGACGGCGCTGCTGCCCCTGCTGGACGACTCATTGGACGTGCCAAGCGCCATCGGCCGTTCCACCATCGAAGCCATGCGCATCGGCACCGTCATTGGAATGGGCGGCATGATCCAGGCACTGCTCGCCGCCGTGCTGGCCGAACTGGGCCGCCGGGGCGAACCCCTCCCCAGGGTGCTTGCCACCGGCGGCACCGCGGCGCTCCTGGAGAAAACCCTGCAACCGCCGGCCACCATTGTCCCCGACCTCACCCTGCGCGGCCTCGCGGCGGCCTGGCGGCTGAACGCGCCGGTGTAACCTTGCTCGCGGCGAGTTATCCGTCAGTCTGTTTCCGATCGCATGTCCCCGACCGAACCAAACCCGCCCCCGCTGACCATCGAGGTCGAACACCTGGTCAGAACCTACGGCGGGATGGTGGCGGTCGACGATGTCAACTTCACGGTGCGCCGGGGCGAGATTGTCGGGCTCCTCGGGCCCAACGGCGCCGGGAAGAGCACCACCTTGCGCATTCTCACCGGGTTTCTGCCCGCCACCTCCGGCGTCGTGCGGATCTGCGGCATTCCCGTCGCCTCGCGGACGGATGACGCCAAACGCCACATCGGCTA
>CAVRNM010000264.1:0-8952 GCA_963722225.1 uncultured Verrucomicrobiae bacterium
CAAGAAGGTGCTCTCCGTCGCCATCTGCGATCACTACAACCATGTGCGGCAGTGTCTCGAAAACCCCGGGTTGCAGGAGCGCGACTACGCCAAGCAGAATATCCTCCTGCTGGGCCCGACCGGCGTTGGAAAAACATATCTAATGCGCTGCATTTCAAAACTTATAGGCGTGCCCTTCGTGAAGGCGGACGCCACGAAGTTTTCGGAGACAGGATATGTGGGCGGCGATGTCGAGGATCTGGTGCGCGACCTCGTGAAGGCCGCCAATGGGGACGTCGAACTGGCCCAATATGGCATCATTTACGTCGACGAGATCGACAAGATTGCCTCCGCTTCCGGCAACACGGTCGGCCGCGACGTCTCAGGTCGCGGGGTGCAGATCAATCTGCTCAAGCTCATGGAAGACACCGAGGTGAATCTGCAAAGCCAGAATGACATTGCCGGCCAGATTCAGGCGATGATGGATTTTCAGCGGCGCCCCCGCCCCCGGCGGCGCACGATCAACACCCGGCACATTCTTTTCATTGTGAGCGGCGCTTTCGACAAACTATCCGACCAGGTGAAACGGCGCGTGCAAAGCAGCCAGATCGGCTTCGCGGCCGCCGGTCGCGAGCGCGCTAGCGCTGACCACGACTTTCTCAACCTTGCCCAAAGCCACGATTTTATTGAATTCGGAATGGAGCCCGAATTCGTGGGTCGCCTGCCGGTGCGCGTCGCCTGCCAGATGCTCACTCCAGCCGACCTCGAAAAAATCCTGCTGACCTCCGAAGGCAGCATCCTCCAGCAGTACCGCGCGGATTTCTCCGGCTACGGCATCGATTTCGAGATCACCGTGGACGCCGTGCGCGAGATCGCCACGCAGGCCCATGCCGAGCAGACCGGCGCCCGCGGCCTCATGACCGTGCTGGAACGCGTCCTGCGCGACTTCAAGTTCGAGCTGCCCTCCACGGCGGTGAAGACCTT
Organism: uncultured Verrucomicrobiae bacterium; assembly: GCA_963722225.1. Lineage (GTDB taxonomy): Bacteria > Verrucomicrobiota > Verrucomicrobiia > Opitutales > Opitutaceae > Fen-1467. The sequence continues at coordinate 964 of CAVRNM010000264.1, forward strand.
CAAGATTGACCGCGCGACCATCGCCGCGCCGTCCGGGACCCTCCAGCTTTTGCTGAAACAGAATGCCGCCCAGCAGCGCGATGTCCTCAAGGCCGACGTCGCCGCCTTTGTCGCCCGGTTTCAGGCGGACTATGGCTTTGAACTCGTCTTCGATGACTCGGCGATCGAGCGGCTCATCGAACTCAGCCTGGCCGCCGACAAGACGATTCGCGCCCTGTGCGAAGACAAGTTTCGCGATTTCCATCACGGCCTCAAGCTCATCGCTCGCGACGGCGACCAGCGCCGTTTTTCCATCTCCCGCGAAGTGGTCGACGCTCCCGACCAGGTCCTCTCCCGCTGGGTGGTGGAGCGGTTTCGGGCGGAGGGTGATCCTCCCGGCCAACGTTGACTCGCCTCCCCTCCGGATTGACTGCGCCCGCACCCGCCACGACCCCATGCCCGACTCCACGGCTGTCAACACCATGTTTGCGCGGATCCGCGCCGCTACGACCTCGCCAACCGTCTGCTGAGCGGCGGATTCGACGGCTGGTGGCGCCGCCGGCTGGTCGCGGCGGTGCGCGAGACTCGTCCCCGGACGGTCCTGGACCTGGCGACCGGCAGCGGCGACGTCGCCTTTGCGCTCGGCCGCAGCCTGCCGGCGGCGGTTGCCATCATCGGCCTGGATTTCTGCCGGCCGATGCTGGAGGAAGCCGAGGCGAAAAAACGCCGTTTTGGCGGGTTTGCCAACGTGAGTTTCCGTCCGGGCGACGGGCTTGCTCTGCCGCTGGAAGACGGCTCCGTCGATGCGGTAACGATTGCCTTTGGCCTGCGCAACATGGCGGACCGCCGGCGAGCATTGAGCGAAATGCGGCGCGTGCTTCGCCGGCCGCACGGCTGGCTGTTCGTCCTCGAATTCTCCCAGCCGGCCCCGTGGTTCCGTCCGCTGTACTATTTCTACCTCCGGCGGGCGCTGCCACGACTGGCGGGGCTCGTCACCGGCGATCGCGCCGCCTACGAGTACCTCGGCCAGACAATCGGCGAATTTCCCGACCGCGCCGGCTTGAGCGCCGAAATCCGCGACGGCGGATTCTCCGCCGTCACCGCGACCACCATGAGCCTGGGCATCGTCGCCCTGCACACCGCCGCCGTGTGACGGCTGGCTTTGGGCCGGCCCCGGATCTGGCGGCCTTCCGGCAGCAATCCAGCCACCGGCCATGGCTGGAACCTGAGGGGTCGCGCACTCGTCGCCGTCATTTATTCCCTTTCCCGGTGCTCACGGCGCAGCGCCCCCAACCGGCCGGTGGCGGCGCGAAAGCCTTCTGGATCGCAGAAAGCAAGAACAAACCATAACCAAAGCAATTTCCATGCTAGATTGACATCTGCGCACTTGCCAGCGGCCCCTGACTTCGCTTCCATGTCCGCGTGGCCGCACTGAAACTTATTATCAACGAGCTCCATTACGAGTTGCTGCGGAAGATCTCCGAAGGCGGCATGGGCGTCGTTTACGAAGCCCACCAATATGGCGCCGGAAACTTCCATAAACTCGTCGCCATCAAAGTGATCCGCGAGGAGTACTCGAGCATTCAGGAATTCCAGAAGAACTTCATCGGCGAAGCCCGGCTCGTCGCCGATCTGATTCACACCAATATCGTCCAGACCTACCATCTCGGACTGGTCGGCGGCCAGCACTTCATGGTCATGGAATTCGTCAATGGCGTGAACCTTGAGCAGTTTATCGAGCGCCACCGCATCCTGCGCCGTTCCATTCCCGTCGACTTTGCCGCGTTCATCGCCTCGCGTGTCGCCCGCGGCCTCGCCTACGCCCATCAGAAGACCGACCGCCTGGGCCATCACCTCAACATTGTCCATCGGGATGTTAATCCGAAGAACGTGATGCTGGCCTATGAAGGGGACGTGAAACTGACGGACTTCGGCATCGCGAAGGCCTTCAATCTCATGTACAATGAGGAAGGCAAGGTGATCCCGGGAAAGGACGAGTATTGCTCGCCCGAACAGGCGAGCTACGCCGTGACGGATGCGCGGGCCGATCTCTTCTCCCTCGGCATCGTGCTCTCCGAACTGCTCCTGTGCCGGAACGTCTTTCGCGCGGAAGACCGCCTGCAATCGCGAAAGAACGTCCTGACCATGCCCGTTCCGTCTTTCGGGACGCTGCGCGCCGACATCGACGAGAAAATGGAGGCCATCCTGCACAAGATGCTCGAGCGGGATCGCAACCTCCGCTACCAGTCCGCCTCGGAACTGCTGACCGATCTGGAAATGTACCTGTACAGCGACCGCTACGGGCCCACGAATGAGAAGCTGAGGGCCTACCTGCGCGACCTGTTCGACCTGCCGGAGCCGGCCTGCGCCCAGCTTACCTCGGAGCCGTCGCCGGTGGTGTGAACGAGGCTCTGCTCGTCCCTTCTGACCCATGAACGGACCGGGTTTTCATCAACATCTCAGCCAGCGCCAGACCCAGCAGATGGTGCTGGCGCCGCAGCTGCGGCAGTCGCTGAAAATCCTTCAGGTAGCCGCCCTGGACCTGCGTTCCGTCATTCAGGAGGAATTGCAGAACAATCCGACCCTGGAGGAGATGCCGATGGATGGGGTGAGCCTGGACCAGAAAGGCTCGGAATCCCCCGGGGAGACCGCGCCCGTGGATGGCGTGGAGTCCCGCGAGGAACTCGATTTCTCCAAGAGCTTCGAGATTCTGGCCAAGATCGACGACGACTGGCGGGACGACCACGCGCAGGCCGGCGCCGGCCAGTCTTACACGTCCGAGGCTGCGGAGAGGCGGCAGCATTTCTTCGATTCCCTCGTCAGTGAAACGTCGCTGCAGGAACACCTGATGCGGCAGGCCGAGCTCTCGGATTGCCCGCCGCGGATTCTGCAGGCGATCCGCTATCTCGTCGGCAGCATCGACGATCGCGGTTTCCTCACCGCCAGTCCCGCCGACATTGCGTTGATGTCCGGGCTGGCGTTGGAGGACATCCAGGCCGCCCAGAAATTGCTGAAGTCCTTTGATCCTCCCGGGATCGGAGCCCAGGACTTGAAGGACTGCCTGTTTTTCCAGCTCGAGGCCAAAGGCCGCGGCACTTGCATCGCCGCCCGGATCGTGCGGGACCATTTTGAGCTGCTCACCCGCCGCCGCATTCCTGACCTGGCCCGCCGTCTCGGAGTCTCGCTGGAGGAGATCCAGCTGGCGATCGAGGAAATCGGCACCCTGGACCCCTCGCCCGGCCGTCGCTTTGCGGACGACAACAACCGTGTGGTCGTCCCGGACGTAACGGTGGAGAAAGACAACGGCCAGTGGCGCATTCTCCTCAACAACGACTACATTCCGCGCCTCCGCATCAGCCAGACCTACCGGGAGCTCATCGCGAAGGGCCAGCTTTCCAAGGAGGAACGGGATTACCTGCGCGAACGGATGCGCTCGGGACGTTTTCTCATCAACTCGATCGAGCAGCGCCAGCAGACGATCGAGCGCATCACCCGGGAGATCATCAAGGTGCAGGAGGAGTTCTTCGAACACGGGGTCGCCCGTTTGAAGCCGCTGACAATGACGCAGATCGCCGACGTCGTCGGCGTGCACGAGACCACCGTCAGCCGCGCCATCGCGAACAAATACATCAAGACCCCGCACGGGGTGTTCGATTTCAAATACTTCTTCACGCCCGGCTATCAGGCGGACAGCGGCGACTCGGTGTCCAACACCAGCGTGAAGGAGATGATCAACGATCTCATCGCCGGGGAGGACCGGGCGCACCCGCTCAGCGACCAGGAATTGGTGGCCAGGCTCCAGGGCAAGGGCATCAACATCGCCCGCCGGACCGTTGCGAAATACCGCGAGGAACTTGGCCTCCTGCCCAGCAATCTTCGCCGGGAATACAGCTGACAGGATTCGTGCAGTCGGCGCGACGTTGTTGGGCGGAGTCGCCGCACCCCGCTTCACTCGCTGGCGTCGTGGCAGCTCGGCCGGGCCCCTGCACGCCTCCCCGAACGGCTGGATCCGGCGGCGCCGACCATCACCCGAGCCTGAGATCAGGCTGGATGCGGAGCCCAAAATGGTCGTCGCGCACACAGCCCGCGGGATCGCACCAGGCCGCAAACGCGATCATCCCCGCGTTGTCGCCGGTGTGCTGCGGCGGCGCGGCGTGGAAGGTCACGCCCCTCTCCCGCGCCGTCTTTTCCAGCGCCGCCCGCAGCGTCCGGTTGTTGGAAACCCCTCCGGATAATCCCAGGCTCGCGTAACCGCCGCGGTCGAGCGCCGCCGCCGTTTTCTTCACCAACGCATCGATCACCGCCTGTTGGTAGCTCGCGCACAGGTCTTCCAGCCGCACCGTCACCTCCGCGGGACCCAGTTTTTCCACCAGGTAACGCAGGCTGGTCTTAAGGCCGGAGAAGCTGAAGGACAGGTCGTCGTTCGGCTGGATGCCCCGCGGAAAATCGTAGGCGTCGGTCCGGCCCGCCGCCGCGCGTTGCTCGATCAGCGGACCGCCCGGATAACCCAGCCCGAGCAATTTCGCGCCCTTGTCCAGCGCCTCGCCCGCCGCGTCATCCCGGGTCGAAGACTGCACCGCGATCCGCCGCCCGCGGTCAATGGCGAACAGCAGGGTGTTGCCGCCCGAAACAATCAATCCCAGATGGGGCAGCAACCGGCCGATCTCGTCGTCAAACCTCGGCGGGTCCGCCGCCTGGAGCGCCAGGAAGGGGGACCAGGCGTGGCCGCGCAGGTGATTCACGCCCCACAACGGCACCCGTCGCTCGAGCGCCAGCGCCTTGGCCGCAGCCAGGCCGATCGCCAGGCAGCCGGCCAGGCCCGGCCCGTGGGTGACGGCCACCGCGGTGACCGCGGCGAGTTCGCCCTCCTCCCGCAACCGGTCAAGCAGCGGCGGGAAATGGCGCAGGTGCTCGCGCGTGGCCAGATCGGGCACCACCCCGCCGTAGCGCCCGTGCAGGGCGATCTGGCTGTGCACCAGTTCGCGCATCAGGCCGTGCGCCGGATCGAAGAGCGCCAGCGCGGTTTCATCACACGAGCTTTCCAGGGCGAGGATCATGGGTGCGGGTGCGCGCCGGCCTCCTCCGCCCGGCTCCGCGCGGCCAACAGGTCCACGCCCTTCAGCACATCGATCGCCGCCTGCAGCGGGCGGTCCTCGACCGGTTCAAAGCCAAATCGCGCGGCGAACTCCTTCGGTTCGTCGAGGTCCTGCCGCAGGCGCTGCAGGCGCACGTTGGCCTCGTCTTCCGGCGAAACCGTGACCTTGACCTGCGGCTCGATGCCCTTCTCGTGGATGATCACGCCGCTCGGCGTGTAATAATGGGCAGTGGTCAGGCGCAGCGCCTCACCCTCCCGCAAACGGAACAGCGTCTGCACCGATCCCTTGCCGAACGTTGTCTCGCCCACCACCACCGCGCGCGCGGTGTCCTTGAGCGCGCCGGCCACGATCTCCGCGGCGCTCGCCGTGCCGGAGTTGACGAGCACCGCGATCGGCAGGTGCAGCCCGCCGGCCGAGCGCCCCGCGCGCAGTTCTTCCCGGCTCCCGGCCGAACGCCCCTGGGTATACACAATGAGTTCTCCCGGCTGGAAAAACGCCTCCGCCACCGCGACCGCCGCGTCGAGCAATCCGCCCGGGTTGTTGCGCAGGTCAAGGATCAGCGCTTGCGCCCCCTGGCCTTGCAATTGCTTCAATGCCTGCTTGAACTCCGCCCCGGTGCGATCGCTGAATTGCGTCAACTGAATGTAGCCGATCCCGTCTCCGACCATCCGCACTTCGCGCACGCTCTCCACCCGGATGATCTCCCGCGTCAGCGTGCGATCCAGGGTCGCTTTCGTCGACGGGCGGAACAGCGTCACGGTCACCTTCGATCCCGGGTCGCCGCGCAACCGCGTGACCACCTTGTCCATGCCCAGTTTCTCCGTGGCCTGCCCGTCGATCCTCACGATCTCGTCGGCCCGCCGGATGCCGGCCCGGTCGGCCGGCGTGTCCGCGATCGGGGCCACCACCACGACCTTGCCGTCCCGCTGCTCCACCTGGAGGCCGATCCCGCCGAACCGCCCGTCCATCTCTTCCCGCAGCTCCCGGTAGGCGTCGGCCCGCATGAACTCGGAATGCGGGTCCAGCGACTTGATCATGCCGTCCAAGGCGGCGCCGGTCAGCCGGTCAGCGTCGGACTCCTGGGCGTCGACATAATTCGTCGTCACCAGCTCGAGCACCGAGCGGAAATACGCCCCGTTGCGATTGAGATCGCGGTCGGACCACCGGCTCCACGCCGGGCGCAGCCGCAGCACGGCCGTGGCCAGGAGGAGGCCGGCCGCCACGCCGGCGGCGATGACCAGAAGGCGTTTGAACATTGCCCCTACTGTGGGCATCCGCGGGTGCTTGTAAATCGCATCCGCGACGGGCAGAGTTGCCGTCTAGCAGCCTCGCGGGCTTTGAACCCTTCAGGCTGCTAAAAGCAAAACCGCCCCTTTCATTGGGCAGGGAATATGATCCGATCAGCCATTTTGCCTCCAATTCGTATAAACATCGCTGGGATTCTGCCCGTTTCCCCGGAGTGGATCGAGCGGTTTTGCCAGTAGGAGGCTGGCCGGACGGAAGTCCGACAGCCTCCTAGGCTCGTGATCCCGCTGTGACTGAACGGACCTTATCCGCGGCCTCGCCCGAATTCATCGCCGTTTTCCGGGAGCACGCCGGCGCCGACCGCACGCTGAGCTTTGCGCGCTTTATGGAGCTGGCGCTGTACCACGAGAAAACCGGCTATTACACCCGGCCCCGCCGGCGCATCGGACGGGATCCCGGGACCGATTTCTTCACCTCCAGTTCGGTCGGGCCGGTGTTCGGGGAACTCGTGACTGCGGCCTGCGCCGACCTGCTCGGCGCGCCAGCGGCCGCCGCCTCCGTTTTTGTCGAGATTGGAACCGAGCCGGCCGGGAGTGGACCATCGGGTGTGCTGGCGCCCTCCTCCCCGGAAATGCCGCCGGTGGCGCATCCATTCGCCGGCACGCTGAATATTCCCCTCGGGCGGCCGCTGGCGATCCCGCTGCAGGCGATCGTGTTCTCCAACGAACTGTTCGACGCCCAACCCTGTCACCGGCTGGTCCACCACGCCGGTCGCTGGCGCGAGCTCGGGGTCGCCCTCCGTTCCGGGGCGCTGGAGGAAGTCCAGCTGCCGGAGCTGTCCCCGGAAGTCCGGACCGCGCCGGTTCGCCTGCCGCCGTCCGCGCCGGAAGGCTACCAGCTCGATCTGCCTCTGGCCGCGTCGCGCCTGGCCGGAGAAATCGCGGGGCGGCCCTGGTCGGGATTGTTCGTCGCCTTTGACTACGGAATATCCTGGCGGGAACTCGCCGGGGAGACTCCGGCCGGTTCGGTGCGCGCCTATTTCCGTCACCGGCAGAGCAACGCCCTGCTCGCCCAGCCCGGCGAACAGGATCTCACCTGCCACGTCTGCTGGGACTGGATCGGTGAAGCCCTCTCCCAGCACGGCTTCGACCCGCCGGTCATCGAATCCCAGGAGGCGTTCTTCGTGAACCATGCGGCGCCGGCCCTGCGCCGGCTGACCGCCGCGGAGGCCGGTCGCCTCAGCTCGCGCAAGCTCGGCGTGATGCAACTGCTTCATCCCGGCAACATGGGCCGCAAATTCCAGGTGCTGTGGGCGCGGCGGAACCTTCCGTGAAATGGCATTTGCCGAACTGCGCGACTTGGGTTCACAGTCCCGTCGTTCCCGCACTGTTTTCCTCTTCATGCCGTCCGCCGCGCGACCTCCCTCTGCCGATCGACTCCTCCAACGCCTCCAATGGGACGACCTGGATGTCGCCTATCTGCGCCGCCTGGTGGAGATCGCGCGCGACGAGGATCTCGCCGGCCTCGGCCTGCGCCGTCGTCCGGGGCGCACCGGCGATCTGTCCACCGCCAGTGTATCCGGATCTCCACGACACAGCGCCGCCGCCCTCGTCGCCCGGGAGCCCCTGGTGGCCTGCGGGCTGGGGCTGGTGCCGGTGGTCCTGTAGAC
>CAVRNM010000265.1:0-5333 GCA_963722225.1 uncultured Verrucomicrobiae bacterium
TAAGTCCGCGCGTGCGGAGGTCGGCGGCCAGCAGATTGCGTTTGGCCTCGAGGCGGAGACGTCGCGCCGGAATATCCTGGTTCCGCCAGCGGTCGTGCGCCCACAGCCAGGAGGCGCACGCATCATCGCTGCCGCCAAGATGGGTTTCGAGCCAGCGGTTGAGCGCGAGCGTGATGCCGGCCGCAGAGCCGTCGTGGGCGATGGCGTCAGCCCGCAGTTCAACGCGCCAGAGGCCGAGGCGTCGCGGAAACGACGCAAAGACCCGGGCCTGGAATTTCTCCGCCATCATCCCGGCCAGCTCGCTGGTCGAGCACACGCGCCCAAAGAGCGTGGCGAGCGCTCCTTGGAGTCCGGCGTTTTGATCAAACAGGAGGCCCACGCAGCCGCGCCGTCGCAACACTTTGATTGCTTCCTGAAACCCCTCCCGGCGCGAGAGCAGGCGCATTCCGAAGCGTTCCCGGGTGCGCTTGACCCACGCATCGACGGCCGGGTTGTCGAACGGCCGGAAGATGGTGCCAAACTCCACGAACGGCGCCGCGGCGATCAAGGGCATAGCCGTCTGGGTTTCCCAGCAACAGAGGTGGGCGGTGGCAAACAAGAGGGGAGGCGGGGCGTCATGTCCGGGGGCGGCCTGGGCGGCACGGTGCGCGGCGAAGGCCGCCTCAATGGAAGGAGAAGTCCGCACCATGGCGCGCAGCCGGCGCTCCGGGAGGAAGGGCAGCGCGAGCGAGAGGAGCCCGGTCTCGACCAGGCGCCGGCAGCTTTCCCGGCCGATCAGGCGGTACCAGGCGGCGGGTCGGCCCGGAAACGCGTGGTGCAGGTTGGAGAGGACGAGCCGCCGCCGGCGACGAAGCCGTAGAATATCAGGTCGCCCAATGCGGCGGCCAGTCCCCGCGGGCATGATTCCGGGAGATTCGCCAGGATCCAACCCGCGGCTGGGAGGAGCAACTTAAGCACAGGGATGGAACGTCGCTGGTCGGGTGGGGTCGGGATTCATGCAGAAAACGCTGATTAACATTTGCCTTCGCTGAGAAACCTTATGAAACGTATGCGTCGCGCGGTTAAAAGCCTTTTCGGTGCGCGCCCATGACCAACCTCCTGATCATCAAACCTTCGTCCCTCGGTGACATCGTGCACGGCCTGCAGGTCGCGGCTTCGCTCAAGGCGCAGCGGCCCGACCTCCGGATCTCCTGGATCGTGCGCGATATCTTTGAGCCGCTGGTCCGCAACTGCGAGGTGGTGGACCGGGTTTATGTGTTCCATCGGAGCGAGGGGGTGCGGGGGTTCGTCATGCTCATGCGGGAGGTGCGGCAGACGCAGTTTGATGTGGTTTTCGATATGCAGGGCCTTTTGCGCACGGGCCTGATGACCTGGCAGTCCCGGGCGCGACTCAAGGTCGGGCGCAGCGATGCGCGGGAAGGATCCACGTTTTTCTATCAGCGGAAGATCCCGCTGCCGCCGGACGGAGAGCAAAGCCATGCCCTCGACATCCTGCTGCGGTTCTGTCCGGTGCTGGAGGCGCAGCCGGAATTGCGCGGGGAGCTGCGTTTTCGAGAGGCGGCCGACCTCAATCTGGGCTTTGTCGACGGCCGCAGCGGCCAGAAGCCGATCCTCATTTTTCCCGACAGCCGGCGCGTCGAAAAGCGGTGGAACGGTTTCCGCCAGCTGACCGACCTGCTGTTGCGGGACGGCAGCGGTCGGAAGGTCATCTGGGCGGGCAACACTCTGGTCTCCTATCGCGAGAATTTTCCCGAAGGACAGTTTCTCAACCTCACCGGCAACACGAGCCTCGCTTCGCTGGCGGCGCTGGTCCGGCGGGCGGATTGGGTCATCTGCAACGACAGCGGACCGCTGCATCTGGCGGCCGCGCTCGGGGTGAAGACGCTTGGGGTGTTCGGGCCGACTGATCCGCGGTTGTTTGGACCTTATCCGCTCAACCGCCCGACCAATCACGTCGTGCAAGCCCCGGTGGGGGACCTGCGCCTGCTCACCGCCAAGGATGTCTATGCACGGTTCGCGCGGCTCGACGCGCTGAGTCACGGGGAGACCACCGCCAGCCCGCCCGCGCCGTGGTCCCGCCGGGCGTTTTCGTAGGGCCACGGAGGCTGAATGCGCTGGGCGGGTTCATTCAATTGAATGTAGGGCGGGATTGCCGAATCCCGCTGTTTTGCCGAGAGTGGCGGGGTCCGGCGACCCCGCCCCACAATGCCAATCCCATGATTCTGGTCTGGCATAGGCGAAGGAGACCGTCTCGCCCTTTGAACTTTTGATCGCCTGGGTCCGACGTATTTGGTAGCAAACCCTCGCCGGGTTTGGATGATGACCCGATGGACGACCACGACTCATTGGAGCAACTTTACCGCGAAGCCGCGCCGGCCCTGTTGGCTTATTTCCGGCATCAACCGGCGCTGACCGCCGCGGCCGAGGATCTCCTGCAGGACACATTCGTGCGGGCGCTCAAGCACCGCGATCGCCTCGAAGCAGCGCTTTCCCGCCGCGCCTATTTGTTTGGGATTGCGCGGCACGTCGGGCTGGATGCGCTGAGAAAAGCCGAACCGGTCGGCGCGCCGGCCGATCTTCAGCCCGGGCCAATGGCCGGCGAAGACGGGCGCCTTGAATCCATGCGGGCGGCGATCGCGGAATTGCCGCCGCTGCAGCGGGAGGCCCTGCTGCTCAAGCTGCAGCAGGATCTGTCCTATGAGGAGATCGCCGGGGTGCTCGATATCCCGGTGGGAACGGTCCGGTCGCGCCTCCATCATGCCGTTCTTCGTTTGCGCCAAGTCCTCAATCCACCGATCGCCTATGAAAACTGAAACGCTGGAAGCACTGTTGATCGACCGGGCGCTGGGTGCGCTATCGCCAGAAGTGGCGGAGTTGCTGGAGAACCACCTGGTCCAGAATCCAGGCGCGGCCCGGCAGGCCGACGGTCTGGCGGCCACCGTGCAGCTGGCGCGAACGGCGGCGGCCGGTCCGCCGTCATCAACAAACCCACTGCCGCCGATGGACCGCGTGCGCCAGACCCTGAGAGTGCAGCGCCGGCAGGCGCTCGGGTGGGAGTTGAGCAAGCTGGCGGCGTGTCTGCTGCTGGGTCTGACGGTTGGCCTGGCCAGTCGGTTTGGTGGAGGCCCGGTTGGTGGGCCGACGGCATCCGCGTCCGTTGACCGTTCGCTGGCCGCCAATGATGCCGCCAGCGTTGCCGGGGGCAGGAATGGGTTTTGGTCTCTCGCGAATTTCGCCCCGGAAAAGTCGGAAGCAGCGGCCGCCGGCGTTCGTCCGGACAGCCGGTACCGGCTGCGTTGGGATTCGCCGGTGAAAATGCCGCATGTGGAGGATAACTTATGAAAACAGAACTGAGATCAATGGGTTTCCGAAAGACCATCTGGTTGCCGGTGGCGCTGATGCTCGTGCTGCTGGGTGGGTGCCTGGAGATGCACCTGGTCTGGTCACCCGATGGCAAGCGCGCCGCCGTGATCGCGAAGGACGGGCTCCACTTTTGCGATCCAGAGGGCAAGCTCACGCCGCTCCTATTGCCGGGCGTCGACCAGGTCGCCTGGTTCAGTGATTCGCAACGGTTGGCCGTGAGCCGGGTGCGGGAGGTGGGCGATTGGACGTCCATCGCCCAAGCCCTCGGCAGCGAGCGCGCCGCGGCAGTGACGGCGGAGGCGGAAGGAATCTGGAGCAAGCTGGAAGCCGGCGGGCAATGGAGCATCCTGACCGTGGAGATGGCCAAGGAAAAACGCCAGAGCCTCGTGGATATTTTCCTGCGCGATCACCGCGGGGAGGCCTTGCGGGCGAAACTGAGCCCGGGGGATTGGGACAAAGTAAAGTCCGACCACCTCGATTTCGCCGAGCTGTTGGTGGTGCGCCTCGACGGAGATCAGATTCTTCCCGGGACTGTGCTCCATGAGAGCCTGGAGAAGATCGAGGACATCCGCGTGTCGCCGGAAGACCGGGCAATTGCGTTCACGACGGATCTGACGCCGGACAATGATGATGAGTGTCGCCTGCTCCTGGCGTTGGTCGACTCCGCCGGAGCGACGACTGTCGCGCAGCACACGGCCGCGTATCCCGACTGGACGTCCGACGCGCGGTCACTGGTCTATTTCCAGGCGGCGGAAGGAGGGAATAAGGACGATCTCCGCCTGGCTACTCTGGTGCGGCGCGAAGTATTCAGCGATGGCGGGCAGATCAAGCTCCAGGAGAAACCCGACGATCTGGCCGGGACGGTGTTTTCGGGCCACAGCCGCGTCCGTTGCCTCCACGACGGGCGGATCATCTTCAATTCCGTGGAATTCAGCCTGCCCGTGGCGACGAAAGACCTCGATGCGGAGCGGGAGAATCTGTTTGTCCTGGACCCGGCCCGCCAAGCGACGCTCACCCGCGTCATCCCCCGCGGCGAAGAGGAGAAGATGCCCAAAGGCCTGACGTTTTTCGAACTGAGCCCGGACGAGAAACAAATCTTGATTGGCGGCTTTGGCGGCGAGGTCAGCGTGCTGACGATGGCAACGGGTGACGTCGCAGTCTGGCAGAAGGCCGGAGACTACAACTTGATGGCGGCGCCGGTCTGGCGCAGCAACGACGAGATCACCTACGCGAGGCGAAATCCCACCGTGGATGGAAAGAGGCCGGATCGCAAAGCCGAGATCGTCCTGCAAAAAGTCTCTCCGGCCAAAGGCGACCATGAGGCGGTTCTGAGCAAAGACTGGTCTGCCGACATGCTCGAAAGCGTCTTCAGCCCGTCAGACAAGAAATAGGCTGGCGGCGACCGAACCCTCCCAGAGGAAAGAAGGGGCCGGGCGCCGGCTCCGGTCCCAACTTCGCTCTTTATTCCGCAGGCGCCGCCGCCACACTCGCGCGGTTATGCTCGACCCAAAACTCCTCCGCGAAACGCCCGATGTGGTGCGCGCGGCGATTGCCAAGAAACATCTTGAGGTGGACCTCGACCCGGTGCTGGCGCTCGATGCGCTGTGGCGGACGCAGCTCAACGAGGTGGAGACGCTGCGCTCTCGCCAGAAGTCGGCCAACAGCGAGATGGCGGCGCTGAAAAAAGGTTCGCCGGAATTTCTCGCGAAGGTTCAGGAGATGAAGGGACTGTCCGCCCTGATGAAGGAAAAGGAGGCGGCCCTCGCGCCGACGGAGGCGAAGTGGCGCGCGGCGATGCTCACGCTGCCGAACATTCCGCACGCCAGCGTGCCCGAGGGCCGCACGGCCGAGCAGAACGTGGTATACGCCACGCACGGCGCGACGGACGCGGTGTCGCCCCAGGCGCGGCCGCACTGGGAAATCGAGGGATTTGACCGCTTGTTCGATTTCGCGCGGGGTGCCAAGGTCAC
>CAVRNM010000266.1:0-13867 GCA_963722225.1 uncultured Verrucomicrobiae bacterium
CGTTCGATCAGCTCGTGTTCGTTGGCCGGCTGATGGGTGACACCCTGGTAGGCACGCCAGGCGGCGCCGTGGGGAGCTTTTTCGATAATGACGGCGGGGGGGGGAGAGGAGGTCATGGCAGGGCGGAGTTAGCGGATGGCGGGCTTGGGCTGGGGCAAGGGGAGGGAGCGGGGCGGGGACATCGGGGCCGGCGGGCTGGCGGTGGGCGCGGACTTCTGGGGCTGGCCGTTCTTCGCCCCACGCGCGTTTTCCTGGGCGGCGGCCTCCGCCGCCGTCTGCCGGCGGATGGTGAGCGTCTCCTGGAAGCCGCGGAGCAGCACCCCCCAGAACCAGCGCACGAGCAGCGCGCCGGCGAGGCAGCCGATCGCGGCATCGCGCAGGATCAGGTCCGGCGCCCGTCCGGCCAGGAAGCCGGCGAGTGAGCAGAGGACGAATCCGGCAAAACCGCCGGCGAGAAAAAGAGCTTTCATGAATCGGAGGAAGGGGTGAGGGTCAGGCGCCGGGCAGGGTGCGGTGCAACATGGTGCCGTGGACGTCCTCGGCACAGTCGCCGGTGAGCGACGGCCCAGTGGCGAGGAACAGCGGCGGCAGGCCGTCGTCGAGCAGGTAGTCCCAGAGCTTGCCCCATTGGGTCAGCTCGTCGAGGTGGGTGAAAACGAGGTGGGTGGCGCCAAGTCCGCGTCCCGCGGCGTAGGCCTCGCGCAGCATGGCGGGGTCGTAGGCGGCATTGAGCACCAGCACGCGGCCTTCGATGCGCTCCTTGGCGAAGAACGCGGCCAGCGCGGTATTGTCGGCCGGCCGGCCGAGGGCGAGCGCCGGCAGATCGAGATAGACAAAATCCGGGGCGGACGTCGCCAGCGAAACCGGGTAGTGCTGATAGGACAGGCCGAGCGCTTCGCAGAAGACGGCCAGCTGCTCGGCCGGATTCGGCCGGTCAAACTCCACCTGGACCACGCGTCCGCTGCGTCCGCGGCGAAATACATCGGTCGCAAGCCACTTGCACAGCGCGGTGGTGCGACCGACTCCGGCGGGCCCGAAAAACGCGACCCGGGCGGGCAGGGGACGGGGCGGGCGGGCGGCGGCATGGCGGCGCAGCTCGTCGGCGACCTGCACCAGCGACTGGTGCAGCGGGCGTTCCTCAAGATCATTCCAGGCGGGGGTGGTGGCCAGCCGGTGCATGAAGACATCGCTGAAACCCGAGCGGCGGAGCAGTTCCGGCAGGCGGAGCTGAGACGGCTGGGTGCGTAGGTGGGTGGACGCGAAGCCGTTGCGGCGCGCGAACGGATCGATCTGGGGCGTGGGTTCGGCATCGGCCGGCTGCGTGGTGGCGGCGTCCCGCGGTTCATCGGGCGGCGGCTCCGGCGCCGGCACCTGGGCGATGACTTCCAGCCGGGACCGGCCGATCCAGCCGCGCCAGCCGTTCTGGCCGACCGCGCGGACGGAAAGGACGCGGGCGTCGGCGCCGAGTTTCTCCCGGATTAGCCGGGCGGCTTCATCCGCCGATTCGACGACAAACCGGTAACAGGCGGCGGTGGAACTGGAGGGGAAGGCGGGCACGGGCAGGGAGGGGTCGCCGGCTCAGGCGGCCTTGAGCGCGGGTTCGGGCGGGCGCGCCAGGTGCGCCGGCAGCGGGATGATGCCCGTGTTCTCGACCTCGGTGGCGGGCGGTAGCTCCTGGAATCCGAGGACGACGAGACGGGGCAGGGACGACTCGAAAAAGCGTTTGACCGGCAGGCGGACCTCCGACGAGACCACGAGCACGGCCGGCAGGCCCTGCTTGACGAGCTCGCCCACGCGGCGGCCGAGCTCTTCCAGCAGGTGGTGGCCGGTCGCCGGATCGAGCGCGAGGCCGATCTCCGAGGGGGTGCGATGCACCTTGCCGGCGAGCCACTGTTCCATCCGGGGATCGAGGGTGATCGCCTTGATCGCGCCGGGGCGGCTTTCGTATTCAGGAATGAAATACAGGCCGAGCCGGCGGCGCACGAGCTCCGCGAGGTCATCCGGATTCTTGGAGAGTGCGGCAAAGTCGGCGATGCACTCGAGAATCAGGGGAAGATTGAGGATCGCCACGTTCTCGCGGAGCAGGTTCTGGAGGACGCGCTGGATGATGCCGAGATTGACGAGGTCCGGGAGGAGTTCGCTGACGAGCGCCGGGTGCGATTCCTTGAGATGATCGACCAGGATCTGCACGTCCTGGCGGCCCAGCAGGTGGTGCGCGACGCCCTTGAGCGCCTCGGACAGGTGGGTGACGAGCACCGACGGGGCGTCGACCACCGTGAAGCCGTTGATTTCGGCCGTCTTCTTCTCCTCCTCGGTGATCCAGGTCGCCTCGAGGTTGAAGACGGGCTCGCGGGTCGGCACGCCGCGCAGGCGGACGTTGCTGTTCGTGACATTCATGGCCAGCCACCGGCCGGGCATGATCTGGCCGCGGGCGATGCTCTTGCCCCGGAGGAGGAACCGGTAGTCGTTGGCCTCGAGCTCGAGGTTGTCGCGGACCGAGATCGGCGGCACGATCACCCCGCGCTCCCGCGCCAGCGAGCGCCGCACCCCGGTGACGCGCGCGAGCAGGTCGCCATTGCTCTTGGCGTCGGCGAGGCTGAGCAGGCCGTAGCCGATCTCGATGGCGAAAACGTCGATCTCGGCGAGTTTGCGGATATCCTCGCCGGGCAGCGCGACCGAGGCGGCGGTGACCGCGCCCTTGCCCTTTCCCGCCGGCGCGCCCTTCGCAGCGGGCCGGGTTTCCGGGGTGGCGTCCAGCTCGTCGATGGCGCCCTCGACCTTGCGCAGCGAATGGGAGACGAATCCGGCCAGGCCCGCGAGCGCGAAGAACGGAATCGCCGGCATGCCGGGCATGAGGCCGAAGAAGGCGAGCATCGCCCCGGCGATGCCGATGGCGCGCGGATAGCGCACGATCTGACGCCCGATGCTGGTGCCCAGATTGGCGTTCTCCGACGCCCGTGTCACGAGAATGCCGGCGCCCACGGAGATGACCAGGGCGGGGATTTGGGCGACCAGGCCGTCGCCGATGGAGAGCAGCGTGAATTTCTGGAGCGACTCGGCGAGCGACAGGTCCATCTGGAAGACGCCGATCGCAAAACCGCCGAGGATGTTGACCAGCGTGATGAGAATGCCGGCGATGGCGTCGCCGCGCACGAACTTCGAGGCGCCGTCCATCGCGCCGTAGAAATCGGCTTCCTTCTGGATCTTGACGCGCCGGGCGGTGGCGGTGACCTCGTTGATGATGCCGGCGTTGAGCTCGGCATCGATCGCCATCTGCTTGCCGGGCAGGGCGTCGAGGGTGAAGCGGGCGGACACCTCGGCGATGCGTCCGGCGCCCTTGGTGATCACGACAAAGTTGATCACCACCAGAATGCAGAACACGACCGCCCCCACGACGAAGTTGCCCTGGACGACGAACCGGCCGAACGAGTCGATGATGTGGCCCGCGTAGCCGTGCACCAGGATGAGCCGGGTGGAGCTGATGTTGAGCGAGAGGCGGAAGAGCGTCAGGGCCAGCAGGATGGTGGGAAAGCCGGAGAATTCCGGCGGGTCCTTCACGTAGACGACCACGAGCAGGACCAGCAATGACATGCCGATGTTGAGCGCGAGCAGCAGGTCGAGCAGAAACGCCGGGACCGGCAGGATGAGCAGCAGGACGGTGCTGAACAGCGCGAACGTGAACAGCAGGTCGGCGCGCTGCAGCAGGCGGTTGAGTTGGGCGGAGGCGGAGGTGGGCATGGCTCAGCTCATCCGGCGGCCTGGGTCCGGCGGGACTTCAGGCGATAGAAGTAGTAACGGTGGGTGCGATACACGACCGCGAGGATCTCCGCGACGGCCTGGTAAAGCTGGGAGGGGATGGCGTCGCCGACGCAGCCGAGGGCGTAGAGCACGCGCGCCACCGGCGGATTTTCCACCGTGGGCACCTCGTATTCGGCGGCGATGGCCTTGATGCGCTGCGCAAAACGGTTCTCCCCCTTGGCGAGCACGACGGGGGCGGTGTCGATGCCGCGCTCGTACTTGAGCGCCACGGCGTAGTGGGTGGGGTTGGTCACCACCACGTCGGCGGTGCGCACGGCGGAGAGCATCTGGCGGCGCAGCAGCCGGCGCGCGAGCCGCCGCTGGGCGGCCTTGAGGAAGGCATCGCCTTCCGTGCTCCGGCGTTCCTCCTTCAGTTCCTGGCGGCTCATCATGTTCTCCTGCCGCGTCTGGAAAAGTTCGTAGGCATAACTGATGGCCGCGATCACGCCGAGCGCGAGCAGTAGCCGCCCCAGGAAGGCCAGGGTGGAATGGTACAGAAACTGGCCGAGGTAGACGGTTTCGACCGGAGAGTGAAACAACGGGTCGTTGACCACCGTCTTGACGGCGCCGTACAGGGCCGCCGACACGGCGAGGAGCTTGAGCAGATCGATGCCGCTGTGGACGATGGTCTTTTTGGAGAACAGCCGGCCGAAGCCGGCGACGGGATTGAGTTGCTCCAGGTGGATGCCAAAAGCCTTGGGCGTGAGCTGGAATCCACTCTGAATGCCGCCCGCCAGAAGAGCCGCGCCGGCGCAGGCCACCAGCAGCGGGAGCAGGATGCGGCCGAGCGTGGCGGCCGCCAGCCCCAGGGCAGTCGAGGCCGTGTCGATGGTAATCTCCAGCGAACCGAGGTGCGAAAGGGTGTTGACCGTCAGGTTCGCGATCTCCCGGGAGGCGGAGGTGGCGGTCAGTCCGATCACCCCGAGCACGGCGGCCAGGGTGAACGCGAGACTCATCTCCGGCGATCGCGCAAACTTGCCTTGCTCGACCGCATCGGTGACGTGCTTCTCCGTTGGCTGTTCGGTTTTTTGGTCTTGCTCGTGGTCAGCCATCCGGGCCTTACAAGCACCGTCGATGCCAAGGCTTTCCGACGATTATTAAGCGATTGTATATGAACAATTTATTATCGCTAAATCGCTTTGGATCGCGCTGATCGAAGGCCGCACGATTCAAGCGCGGGCACGCACGGCAATTTTTGCCTCAACGATTCTTGCGAATCTTGCGCCGGCCGGGCTGCTAGTGCGCGGGAAGGAGCTGCAGCAGGCGCCATGGCAGGGCGTCGAATTCGCCAAAAAGATACCGCGCAAACAGCGTGCCCGAGCCGGCCAGCATCATCAGGCCGAGGACCACGCGCACGGGAAAACTCAGGATGAAGACGCCCATGCGGGGCACGGCGCGCCCGAGGACGGAGAATGCCAGGGTCACGAGGAAATTCAGGGCGATGAACGGGGCGGCGATACGGATCCCGAGTTCGATGGAATTCGCGCTCATCTGAACAATGAGTTCCACCGCATCCTTGGCCAGCCCGGGCGCGCCCGCCGGGGCAAAATCGAAGGACCGGGCGAAGGCCTGGAGCACCCCGAGATGTCCGCCGAAGAGGAAAAAAAGGACGCCCGCAAACATGGAAACCAACGCCGGCAGCGGCTCATGGTCCGGAGTCGGCGTATCAAAGCCGGGGCCGGCGACCAGCCCGATCTCGGTGACGATGATGCGCCCGGCCATCTCGATGGAGGCAAAAATAAGGCGGCCGATGAAGCCCATGGCCAGCCCGATCAACACCTCGCCCGCCGCGGCGAGCGCCAGCCGGTCCCAGCCGGCCCCGGCCAGGGAGGCATGAGGCACGATGCCGTAGAGCAACGTTGCCACGCAGATCGCGAACCCAATCCGCAAGGTCACCGGCAGCGGCCTGGCCCCGAGCGACGGCAGCACCGTCGCGACCGCTGCGGCGCGCAGCAGAACCATGAGCCAGGCAAAAAGCAGATCGACCGGCATCGCTTCACGGCCCCATGGAGCTCATGCGGGCGAAGATCGAGGTGGTGAATTCGACCATCGTGCGCAACAGCCAGGGCGCGAGCAGCAGGGCGGCGACGGCGAAGGCCACCAGCTTCGGCGCGAAGGTAAGGGTCTGCTCCTGCAGGCTGGTCACCGACTGGATGAGACTCGTGATCAAGCCGACGACCAGCGTCACCGCGAGGAAAGGGGCGATCACGTAGAGCGCGAAAAGCACCGTGGACTTGAAAAGGTCGATGGCGAGGTCGGGATTCATGGATGGAAGCTCTCGACCAGCGCGCGCACCACCAGGTGCCAGCCATCGACGAGGACGAAGAGCAGCAATTTGAACGGCAGGGACACGACCACCGGGGGCATCATCATCATGCCAAGGGACATGAGCACGGACGAAACCAGCACGTCGATGACGAAGAACGGCAGGAAAAGCAGGAAACCCATTTGAAACGCGGTCTGCAGCTCGCTGAGCACGAAGGCGGGAACAACGACCCGCAGGGAAAGGTCCTTGACCGGCGTTGGGCCAAACCGGCCGAGTTCGAGGAAAAACTCAAGGTCGCGCGTCCGGGTTTGCCGCAGCATGAACTCCTTCAGCGGCACCGAGGCCCGGTCCAGGGCGTCCGTGGAAGTCATCTTGCCGGAGAGATAAGGCTGCACGGCCTCGGTGTTCATCCGGTCAAACACCGGGCCCATGATGAAGAAGGTGAGAAACAGCGACAGGCCGACGATGATTTGATTGGCGGGCGCATTCTGCACGCCGATGGCCGTCCGGACGAAGCCGAGCACGATGACGATGCGGGTGAAGCTCGTCATGAGGATCACGAGCGAAGGCGCCAGCGTGAGCAGCGTCATCACGACGACGATCTGCACGGACACGCTGACGTCGCCGGGTCGATCCGTGCCCTCGAGATTCACGGAGAGGCGCAGGGGATCGGACGGCTTGGCCACGGCCGGGGCGGCGGGCGAGGACGGGGTGCTGGCCGCGGGTGCCGCCGCCAAACCGAGCGGAGAAGCCGGTGGCGTCTGCCCGGCGGTCCGGGGGATGAAAATCACGGCCGCCAGCCCGGTGAGCAACGCGCAGGTGAACCAGCGAAAAGGGGATCTCATGGGCCGGCTTCCCCGTCCTCGGAAAGTTCGCAGAGCAGCTTGATGCGGCCGGGGGTCACACCGAGCAGCAGTTTCTTCCCTTCCCACGCGGCGATGACGAGATACTGGCGGTTGCCCAGCGAGCGCGTCTCTTCGATGGCCAGCTTGTGGCCGGACCGGCTGGCCGGACCGGCTTGAGCGCGGCTGCGCCAGAGCCACCAGGTGCCGCCGGCCGCCAGGGCCATGGCGCCAAACAACCAGGGAGCGCGATCCCAGCCGTTGCGGTCCGCGGCCGTGGCGTTTTTCTCCTCCGCCGCGCGCGGATAAATGACCAGGTCGGGGCTCTTCGGAGCCGCCAAATCGGCCGCCGCCAGGGTGGTCGCGCAGAAGAGAAGCAGGGCTAGATGGCGCATGGGCCGCGGCGTTTGCAGGAGGAGGGCGGGCGAAGTGGGCGCGCGACCGGAAGATTCCGCGTCCGTGGACGCATCAGTTCCTGGCCGGCTCCGAGCCCACGAGCTCGGTGACCTTGATGCCGAAGTTATCCTCGACCACGACCACCTCGCCATAGGCCACCAACTTGTCGTTGACATAGAGGCCGACAGGATCGCTGGCGTGCTGGTTCAGCTGCACGACCGCGCCGGGCGCCAGTTCGAGCACCTCGCGCATGGACAGCTGGCAGGAGCCGAGCTGCACGGTGACCTTCACCTTGACGTCGAGCACGATATCAAGGGATTTATCTTCCGTCAGGGCTGACATGGGGAGTTGGATTGGTAATTTTGCGGGTGATCTGGACGGCGGCATGACCGCCGTCGAGGCCGATCTTGCCGATGAATTTCGGGGTGCCGTTCAGCAGGACGCGGGTTTCCTCAAACAGGTTGGAAGGAAGCTCAATGATGTCGCCGACGCGCAGGTTCACGATTTCGCGCAGGTTGACCTCGCAGGCCTCCCATTCGGCCAGCAGCGGCATTTTGATATGATTGAAGGACTCCATCCACTGCGACCGTTTCTCGGTGCTGGCCGTGGCGTTGTCCTTTTGCCGGCGCGACTGCATTTTGCGCACAATCGGTTCAATCGTGTAGTAGGGCACGCCGATCTGGATCTGTTCGGAGCAGTCGCCGAAGCTGGCTTCGAGCGTCAGGGCGAGAACGATGGCATCCTTGGGCGAGGTCTGCAGGAAGCGGCCGTTGTTTTCGTGGCCGAGAATGACGGGATGCAGTTCCTGCTCGTTCTTCCACTGGGCGCACCATTCCTCGAGGAGGATGTTGATAATATCCTCCAGCAGCGCGATTTCGATCTCGGTCAGATAGCGCTCCAGCTTCACGGAGTGGCCGCGGCCGCCGAGCATCCGGTCGGCGATGGTGAGCGCCAGCCGCGGATTGATGTCGAGGATGCCGACCCCGAGCAGCGGTTCGATCTTGAACAGGCAAAGATGGGTCGGACTGGGGAGGGAGTCCGTGAATTTGGCGTAGGTGAGCGTCGTCAGCTTGGCCATCTTCAGCCCGAGTTCCATCCGGAGGAAAAGCGAGAGCCGCGCCCCCAGATAGCGGATGAAATCCTCGTGCAGCAGCCGGAGCCGCCGCAGCTCGAGCTCGGTGAGAAACGCCGGATTGCGGAAATCGTAGGGCTCGACCTTGACGTTCTCCGACAGGAAACGTCGCGAGGCGACAGCGTGGAAGACCTGTTGCTTCGGGGGCGCCTGTTGCTGCGTGAGCAGACGGTCGATTTCAGATTGGTCGAGCCCGGCCGGGGCTTCAGCCGACTTGTTGGCTTCTTCGCTCATGCGGAATCAAGATGACTTGGGGAAAAGGAGGGCGGCAGAGCTATTGCACCACGAAGTCCGAGAAATACACCTGATCGGCCACGCGTTTGCCGAGCGCCTGATTGTAAGCGGCAACCAGCTTTTCCCGGATCAGGTTCTTCGCGCCCGCCTCCTCGAGGTCCGGCAGGGACAGGGAGGACAGCACGTTCAGCGTGACGTCGGTGAGCTTGGGCTTGTTCGATTCAAAAACTCGTTGCAGGTTGATGTCGGTGCCGGTGACAAGGAAGGTGGTCTTGAGGTACCGGGTGCCCATGGTCCCCGCGAGATTCACGACGATGTTGCTGAATTCATAGGTGTTCGTGGGCGCGCCGGGTTCGCCCTTCTTCGGCTCGGCCGGACTCTCGGCGGGTGCGCTGGGCTTCGCCGCGGCGTCGGGGCTGGCCACCGCCGCCGCGAGGCGTTTCTCGAGGCGGGGCAGCAGCAGGAACTCGGCGACGGCCCAGGTCAGGATCGGAGCGGCGATCAGCACGATGATCACCGGCACCAGGCTGGCCAGGAGACCGGAGACGGACCGCTTGGTTGACTGCGCGGCAGCCGCGCCTTCGGCGGGCGCGCCGGCTGCGGGAGGCGGCGCGGGTGGGGTGGTTTCGGGTTTTGCGGGCATGGCTCAGAGTGCTACGGGCACCTCGGCAGCGGCGCGGTCGGGCCACGTCACTGATTCTTGAGATTCACAATGTCGTTCAGAATGGTGTCGGAAACCGTTATCACGCGGGAGGCCGCCTCGAAGCTGCGCTGGGCCGTGATCATGTCGCCGAACTGGGTCGTGAGGTCGACATTGGATTGCTCGAGCTCGCCGGACTGGACCGAGCCCAGATTCCCGGTGCTGGGGGCGCTCAGGTTCGCAGCCAGGGTGGCGCCGGTCGCGGAAAAATCAAAAAGGTTGTTCCCCTGGTTCAAGAGTTTTGACTGGTTCGCCACGGTGAGCAATCCGACCTGTTGGCCGGTGTAAGCGGTGCCCAGGGAATCGTAGGCGGTGACCGTGCCATTGGTGCCGATCGTGACGGAAGACAAGTTGGCGGCGGTAATCGCGGTGCCGGTCGAATTCACACAGTTCAAGATTGAGACCGCGGCACCCTTGGCATCGAGGACCTGGTCGCCCTGCTGGTTGATGAGGGCGCCGGCGGAGTTTAAACTGAATGTTCCGTCGCGGGTGGCAGAGACGGCAGAGGATGTGGGGTTCTGCACAACAAAATAGCCGTTGCCGGAGATCGCGAGATTCGTGGCGACGCCGGTCTCCACCAGCGTACCCTGGGAGAAGTCGGTGTTGATGCCGCCGAGTTGCACGCCGGTGCCGATCTGCATTGACGCCGTGTCTGATCCGGGGGACGCGGCCTGAAGGGTGTTGCTGAAACTGTCGGCATAGGACGCACTGGCCCCCTTGAACGCCGTGGTGTTGATGTTGGCGATGTTGTTGCCGATGACTTGGAGTCCTTCGTTGAAGGAATCGAGGGCGCTGATACCGGCGTCGAGGGAGCTGATGAGCGACATGGGATTGAGTGAGTTCGGAGGTTAAGGGTGACCAAACTGCCAGCCGGCTAGTTCGTGCCGGTGGTAGTCGAAGGTGCGGCCTGGGTGGTTGAAGTGGACGCGGAGGAGACGGAAAGCAGCGAAGTCAGCGGATAGGACGTTCCGTTGACCTCAAGGTTCGGGGTGGTACCGGAAAGATCGACGCCGGTCACTACCCCGGAGATGGTGGAATTGTTGCCGGCGTTCATTGTGACCATCTGGCCGAGATAGCTGCTGGCGGCGAGATTCTGCTGGTTGCTGGACATCTGGGAGATGGTGGTGGATAGCGTGCTCACCTGCTGGAGTGACGTGAACTGAGCCATCTGGGCGAGATACGCCGTGTCGTCCATTGGCTGAAGCGGGTCCTGGTTCTGCAATTCGGTGGACAGCAACTGCAGGAAGTCCTGCGTGGTGAGCGTATTCTGGGGGGTTGCCGTTGTCGCTCCGGTGGAACCGAGGGCGGTGCTCGGCGAGTTCGAAACTGGGCTGATGGATGACATGGGACGGGAGTTTTAGGCGAACACGTTCAGGCGGAGAGAGGAGGGGAGCCGCGATGGTCCGGGCGGAAGCGGAGAGGCGGGGGACGCCTGGGCTTGCGCTCGCGCAGAGGTCGAAAAGGAGGATGGCGCCGGAGCGGGGATCGATGGTTGACGGGAATTTGCATGCCCGCCGGTGGAGGTTCCCGCAGAACCCAGCGAGCCTGATTCAGGGGTGAAGACCGGATCGGCGATGCGCACCGGGCGATCCGCCCCGTCCGTCGTTACGGTGGGCGCTTGTTGGCGCCATTCACTGGTGAGCGCCTGGCGAAGCTCGGTCGAGTCGGTGCGAAACGTGGTTTGAACCTCGCCGTTGCGCATTTCGACACGCACCGCAAGGTGGGCGTCATCACTGAAGGAGAGCTGCAACTCGACGCTCGAATGAGTGGTATCGCGCATGTGTTCCACTGCGTCCAGGGTGGCCTCGACCGCCGCCGCGGCATGCGACACGGGAGTCAAAGCTGGTTCGGAATTGGCACGCGTGACCGGAGCGATCGTGGGGGAACTGCTGAATGCCGGTGAAACCGCGGTGGGCGCAGAAACCTCAGGCCCCGAGGCGCGGTCAAGCCCCGCAGGCGCGGAAGTATCGGTCAGTTTGCGCATTTCGGTACTCTGTTCAGCACTGGCAATGCCAACGGAGTGCGACGATATTTTAACCTGCTGAAAATCAGGGCTTAATCGTGCATCAGAAGCTGGATCAGACGGGATGCTGGCGGCGCCGGACGGCTGATTGGGGGTTGGAGGCATCGCCGGGGAGGCAAATTTTTCCGCCCAATCTGAATGCGATTCCATCCCATTGGCGGAGGGTCCGCCCGAAGGTGCCACCGTCAGGTCGTCCTGGCTGATAGTCGAAGGTCCGGGAAGAGCGCCGGCCGCAGGATGCCGCGGCGCCGCCTGGGGTATACCAGGGCCAACCGGAGCTGCTGGCGCCTTGGCTGAGGCCAGTTCATGGCCAGACTCCAAGTCGATGTCTGGGACAGTGGATCCTTCTCGCGCGGTCGCTGCGGGATTACCGATGGCGTCCGTTACGGGCAGGATGGCCGCCGTGCCAGATTGAGGATCTGCTCCGTTCTGATCCGTCGAGACGCCCGATGGCCTCCATGACATGGGGTGCAAATCGGCCAGGAACGGCGGCAGCTGGCGGATGGAATCCGCGACATCGGCCGGAGGTGGCGTTTCGTCGCATTCACCGGCGGAGGCCGAGCCGGCGGTCTGGGCCGGCATGGGTGAGGCATCAACTGCAGGGAGCGAAAGCAGGGGGGATGGGCCCGCGTTGCTTTGAGCGGCCGCACCGGCGCTATCAGATCTGTCTGTTTTCAGCTGCGCTCGCTTGGCGGGTCCCGCCTGCTTTGTCGCCGGCCCATTCGGCGTCTGGGCGGCCGGAACTTGATCGTCGGTCTTGGTCGGGGAGCTGCTGGCCCCGGCAGAACGTTGGAAAGGGTTGGAGCCGGCTGAGAGAGTGGCGCCCGCCAGCAGGTCGGCAAAGTCCGTCTCGTCGTCACGGGCATCCGGGCGGGAGGACGAGGCCGCGACCGAACTGTAACGAGTGCTGTCGGGTGCGACGGAAGTGGAGGCGGATGGCAGAGGGAGATTCATGGTCTGATCCCATCCTTGGGCCAATGAGGTGCGCCGTCCGTGGCGGGAACCGGAGGCGGAGGGCGGCCGGCCGCCTCCCGCGAAAAAGGAGGTTACGATCCGGCGGGCCGGGCTGTCCGGACGAGCCGGAGTTTTTCCGAGAGCGCGGCGGCCCGACGGGCGAGGGACGCGTCGGCGGCCGAGGCGCGGCTCATTTCCTCGAAGATCGGGGCGACCGAGTCCGATTTCATGAGCGAAAGGATCTTGACCACGGTGACGTCGTCCATTTCGCGGAAGATCGCGACGGCCGCCCCGGGGGACAGGCTGGTGTAGGTTTGTGCCAGGGTCCGGAGGTTTTTCGATTCATCGCCCTGGATCTCAACGACCTTGGTGGCAACTTCCCGGCGCAGGCTTTCAATCTGGGCCCGGACTTTTTCGAGTTCCTGGCGTTCCGCGGCCAGACGGGATTCACGCTGGGCGAGCTGGTCGGCCTGCTCGCTGATGCGGGCACGCTCCTCCTTGAGTTCGGAGGCGACGTTTTCCATCTCGATCGTCCAGAAGCCCCAGGGCGCGGCGGGCTTGCGCGCCTCGACCTGCGCAGCGTGCCGGGCCAGCACGGTGGTGTAGACGACATCGGCGGCGCGCCAGAACGAGCCGAGGCCGGCGCCCAGACCGGAGAGCAGGCCCAACGCGATGAGGAACACAGGATGACGCAGGATCTTCATGATAGGTAGCGGCGACCGTGGGCGCCAGCGATGCTCGCCCGTTCGTCGAGCGCGGTCTGTTCTTCCCGGTCGGTGGCCAGGCGATGCGCCGCCCGGGCCCGGATTTCAAGGTTGCTCAGGACCTTCAGCGCCCGCGCGGCGTCGTAATACTCGGAGAGCCGCTTGTCCCGGACGGCATGCGCCTGGTCGGCCTCGCGTCGCGCGGCGGATTCATCGTTTGAGGCGGTGCGGAGGGCACCCAGAAAAGCCACGTGTTCGGCGGCGCGCAGCGTGAAGGCGCGGCCGGACCGCACGAGATCCTCTAGCAGTTCCTGGCGGGCGCGCGCGTCGGCCAGGGCGATTTCTGCTCGTTCGCAGATCCGGATGGCGGCGGCGAGGTTCTCTCGCGCGCGCAACTCGCGGAGTTCCCGGAGGGTGGCCACGGACTGGAGGGCAAAGCGGAAGCGTTTCATGGGAGGATCCGTTTGAGGGCGGCGAAACTGTCGGCCCGGGCGGTCCGTTCATCGATGCCCTGCCGCAGGAACGCGCGCAGCGGTTCATGCAGGGCGATTGCCTGGTCGAGCATGGGGCTCGAATTCTTTTGGTAGGCTCCGACGGTGATGAGGTCTTCGTTCTTGCGGTAGAGCGCCAGGTGCTCGCGGGCGCGGCTGACGAGCGCCACCTCGTCGGGGGTGCAGATGTCGCGATTGAGACGGCTGACGCTCTCCAGGACGTCAATGGCCGGGTAGTGGTTGAAATTGGCCAGGGTGCGCGAGAGCACGAGGTGTCCGTCGAGGATGCCGCGCACCGCGTCGGTCACCGGCTCGTTCAGATCGTCG
>CAVRNM010000267.1:0-4608 GCA_963722225.1 uncultured Verrucomicrobiae bacterium
TACATCGCCCAGCTTTACCTGGCCATGGTGCGCGCAGCCGGCCTTACCGCCTATGCCATGAAGGTGGTGGACCGCAACCGCGGCACGTTTGACCCCACCTACCTCGACATCGACCAGTTGGATACAACCATCGTGATTCTGATACTCGACGGCAAGGGCATCCCGGTGGACCCCGGCGAGAAGATGTGCCCGTTCCAGACGCTCAACTGGCGTCACTCCTTTGCGTACGGCCTGCGCCAGTCTCCGCAGGGGCCCTCCATCGCCAACACCCCGCAGCAGCCCTACAGCGCGGACAAAGTCACGCGGACCGGCGAGATCTGGCTCGACGCCCATGGCGCTGTCACCAACGGCGTGATCAGCTACATCATGTCGGGCCAGGAGGCGCTCTACTGGCGGCAGAGAGCCCCTGGAAAACGATCTCGACGAGGTGATCAAGCGCTTTGACCGCACGCTTGAGTCCTCCGTGCCGGAGGGCATCGAGGCGCATGTCGACCACTTCCTGGGCCTCGACGACCCGGATGTCAACCTGATCGCCTTCGTCAAGCTCAAGGGGACGCTGGGAACGTCCACCTCCAAGCGCCTGCTGCTCCCCGGCTTCTTCTTTGAGAGCCGCGGCCATCAGCCCTTTGTTAACCAGGAGAAGCGCCTGGAGCCGGTGGACAAATGGAGTATGGCGAAGAGACCGTGCCAGGTCACCTATCATCTGCCCGATGGACTCACCGTGGAGGGGGCGCCCGCGGCCGCCGACGACCTCTGGCAGGGCCACGCCATGCACATTGTCAAAACCGTTCCCAGCGCCGGACAGATCATCGTCTTCCGTCACCTCGCCCGCGATTACACTGGCCAAGCCCGAGGAGTACCAGGACCTGCGCGGGTTCTACCAGAAGGTGGCGGCCTCGGACCAGCAGCAACTCGTACTTAGCGCATCCGCGCCAGGAAAAGGCCAATCATGATCCGTGTCCCCAACTGGAAATCTTTCGGTCCACGGGAAATCCTCTTTGCTGCTTGTTCTGGAAGGCGCACTGGTCGGCCTGCTGGTGTTCGCCGCTGCGCCGGCGTTGCGCGCGCAGTTCCAGGATCCGCGGCCGCCGGAAGAGCTCAAGATGACTTCGGACCCCAAAGCACCGGGGGCGGCGGCGGTGTACCTGAATATCGAGGAAGTCACCTGACGATCCGACACACTTCCACAGCTATAGCGCACATCAAGGTGCTGCAGGAGAAGGGCAAGGAACTGGCTACCGTGGACTTGCCCTACTTTCGGCACCGGCAGCAAGGTCGTGGCGATCAAGGCGCGCACCATCCACGCGGATGGGACCATTGTGCCGTTGGAAGCTAGCCCGACGACCTGCTGATGGAGAAGACGGGGCATTGCAGTTCAACCACCGGGTCTTCAACCTGCCCGCTGTCGAGGTTGGCAGCATCCTGGAATACCGCTATGAGATCAGCTATGGAGACAATTCCTTCTGGTCCCCGGACTGGGAGATTCAGCAGTCGTCGACCTTGATGACCGGCACGTCGGCCTGCGTCTTCGGGCCGGTATCAAGCTCAGGCGGATTCGCCGAGGGAGGCGTCGCCCCGGAGGTGTCGGTCGTCGCCACGGCCGGAACCGAGGCCGCCGGAGCCGCGGGACTCGGCTTGACCGCCGAACCGGCGGCCGCGGCAGCGCCGCCAGCCGGGATCACGAGATTCTGGCCCGGGCGGATTTTTCGCGGATCCGCGATGTTGTTGGCGACCAGAAGATCCTGGGTCTTCACGTGGAACTTCCGGGCGATGGCTCCGAGCGTCTCGCCGGGCTTGACTTCGTAAGTCTGGGCGCCCTCCGGCGTTTTCACCGAGGCGGGACCGGTCGGCGCCGACGGAGCATAATGCGCGGGCTCCATCGCGGCGGGAACAGAACCCGTCGGCAGTTTCAATTCCCGGCCCACCTGCACATAATCGCTCCGCAGGCTGTTGAGCCGTTTCAACTCCGCCGTGGTGGTGCCGGCCCGATGCGCGATCTCCGCCAGCGTGTCGCCGGGCTTGACCGTGTAAGACGGCCCCGTCACCGCGATCTCGGTGCCGCCGCCCGCCATCGACGACGACGACGCCACCGGCGCCTTGCCGGGAACCAGCAGCTTCTGGCCGACGTTCAATACCGAGCTGTTGGTCAAATGATTGGCCTTCATCAGGTCCGCCACGGTGGTGTGGTTTTTCTTCGCGATCCTCGACAGGCTGTCGCCACGAACCACGGTGTAGGTGACGGCCGGCGTCACATCATTGAGCGGCGTGTTCTCCAGCGCCTCCGAGGCGGGCGTGCCGGGGCGCGTCGGGCTGTAACGCACCGGGGCCGGCGACGGGAGGCTGACCGTAACCGTGGCGGCGGGCGCGGAACCCGTGTCGGTCGGAATGGGCGCCTGGGGCGCCAGGGCCGGGGCCGTATCGCCGATCATGGGCGCCGGGCTCGAGCTCGTGGACCGGCAGCCGGGATTAACAAACATGAGGAAAAAGGCGACGACATGGATGCCGGCGACAATGCCAAGGATCTTCAAGATATTCATGGGCGGTACGGAATGGTGGATTATGGGTCGGTCAGCAGCTGGATGGCTACTGAAAAATGGCGGTGGTGCCGAGACTGGCGACGAGCCTCTCAAACTGGTCGCCGCGGTCGGCATAGCTCAAAAACATGTCAAAACTGGCGAAGGCCGGGCTGAGCACGACCGACTCGCCGGGCCGGGCGGCGGCCGCCGCGCCGTGCACCGCCTCCTCAAACGAAGCGCAGACGGTGTGCGGTACGCCCGCCGCCTGGCAGAACGCAGCCAGGGTCGCGCGGGTTTCCCCGATCAGCCAGAGATGCCGGCACCTCCCCGCAATCCGGCCCACGAAGGCGCGGAGGTCGCCGCCTTTGGACCGGCCGCCCAGGATGAGGTGCACCGGCGCGGAGAAGGTGGCCAGGGCCGCTTCCACCGCATGAAAGTTGGTGGCCTTGGAGTCGTTCCAGAACGACACGCCGCGGAACTCCCCCACCCGCGCGAGCCGGTGGCGGCCCAGCCGGAAGGATCGGGCGGCCGCGTACAGCCCGGATTCGGCCCGGCCGCTGTGCCGCCACCAGGCGAGCGCCAGCTGGAAATTCTCCCGCTGGGGAAAGCGGGCAAACGGCGTGCCGTCGAGCCGCGCGTCCGGGGCCGCGCCCTCCGTGTCGACCCAGGCCTCCGGCGGAAGCCACCGGCCGAACTGGCGGGCAAACCGGGCGACGCTGCTGCCGGCAAAGACCGCGCCGGGCCGGGTATGGTCGACGAGATTCCACTTGGCGGCGAAGTAGTCGGCCAGCTCCGGGTGCCGTTCCAGGTGGTCCTCCGCAAAGTTGGTCCACAGCGTGGCGTCCGCGCGAAAATGCTGCAGCGTCTCGGCCTGAAACGAGCTGACCTCGCACACCGCCGTCGCGTCGGCCGCCCCGTCCTGGAGCAGCAGCCGGCTGAAGGGGAAGCCGATATTGCCCACGGCGCCGGCCGCCTCCCCGGCCGTGCGCAGCGCATGGGTGAGCAACTCGGTCAGCGTCGTCTTCCCGTTGGTCCCGGTGATCGCGACGAGCCGCCCGGGCCAGAACAGCGACGCAAAATCGAGTTCGCCCAGGCAGGTGCAGCCGGCGGCGCGGGCGGTCCGCAGCCAGGCGTGCCCCGGGGTGAATCCCGGGCTGAACACGACCAGCCGGGAGGACGCCGCGTCGGCCGGGCCAAAGGGCCGCACCGGGACCGCGCCGGGCTGCTCGTCGAACATCTCGCCGCGGGCGCCGAGCCGCGCGAGGACGTCGCGCACCGCCCGGCCGCTCACCCCGGCGCCGAAAACCGCCACCGGCCGCCCCAGCAGCGGCGCCACCCAGGCGGGCGGCGGCCGCGCCGCGGCCCCCGGGGGGAACGGGAGCACGGGATCCGGACCGGCGGGCAGGGAGGCAGTCACCGGAGTTTCAGGGTTCCCAGCCCGGCGAGGGCGCACATGAGCGAAAGTATCCAGAAACGTAATACAACCTTGGTTTCCGGCCAGCCGCGCTTTTGGAAATGGTGGTGGATCGGCGCCATCAGGAAGAACCGGCGGCCCGCGCCCGAACGGTACCGCGTGACCTTGAAGACCCCGACCTGGATGATCACGGAAACCGCCTCCAGCACAAACACGCCGCCGACGATCACCAGCGTCAGCGGCTGCTGCACCATGAAGGCCAGGACCCCGAGCAGGCCGCCGATCGCGAGCGAGCCCGTGTCGCCCATGAACACCTCGGCCGGGTAGGAATTGTACCAGAGGAACGCCATGCCCGCGCCGACCAGCGCGCCGCAGATGACGGCCAGCTCCCCGGTGCCCGGCACATAGCCGATCAGGAGATAATGCGACGTGTCCACCCGGCCCGCGACGTACGCCATGATGCCGTACACCAGCGCCACGGTGATCGTGCAGCCGATCGCCAGGCCGTCGAGGCCGTCGGTGAGGTTGATCGCGTTGCTGAAACCCACGATCCAGAAGAAGACGAGCACGAGCAGGGCGGCCACCCCCAGCCCGCCGGTGAAGATCCACACCGGCTCCTTGTGGAACGGCACCCAGAACTCGCGGAATCTTCGGTCCGCTGGCGGGGGACCAAAGAAT
>CAVRNM010000268.1:0-4299 GCA_963722225.1 uncultured Verrucomicrobiae bacterium
TCCACCCAGCACACCGCGGCCGTCAGGCATGCCGACATCAGTGAATTTCTCATCGAGTATGTGGTCAAGGAAAGTCATCCCGGCGACGATGCTCGACCGGAACACCAAATTCCTCATCAACCCCACCGGGCGGTTTGTGGTCGGTGGTCCGGAAGGCGATTCCGGACTGACCGGACGCAAGATCATTGTCGACACGTACGGCGGCTGGGGCCGCCACGGCGGCGGCGCGTTTTCGGGCAAAGACCCGTCAAAGGTGGATCGCTCGGCCGCGTACATGTGCCGCTGGGTCGCCAAGAATGTCGTGGCCTCCGGTCTGGCCGAAATCTGCGAGCTGCAGGTTGCCTACGCGATCGGCTATCCCGAGCCGGTCAGCATCTGGGTCGATTCGATGGGCACGGGCAAGGTGCCGGACGATGTCATCGCGGGGGCGGTGGCAAAGGTGTTCAGTTTCAAACCGGCCAACATCATCCGGCAGCTCGACCTGCTCCGCCCGATTTACCGGCAAACCACCAACTACGGGCATTTCGGCAAACCCGACCTCCCGTGGGAGCAGACCAACCGGACCGCGGAGCTGCTGGCGGCCGCGCGCTGACCCGGTGGGGCAGCTGCTTCGACGATTTTTCATCATCCCTCCTGATCCCAATGCCTGCGTCCACTGCCGCCCCTGCCCAATCAGACTTTCAGGTTCGTGATCTCTCGCTGGCCGATTTGGGCCGCCGTGCCATCGAGGTCGCCGAGAAGGAGATGCCCGGCCTGATGGCAGTGCGCGAGAAATATGCGCACCTGAAACCGCTGGCCGGCGCTCGGATCACCGGATCCCTGCACATGACGGTGCAGACCGCGGTGCTGATCGAGACCCTGGTGGAACTGGGCGCATCGGTCCGGTGGGCGTCCTGCAACATTTTCTCCACGCAGGATCATGCGGCGGCCGCCATCGCCCGGACCGGCGTCCCCGTGTTTGCCTGGAAAGGAGAGACGCTGGAGGAATACTGGGACTGCACCTACCAGGCCTTGGCGCATGCGGGCGGCCTGGGACCGCAGCTGGTGGTTGACGACGGCGGAGACGTCACCCTGCTCATCCACAAGGGATATGAACTGGAGGAGGGGAGCGATTGGGTGAAATCGCCCTCCGGATCCCAGGAGGAACAGGTGATCAAGGACCTGCTGCTGCGGGTGCACCAACAGGATCCCCGGCGCTGGCACGGCATCGTCAAGGAATGGCGCGGCGTCTCGGAGGAGACGACGACCGGCGTGCACCGCCTCTATCAATTGCACGAGGCGGGCAAGCTGCTGGTGCCGGCGATCAACGTCAACGACTCGGTGACGAAGTCGAAGTTCGACAATCTTTACGGCTGCCGCGAATCGCTGGCCGACGGAATCAAGCGCGCCACCGACGTGATGATCGCCGGCAAGGTCGCGCTGGTGTGCGGATACGGGGACGTCGGCAAAGGTTCCGCCCATTCGCTCCGCGGCTTCGGCGCGCGGGTCATCGTCACGGAAATCGATCCCATCAATGCGCTGCAGGCGGCGATGGAAGGGTTCGAAGTGGCGACGCTGGAGGAGAGCCTGGGCCGGGCGGACATCTACGTCACTGCACCGGCAATTGCGAGTCATCACGCTCGAGCACATGCAGCGGATGAAGGATCAGGCGATTGTCTGCAACATCGGGCATTTCGACAACGAGATCCAAATGGCGCGCCTGAACTCGGCGCCGGGAGTGCAAAAGATCACCATCCAGCCGCAGGTCGACAAGTACGTCTTTCCCGCGGGGCATGCGATCTACGTGCTGGCGGAGGGCCGCCTGGTCAACCTGGGGTGCGCCCACGGGCATCCGTCGTTCGTGATGTCGAACAGCTTCACAAACCAGATGCTCGCCCAGATCGATCTCTGGAAGAACCGCGACCACTACCAGGTGGGCGTCACCCGCCTGCCCAAGCACCTGGATGAGGAGGTCGCGCGCCTGCACCTCGACAAGATCGGGGTGAAGCTCACGACGCTGACGAAGCGCCAGGCCGAGTATCTCGGAGTGAAGATCGAAGGTCCGTACAAATCGGACCACTATCGGTATTGAGCGGCCTCATGCAGTTGAGGTAGGGTCGCCGCTCGTCGGCGGACCGTTCCTCCGCTCGGGCAATTGGCCCGGCGACAAGCGCCGGCCCTACCCACCATTTGGTCTGGGCAATCGCCGTCTGAAAAGCATCGGTTCGTCCCTCCGAGGTGGAGCGACTTGTCCACCAGACGCCCGATGCGCGTTGGGCCAACGCGCACCACACTGTTGCCGGTCATCCCAGCGCTAGTGCTTGCCCTTGGCGAGGATGGCTTCGATCTGATCCATGATTGCATCCATCCGGGCGACGAGCGCGCGATAGGGCGCCGGCGTGGCGAGATCCACCCCGGCGCGTTTCACCAGCTCGTAGGGATGATCGGACCCGCCGGCCTTGAGCATGTTTAGGTAGGTGTCCACCACGCCGGGTTCCCCTTTGAGGATGCGGGCGGCGAACGCCTGGGAGGCTGCGATCGAGGTGGCATACTGATAGACGTAATAGGCGTTGTAGAAGTGCGGGATGTAGGCCCATTCAATGGTGACGAGATCGTCGATCTTCAGCACGCCTTCGCTGTCGCCGTGATAGCGGCGCAGCAGATCGCCGTAGATCTTGCTGAGCTGCTCGCCCGAGAGGGAGTCGCCTTTCTCCACCCGCTCATGGATGGCGAGTTCGAACTCGGCGAACATGGCCTGGCGGAAAAAGGTGCCGCGCAGATTCTCCAGGGCCGACCCGAGGTAGTAGAGTTTCTCCGCGTCGGTGTCCGCGACGTTGAGCATGTGGTCGACGAGCAGGGTCTCGTTCAGCGTCGAGGCGATCTCGGCGACAAAGATGCTGTACTGCGCCGTCGGATAGGGCTGCGCGCGGCTGGCGAGCACCGAATGGGTGCCGTGACCCCACTCATGGGCGACCGTGGAGACCGACTCGTAATCGTCGTTGTAGTTCATCAGCACAAACGGATGGACGTCATAGGCCGCGCCGTTTTCGTAGGCCCCGGCGGTCTTGCCCGGTTTGGGGTAGTAATCGGTGAACCGCCCGTCGAGGCTGGGGGCGATCAGCGCCACGTAGCCGGCGCCGAGCGGCTGCACCGCGTCAAGCACCAGACGCTTGCCGGTGGCCAGGGGGAAGGCCTTCTCGAGCTTCACCATCGGGGGGTAAAGGTCCCAGTAGCGAAGATCGGGGATGCCGAGCATGTGGCCGCGGAGTTTGAAATAGCGGTGCAGCGTCGGCAGGTTGGCGTTGGTTTCCGCCACGAGCGTCCGGTACACGGTCTCGGGAATGTCGTCGTTGGCGAGCGCCGCCGCGAGGCAGTTGGGATACTTGCGCACACTTGCGTTGAACCAGTCGGTCTTGACTTGGGAATAAAGGGAGACGCCAAAGGTGCGCTCATATCCACGGTAGGTCTTCCAAAAAGCCTGGAACACCGCCTCCCGGTCCGCCCGGTTGGGCGCGGCGCGCCATTTTGTATAACCAGACTGGTCCAACCGCGCCTCGGTGCCATCCGCCAGCTTGATGGTGGGCCACGCAATGTCGGCGTTGGCGAGAATGCTGTAGAACGAGACCGGGGTGTCGGTGATCAATCCGGTGGCGGAGAGCACGCCTTCGGCCTCGGCGCCCAGGGTGTGCGGCGCGGCGCGAAGTACTTCCATGATGGGAAAGCGGTAGGGAGCGAGGCCGGGATCGGAATCCAGAAAGGCGCGCAACCTGGCCTCGCCGACGGCCTGCAACTCTGGATTCACGAAGCTGGTGGTCCGGGAAAACTCGGTGCTGAACAAATCTCCCTCCTGGCTCAGCTCGAGGGCCGCCGAATCCCGCGTGTCCCCGTCGTGCTTGAGCGAGCTGTAGACCGCCATCCGGTCGAGATCCTTGTGCAGGCCATAGATCAGATCCATGGCCTCGCGCAGGGTGGCGGCGCTTTCCCCGAGGCAGCCCTGGTAGTTCTTGATCTTGGAGACGTGGTTCGAGATCTGTTGGAGATTGGACCCGGCAGCGTGATCGACTTCCAGCGCGCGCCGGACGGCCGCATCGTGCTGGTCAAGGTGGACGGAACCGCGCCGCGCAGTCGCCTGGAGAAATTGATCGGCAGCGCGGGCCAAGGTCTCAGCACCGACGAAATCATGGCGCTGACGCGCGGCGAAAACTGAATTGATCCTGCTTGACGCTAATGTGCTGCTCGATGTCGTCACCAACGACCCGACTTGGCTGGCTTGGTCGCTGGCCCGCCTCGCCGAAGCCGCGCTAGCGGGATCGGTCTGCA
>CAVRNM010000269.1:0-25513 GCA_963722225.1 uncultured Verrucomicrobiae bacterium
TCGGGGCCCGAGAACCAGCGCTTGCATTGAAGCCGGCCTCGGTGAGGCCGGCCCGGGGCCGGCGACCCCGGCTAGAGCGGTTTCAGAAAAAGTGTAGCCGCGAGCGTCAGCGAGTGGACGAGCCATCCGCTCGCTGACGCTCGCAGCTACGTTCGTGTTCTCGGCTACAGTGCGATTTAAACCGCTCTACAAGTTTCGTGCCGTCCAGCGAAGAACCCGTTTTGCCGATTTCGCCACCCCGTCAGGGCGACGGCCCCTGGTCGGGCATGATCTCCAGGCACAGCGAGTATTCGCGGTAGCCCATCGCTTTCCAAAACGCGACGCCCGCCGTGTTGGCGCAGAGCACCTCGACCGTCAACCGGTGGCCGCGCGGCCAGATCTCCTCCCGCAGCACCTGCACCGCCCGCCGGCCGATTCCCTCCCGGCGCCGGCCGCGCACCACGAACAGATGCCGCAAGTAGATCTCCTCGGCGATGGCCCGGTAGAGCGCATAGGCCACGACCTGGCCGTTTTCCTCGAAGATGCGCCCGGCGTATTCGCCCGTGCCCAGCCAGCGGCGCATCCGCTCCGTCAGCTGCGCCACGTTCATCGGGTTCCGATGCCCTTCGTCGCGAATGAGCTGATGGTTCAGCGCCCCCAACAACGGGTAGTCGGCCGAAGTCGCTTTGCGGTAGGCAAGTTTATGCATGAGACTCTCGCGCAGCAGGAAAACCTGCGAACCGCCGCGAGGCTATTCAAAAACCACCGCCCTCGCGGGCCGCGTGCCGGCGCCCTCGGGCCATTTGTCATTTAATAGATGACATCGCGCTCCGGCCTTGGCAGCCGGCCCTTTCCGCGCGAGTCTGACGGCGTGGTCCTGCTCCTCGCCCTCGCCCCGGTATTCTTCGCCTTCGAGATCTGGCAGCTTGTGATCGCGGAGCGCTACCTGGGCCTCAAACAAATCGCGCGGGGCATCGATCCGCGCGAACTTGGCCTCGGCGAGCGAACGGCCGCCTGCTGGAGCCTGGCGCTGCTGGCCTACTGGGCGTGGATGGCGATCATGCTTTTCCAGCCGATCGGCCGTTTCCAATTCCTGATAATGCTCAGCGTCTCCGGACTGGGCTTTGCCCTTCGCCGCGGCAGCGGGCTCAAATGGGTGCTAGTGATCCTGACGTTTGAGGGCTCCATCCGCATCGGCATGCTGCTCTCGCTGTGCGCGCTGGCCTGGCGGCATCTGCTCTAAAACCAATGGAGCGAGGAGGCAAAGCCTGAGGACATTCCACGGCCTCTTGTTTTGGCGCCTCTGCCCCGTGCCGACTTGTTGGTCCGATCGGACCAGCAAGTTGGCTAAGCGTGCCGCCACCTTAGCGGTTCCGGCCCATGACAAAAACCTCCGGGACGACCGGCGGGACCGAAGGATTTTACCTTGAGCCAGATCCGCTCCACCTGCAAAATGCGAGCGTTCCGCAGCTTCACCTCGCGCACCCAACCATGAAATTCGACAACGCTCCGCGGCTGTCCAAGCTCCCGTTCATCCTCAGCGACATCGCGCTGCTCGCGCTCGCGTGGTTCATCGCCGCCCGCCATTCCAACCCGATCTCACCGCTTCCGCTTTTCGTCATCACCGGTTGCGTAGTGGCGGGGATCGTCGTGCTGATGATTCCATTTATCGTCAACTATGCGCGCGATCAGGAAGAGGCTGCGACCTCCCTGCGCCATGAACTGGGCGAGCAGTTCAAACGGCTCAACGCGGCGTCCGAACACCTGCAGAATTCCACCATCCAGCTCAAGACCATTGAGGAAATCGCCACCAAGAACGTCCAGGCCGCCGAGCGCCTGCCCTCCCGTTTGCAGGAAAGAATCGCCGAATTCAACCAGCAGCTGGCCGCCACAGAAAACAAGGACAAGACCCGGCTTGAACAGGAACTGGCGCAGCTGCGCGGGATTGAAGGCGAGCGCCTGACGGCAGCCGCCGGGGAGATTGCGAAATCCCTCGCTGGCTGGACGGAGATCGTGACGGGCGTCCGGCAACAGCTCGCCACCGCCGCCGAAGTGCAGGAAAAGCTCGCGGCAGCGCTTCCGGCCCTCGACGGCCGGATCGCGGGACTGCAAGCAGCGGTGGAGGCAGCCGCGAAGGCTGCAGAATCCGTCCGCGATGCACTGCCCCCGCGCGTGGAACCGGCGCCGGTCCTGCCTGAGCCTCCCCCGGTCGAACCCATGGCCGCAGCAATTCCGCCGGTCGTGGGGGAGCCGGTTTCTGCCCCGGAACCGGGGTTTTCTTCGGACTGGCGGGCTCTCTTGAAGCGCGCGCCTTCCAGCTTCGAGCCACTGTCCGCGACCGACTCCGAATTCCCGACCGCCGAACGAACACCCGCATTTCCCAAGGCGGCGCCGGTTATTGATCCAATCTCCGCAGTTCCAGAGGCCATCGCGCAACCTGAACCGCTGGCGCCGCCCGCCGCCCTCACTGCCGCAACGGATCCCGCCACGGCCGCCGTGCCGCCGTCGATGTCCAGCCCGGAGGTCCCGCCGCCATCTCTCGAACCGCCGGCCTCCGATTCGCCCTCCGCCAGCGCGGATCAGCCCGGGTCGCCGGCTCCGTCGCCTGACGCTACCGACCCGGTCGGTTTATCGAAACCGCGCAAGCCGCGCGCGCCCAGAAAACCCAGGGCCGGATCGACGCCGCCGGTCGAAACCGCCGCCGGGCCGGGTGCCGGGTCAACGCCTCCGGTGGAGATTCCGACCGCGCGCCCGCCGCCGGCTGAGCTGATCGCCGAACCCGTCGCCGACGAGCCCCCGCCCCCGAGAATTTTTCCCAGGTTCCACCCGAAGAGAACAAGCCGGTCGCGAGTCCGTCCGCCGACGGCCGGACCCGGCTCACGGTCGTTTCCTACATTGGCATCGGCAACAAGCTTCACCTGCGCGGCGAGGGCGCGGGCCTGAGCTGGACCAAAGGCGTTTCACTGCAATTCGTTTCCATTGGCCGCTGGCGCTGGGAGACCGACGATGCCTCCGGACCCGTGATTTGCCGAATCTACAAGAACGACAAACTCGAGGCGCCCAACGGCCCGCTCACGCTCGCTCCCGGAACCGAACAGGAAGTCTCCGTCACGTTCTAGGAGCCTGAAGGGCTCGAAGCCCGACAGGCTGCTAGGTCAGAAGGCCGGCCCCGTTACGTTGAGTTTTGCTGGCGCCAAATTGCGCGAGCAGCCTGTCAGCCAGAGCTTCATGCGACGGCGGCAGCTCGCGGCCGACGCCTCAATAGCCCGTCCCGCCAAGACGGACGACCGGTGCCGCCGCCCCGGCCCGGGGGGCGGGAAGGACGTTGCATAACGGCGGGCGAGTGGCCAGTGTGACGCTGCATGATGAATATTCATCATCTCGAGCTGTTCTACTATGTGGCGTGCCACGGGGGTATCAGCCGGGCGGTGCGGCACATTC
This sequence comes from uncultured Verrucomicrobiae bacterium, assembly GCA_963722225.1. Classification (GTDB taxonomy): domain Bacteria; phylum Verrucomicrobiota; class Verrucomicrobiia; order Opitutales; family Opitutaceae; genus Fen-1467. The sequence goes on from CAVRNM010000269.1 coordinate 3,421, forward strand.
CCTATGGCATTCAGCAGCCCGCTGTCAGCAGCCAGATCCTCCTGCTCGAGGCGGATCTCGGAAGGAAGCTTTTCAACCGGAACCCGTTCCGCTTAACCCCGGAGGGCGAGCAATTATTGGCCCACATCCGGCCGTTTTTTGAAAACCTGGAAATCGTCGCCACGCGGCTGCGCAAGGGATCGTCGCCGCTGATTCGCATCGGCGGACCGGAGCTGGTGCTACGGGAGTATCTGCCCACCATCATCAATTTGCTGCGCAAAAAGCATCCGGATGTGCGCCTGAGCCTGCAATCGGGCTTCACCCCGCAGCTGGAGGCGTGGCTGCTGGACCGGCAGATTGACCTCGCCGTCACGCCGCTCGAGAACCGGCCGCCGGCGCACCTGCGCTGCTTGCGGCTGATGCGGGTTCCATTGGTGCTGCTCGTCCACAAGCGATCGAAGTTCAAGGCGGCGGCGGAAATCTGGGCTCAAGGCCGCATCACGGACCCATTGATCATCCTCCCTGCCGTCGAGACCATCAGCCGGTTGTTCAAGAAGAACCTGCAGCGCATTCGGATTGACTGGCCGCCGACGATCGAGGCGAGCTCGCTGGAGATTATCACCCAATATGTCGTCGACGGCTACGGGATTGGTGTGAATGTCAATCTGCCAGGAGTCGCGCGGCACCCCCAGGTTCGCATCCTGCCGCTGGACGGGTTCGAGCCCCTTGAGATCGCTGCCCTGTGGCACGGCGAACCGACTCCGCTCATTCGCGCGGTGCTCGAGGAGGGCCAGCGCTACGTCGCCAAGACCTGGCCCGAATGGCAATGCGACGACCAGGCCCTTTGATTCTGGGGCCGTGTGCCCTTCCGCCGTCCGTTTTTCCGCCCCGCGGACCAACCGTCAATAATGCGGCGGACGTTCGTCGATGCCAGGCGATGGGGCGGACTCGGCCTCCGGCCTCTGGGTGAGCGCCGACAATTCCCTCTTCAACTGCTCGATCTGCTCGGCCTGCTCGAGCATGACCCTGTCCTGCTCCGTCACGTGGCGCTGGAGCCACGCGAGCTTCTCTTCCAACAAAGCGAGCCGTTCGTCACTCATCGCGGTCCCCACTCCAGCCGAGCCGGCCCGGCGTGCCAAGCCCTTAGCGTTTCCCGGTGGGACGGCGTCTCAACCTAGCCGCCAGAGTCCGCAGCTCCCGGGCAATGTCGTCGCACGCCGCCCGCGCCTCAGCTGAGGTCTGAAGGCGCCGGATCTTCCGGCACACAAGCAGCAACGCCGCCGTCAGCTGGACTCGATAGGCGGCCCGACGGGAGGTGACGGAACTTGGGAGATCGCTCGGCATTGTGCACACCATTTTTAGCCAGGCCATTTTTTGTCAACCTGTAATTTTCCGCTGTGTGCGTTGACAAACACCAGGCGTGGCGGCATCGAGACCGGCATGCACTACACCCAGCTTTTCCGACAGCTGCGCGTAGCCCGTGGTCTCAGCCATGAAGCGCTGGCCAGACGCGCCGGGTGTCACCGCAACACGGTGATCAACGTCGAGCGAGGGCGGCGGGTGAAGATCGACACCCTGGCCGGCCTGATGGAGAAAATGGGGTATGCGGCCGATTCCGCGGAGTTTCAAGCGCTGGCCCTGCTGTGGCTTGAAGCCGCCAGCGGCGTTCCCTTCTCGCGACCCGAAACCGTGGCAACGGCGCGCCGGCAAATCGCGGGCTTCCGGCGGGAAGCCGAGCAGAACTGCCGGAAACTGGTCGCAGCGGTGGTCGATGCCGCGCTGACCGCCGACCAGATCAGCCTGCTGGTGTATGCCGCCCGAAGGCCTGACGTGCTGGCGATCGTCGGCGCGGTGCAAAAGGTGGTCGCCGCCGGAGCCGGCACGGAACTCACGCCCCAGCTTCACGTGGCTGAGGATGAGTAGGCCGCCGCCCAGGTCGCGCGCAGCTGGGGTTTGAGCAGGAATCCGGTCGGAGCGGGTGGGACATTGGCGGGGCCGGCTTGCGGAACCGAAGCTTCGGCGAAGGTTGGCGCACCGCGCTCAAAATCCTGACGGAATTCGGTCAACCCCAGACCATCCGCCGCAGAGCCTCCGGTTCGGTCACGGGTTGCTGACAGGTGAGGTTTTCACAGACATAGGCCGCGGCGCGGCGGCCGACCGGCCGCATCTCCGCCAGGTAGGGCCGGCGCAGAGCCAGCCACGCCTGCCCTTCGGCTTGGTCGGCGGCGAGCAACACCTGCCGCGGCCCGAGGCGTTCGTGCGCCACCGCCGCCAACGCGCGGAAATCATCCTCCCGCGGATTTCCGGCGATCACGATTGTGCGCGCCGGCAATTGGATGCCGGCCAGCGCGCATAACATCTGGGGCAGGCTGTGGGGCGCGGTCTCCCACTGACGGCGAAATGCCTCCACACACTGCCAGGCCCGCTCCCCATGGCCTAAGCCGGGAGAATCGGGATGCTCGCGACTCCCGATCATCGCATCGAGCCGCAGCAGATTGAGCGCCGCCACCGAACTCGGCGCCGGCTCCGCCCCATCGTAATTCTCCTTCAGTCGCGCGATGATGGAGCGATCTTCCGCCCGGGAATTGAAGTAGCCGCCGCGATCCCCATCCCAAAACAGCTCGTCCATTTTGGACTGCAACTGTCCGGCCCACTGCAGCCAGCGGATGTCAAACACCGCTTCATAGAGGTCGAGCAGGCCCTGGATCAGGTACGCATAATCCTCGGCAAAGCCGGGCACGTTCCCCCGCCCTTCGCAATAAGAGCGGTGGAGCACGCCGGTGGCCCCGTCCCACAATTCGCGCCGCAAGAATTCCGCTGTCCGGATCGCCGCCGCCAGATAATCCACCCGCGGGGGCCCGCGGCCGCCTTCATCCGTCGGGGCGGGCGCCCGCGAGCGGTCCTCGTTTCCCGGCACCTGATGTTCCTTTGCCAATGCGGAAATCATCAAGCCGTTCCAGGCGGTGATGATCTTGTGGTCGAGGGGCGGACGCGGGCGCCGGGCGCGCGCGCCGCGCAGGCGAACGAGGCTGTGTTGAAGGCGGTCGCTCGCCGTCGTGCAATCGAGCCCGAAGAGCCGGGCCGTTTCCGCCAGCGGCCGGCGCTGTCGCAAAACGTTCCGGCCGCGAAACTCGCCCCGGGGATCGCGCGCTTCCGCCACATTGCCCGACGCCTGCACGTCGAAGTGGGCGCAAAAGAAATCCGCTTCCTCTTCCAGCAGCTGCCCAATCTCCGCTTTCGTCCAAAGGTAGAATGCGCCTTCTCGAGACCGGAGGCCGGAAACCGGAGACCGGAAAGTGTTGCCGGTGTCCGCCGGCCTTCCCCCCGATGTCTCTGAACGCTTCCCTGCTGGAGGGCTTTCCGGTCTCCGGTTTCCGGCCTCCGGTCTCTCGGAGTCGTTCTCCGTTGACTGACTCTCCGGTCTCCGCTCTCCGCTTTCCGGCAGCTCACTATCTGCATCCTCGGCCGAATAGAATCCGCCTTCCGGATGCGCGAGGTCCCGCAACACGTAGTCGAGGGCGCCCCGGGCCACCCGAGCGTAGTGCTCATCCCCGGTCGCCTGCCGCGCCTCGAGGTAGCTGACCGCCAGCTGCGCCTGATCGTAGAGCATTTTCTCGAAGTGCGGCACAAACCACTCGTCGTCGACCGAGTAGCGGTGAAACCCGCCGCCGACATGGTCATGAATTCCGCCTTCGGCCATGTGGCGCAGCGTCTGGGTCGCCATGTTCACGGCCACCCCCGCGATTCCCTCTCCGCTCCGAACCGGCTTCCGGTCCCCGTTTCCCGCGATTGGAACCACTGCGGATCGGAAGAGAAAATTGAACACCGCCGCGCGGGGAAATTTGGGCGCGCCACCGAATCCGCCGTGCGCGGCATCGTAGGACTCGACGAGTTGCCTCAAGCACTCATTGCACGCCTCGCCGCCTGCCGCCACCAGGGCATCAAAGTCCGGTTTACCGATCCGATCTTCCGGGTCTGGATTCTGGGCTTGGCCGTTGGGCTTTGGATTTTGGCGTTTGGAGTCTTGGCTCCCGGAATATTGCCGGAGCGCTTCGGTCACCCGGTCGCCCTCGTCCAGCAACTTCTCCCGCTCGTTCGCCCACGCCTGGGCCAGCGCGGCCAGGATCGCCATAAAGCCGGGCCGGCCCCACCGGTCTTCGGGCGGGAAATAGGTCCCTCCGTAGAACGGCTTGAGCTCGGGCGTCAGCCAGACGCTCAGCGGCCATCCGCCCTGCCCGGTTGCTGCCTGCACATAGGTCATGTAGACGCGGTCGACATCGGGGCGCTCCTCGCGGTCGACTTTCACCGGCACGAAGTCGCGGTTGAGCGACTGGGCGACCGCCTCGTTTTCGAACGACTCATGCGCCATCACGTGACACCAATGGCAGGTCGAGTAACCGACGGAGAGAAAGATGGGCTTCTGCTCGGCCCCCGCCTTGGCGAAGGCCTCCCCGCCCCAGGGGAACCAGTCGACCGGATTATGCGCATGCTGGCGCAGATAGGGCGATTTCTCCCGGGCGAGCCGATTCGTGAAATCTGGCCGGACGGCGTGGGACATTGCTCCAACGTCTGCGCTATTGCGGAAAAGGCAAAAGCCCTAGCCCGCATATTTCCTAGTCTTTGGCGCCACCACGATCGTTCTTCTGCTGGCAGTTCCTATGCTGGCGATAGTCAAAGGATATGCGGGCTTATGCAAAACCGCCCCTCCGAAGAGAGACGATGAGGCCGCCCACAATTGAGAAACCACCGCCGGCCTAGCCAAGCCGTAGGATCTTGCCCGACTATCTTGCCGAAGTTTCATGGGGCGGTTTTGCCAGTAGGAGGCTGCCCGGACGGAAGTCCGACAGCCTCCTAGGCCACGGCGGCCAGTGCCGCACCGGCGGCGCAGTCCTCCAGCGCCCCGAGAAAATCGTTCACCTGGTCGGCGGGCACTCCCAACGACCAGGGAATGTCGGGCCCCGGCGCGAGCACCAGCACGCCCAGCGAGTCGCGCTCAATCTGCAGGATCGCCTGCTCGCACAGCATCAGGTGCCCGCTTTCGTCGCAGCCGGAAACACTCGTTCCTCCTCCGACCGCGAGCACGCCCACGCCGGCCGGCGCCGTGCAGATCCGGCGCAGGGGCGCCAATTCGCGGAGATCCACCAAAACGGTGAACGGCGACGGATGACCATCGGCGTCCACTGCCCGGAGGCGCGCCAGGCCCGCCTCAGGATTGCCCGCAATCTCGAGGCCATACGTGAAGAACGCCCCGGCCGGCCCGGCGCACAGGACGGGGGTTGGAAAGCGAAGGTGGCGTTCGACGAGCATCATGGCGGCTCCCTTGATATCGGCTCAAGACCACCCGGTGATTAGGCCGAAAGACATTGCGAAGACCGGTGGCCCTTTCACTTTTACTTCGTCTCGGAAGCTTTTCACCCCCGTTTTCCCTTTGGCCATGCTCGGCGCGTTTCTCACCACCATCTTCTTCTCTTTGTCCGTGATTTTCGCGAACCGGTCGATCACGGCGGTCGGGATCACGCGCGCCAACCTTGGCCGGCTGCTCGTGGCACTGGTTTGCCTCGGGGCTTTCGCGCACGGACTGGGAAGGGGGCTGGGAGGGGCCGGACGCAATTGGTTCATGCTCAGCGGATTGATCGGCATGGGTTTGGGCGACCTCGCCAGCTTCAACGCCTTGCCGGTGCTTGGTTCGCGGCTGTCGATCCTGATGGGGCAATGCCTGGCGGTGCCGATCGCCATCGTAGCCGAGCGGCTGTGGATCGGCACCCGGCTTTCCGCCGGCCAATTCCTTTGGGGCACGGTCATCCTCGGGGGAGTTGCGCTCGCCCTGATGCCCACCCCCAAGCACCCGACGCGGGTCCGGGTGCGACCCATCGGATTCCTCTGGGGATTTCTCGCCGCCTCCGGCCAGGGCCTCGGCGCCGTGGTCAGCCGCCGCGCCGGGGAGGCCGCCCTCCAGGCCGGCGAGTCAATCGATGGAATCACGGCCGCCTATCAACGCACGATCGGCGGTCTGGCGATCACCGCGGCCTTCTTCATCGTGCGCGCCCTGGTCCAGCGCCGCCGCGCTCCGGAGACCGCGGCCCCGCCAACGGCGCGCGGCCACCTGTGGATTGCCGTCAACGCCCTTTGTGGGGCCGTTATCGGCGTCAGCTGCTACCAGTGGGCGCTGGCCACCACGCCCAGCGGAATTGTGCTGCCGATCGTCGCGACCACGCCGCTGGTCATCATTCCGTTCAGCTATCTGCTCGAAGGCGAGCGGCCGGCCCGCCGCTCGATCATCGGCGGAGCCATTGCCGTGGCCGGCGCCGTGGCGCTCACCCTGGCGCGATAGCAGCCTGTCAGGCTTCGTGCCCTTCAGGCTGCTAATAGGAGGCTGGCCGGACGGAAGTCCGACAGCCTCCTAGCCGGGGTTCCGGCAACGTCCCGGCGGCAAACCGGGAAATCGGGAAACGCCGGCACGAGGTGCCGGGACTGGTTCTCCGATCTCCCGATTTCCGCTTTGGCCGCGTTTGGCCGACCGTCAGGGCCGGGGCGGCGGCGGGGAGCTCTCCGGCTGAAGGCCCCACGCCAGATTCGGCTGGGGGCCCATCTCCAGCTCCAGTTTCCCGCCGGCGGCCACCTCCGAGTGTGGGATCCAGGCGCGAGCCAGGGGACGGCCGTTGAGGCGGGCGGACTGGATGTAGATATTGGCCGGCGAATTGTGGCGGGCCTCGATCACAAAGTCCTTCCCGCTGTAATAGTGCGCATCGAGGTGGATGACCACCCGGTCAAAGAGCGGGCTGCTCAGATCGTAGCCGGGGTTCATGGAGCAGCCACCGTCCATTTCGAACAATCCCATCGACCAGAGCACGTAGAGGGCGCTGAGCTGACCCTCGTCCTCCTCGCCGATCCAGCCCGCCAGCGGCGAGGTATTGTAGAGTTTTTCGAGGCTCTGGCGGCTGAATTTCTGGGTGAGCCAGGGTTTCCCGGAATAGTTGAAAAGAAACGGGGCCTGCAGGTTCGGCTCATTGGTCAGATCGACGTAGCCTTTCGCAAAGCCCTCCTCGAGCCGCCGGTTGAACTCCTCGCGTCCGACCAGCCGGACGAGCCCGCCGGGGTCCTGGGGCACGAAGAGGGTGTAGATCCAGGAATTGCCCTCGACGAAGCCGGGGCCGTTCCACCCGCCCGCGGTGCCATAGCGGTGAAGGTCGAACGGCTCGACCCAGCGGCCGTCGGCGTGCCGGGGCCGGCCGTACTTCAGCTGCGGATCAATCGCGTTCCGATAGTTCTCCGAGCGCTGGAGGAAATACCGGGCGTCGGCGTCCTGGCCGAGGGCGCGGGCGAGCTGGGCGGCCGCCCAGTCGTCATAGGCGTACTCGAAGGTGTCGGAGGTCGGGCCGTCCTCATCCGGCACGTAACCATGTTTCAAGTACGTCTGGAGGTGGCGGTCGCCGGCGAAGCCCCCGTTGGCGACCGGCGTGCCGGGCGTCGTCAGGTCGTGCTTGATCGCGCGCCAGGCCCGCGCGGCGTCGAAATCCCGGATGCCCTTCTGGTAGCTGCTGGTGATGAGCGACTGCTGGTGCTGGGCGACCATCACCGGCGCATACCCGCCGTTCACCGGCGCCTCCGGGATCCAGCCGCCCTGCTCGGCCGCCTCCAGGAAGAAATGCACCCACGAGCTGGCGACGTCCGGACGGAGAAGCGTCCACAGCGGGAACAGGGTCCACTGGCAACCCCACAGCGCGTCGCTGCTGTAGACGGCCCCGCCCGGCGACGAGACCCGGCGGACCCGCCGGTTCAGGTCGAGGTACGTTCCGTCGGCGTCGGTGATCACGCTCTTGGCGGAATACGCGCGGTAGAGGCAGGTGTAGAACATCGCCCGCTGCTCCCCGGTCGCTCCGGCGACCTCGACGCCGCCGAGCAGGCGATTCCACGTCTCGCGGGCGCTCCGCGCGACCGCTTCGAAGTTCCAGCCGAAGGGATTCAGCTCGGTGTCGAGATTGCGGCGCGCCTGGGCGGTGCTGACGAGGGAGATGCCCGTGTGCACCTGGATCTGCTCGTCCGCGGCCGTCTGGAAATTGAGCACCACGCCGCAATGGTCGTGGCCGGTGAATTCGCTCACCCCGCGCCGGTAGTGCACCGGGGTCTGCCAGTCCGTGCCGTAGTTCGTCGACTGGCCGGTGAACGGCTCGCATTGCCAGGCGTCAAGCGAGGCCGGCGGACGACTGGTCCGGATCACGAAATAGACGGTGTATTCCCCCGTGTAGTTGTTGGACTGGCGGATGGACCCGGAGATCTCCCCGGGGGCCGTCTGCGCCGCCCGGGCCTCGCGAATCTGGCAAAACTCCTCCGTCGGAAAGGCGAAATCCAGGAGCAGATGGGCTTCATCCGTGGCGGGATAAGTCAGGCGCATGACGCCGCAGCGCATCGTGGCGCTCAGCTCCGCCCTGACCTGCCAGTCGAGCAGATCGACCGAGTAGCTGCCGGGGGCGCCGCGCTCCGTCTCCTTGCGGATGCGCGAGCGGTAACCGGAGGTCCACATGCTGCCAAACGGCCCGTCCGGGGCGCCCGGAAACACGCGATACAGCCCCGGGTTGTATTCCATCGGACCGGTGACCGGCATGAGGCTGACGCCGCTCAGAGAGAAGGCATGCAGGTGACTGAATCCAGAAACGCTGTTGACGGTGTATTCATAGCCGCCGTTCCAGACATTGCCCTGGTTGTCGGGACTCAGCTTGACCAGGCCGAAGGGCAGCGTTGCCCCGGGAAAGAGCATCCAGCGCGAGTTCGACGTGCCGGTGAAAACATTGACCTCGTCGACTGGCTCGGCGACCAGGCCCGGCGTTGCCGCGACCGCGAGCAGGGCGAGGATCAGAGCCAGGAAGGCTGTCATGTTGCACCGGGCCAGCCGGGTTTCCCGCTCGTTGCGCTGCTGGCCGGAGCCAGGGATAAAAGGGTGGACGCCAGGGTGCGCCCGCAGGGCGATCGGGGCTGACATAACGTGACCATCAACCAGGGCGTGACGGACTTCAACCCTGGGGTGCGCCGTCGCGCGCAGCATCCTCCAGCACCCGGTAAAATGAGCCGCCCCGGGGTCGCCGGAGCGGGATCACCTTTGATTGCTGGTAAAGATGGCCTTGGCGGCCTTGAGCCGTGTCTGGGCAAAGGAGGCACGCGGCGGCTCCGGGTCGGCTTCCGCCCCGGCCAGCTGTGCCTCCACGGCCTGCTCCCTCTGCAGCAACGCCTCTTCCTTGGCCTTCAACCGCATCAGCTCTTCCTTCAAGATGAGCTTTTCTCCGCTGAAATTGCGCCGTTCCGCCTCCAGCATGTCCATCGCCCGGTCGAGCCGGGTCCAGGCCGCCTCCAGCGTCGCATCGCGTTGAAACGGATCGCGGGACGGGCGGGGAGCGGCGCTGAGCACGCGTTCCGCCTCGGCCGCCGCGCCCATCGCGCGCAGCCGCTGTTCATACGACTGCAGATTCGCCTCCTGCTGGCGCAACAGGTCCATGTCCTCCTGCAACTGCCGCCGGTCCATCTCCAGGCGGATCTGCCCTTGTTGCACTTTCACCGCTTCCTCCCGCAGGCGAACTTCCTCCGCCCGCAGGTCGGAGCTCTTGTTCTCCAGCGTCCGAAGATCCTCGCTCAGTGCCTCCGCCGCCTGGAGGCGTTGCACTTCTTCATCCGGCCGGCCTTGGGCGCGCTCGGTCGCCAGCGCCGCGCGTTCCCGCGCCAGGGCTGCCCGCGCCTCCGCCACGGCCCGGGCCTTTTCATCCACCGAAATCTGCGCCGCCGCGACGATCTCCCGCTCGCTGCGCACCTCGTTCAGCTCCGTCTGCTGCCGCGCCGCGTCGTTCTGCAGCTCCAGCTGTTTCCTTAATTCGGCTTCGAGCGCGGTCTTCTCCTGGGCCAGCCGCTCCACCACGCCCTTCAGCCCGTCGCGCTGCCGCACCAGCCGCACCAGCTCGGCGCGCGAGTCGCCCGCCGCTCCCGCCCCGGCGGAATCACCGTCGATCTTGGCCAGAATGGCCTCCACCTCGGCCAGCACCTCCGCGGTGACCTCGCTCGGCGCCGCCTCCCGGCCGGGCCGGAGCACGGCGTTGACCCGCTGCAACACGAGCGCCCAGTCGTTGCCCGGGGCCAGCACGTCGGTAACAGCAACACGGATACCCTTGATCACCGACGGCAGTTCGAGCTGGTTCACCAGCAGGAGCACCGCCATGCTGGGCTGCAGCTTCTTCAGCGCCTCGATGAGGCTGAAACTGCTCATCTCCGGCAGCGGATCCGCGACAAGAGAGAGATCGAACCATTCGCCGTGGGCGGCGTCGATGGCCGCATCCGGCTGCGCGCATGACCGGACGTAGTAGCCAGCCCCCGCCAGCAAGAGAGTCAGGGTGCGGTTCGCCGGCTGATCGCCGTGCACCAGTAAGACCTTCTTGATAGAATTCATGACGGAAAAGATTGAAAGACCCTGAGGGAAGAGAGTGAAACTACATCAGCCTCGGCATTTACTAAATGCATTTAAGCGTTTTGCCGTCGAATTTACCCGTTTTTATCGGGCTTAAGTGCAATCGGGTTGCATTCCCTCCAACGGGTGCGCCACTTGATCCCCATAGGGATTTTACCCACGTCGGATTACGAATGAGTTGCAACCGGGCTACCCTGGCCAAAGACGTTTCCGCCTCCTTCGCCGGTTCGTCGGCCGACGCGATTTGCCAGAGAAACCTCGCGGGCTGCCCTCAGGTTCGAAACAGCACATCCTCCCGGTTGAACATGTGCACGCAGATCGCCAGGGCGGCCGCGGCGTAGACACAGGTCGATCCGAAGATAAGGGCGAGGTAGTTCCAATGGAAAACCCCCGAGACCAGTTCCTTGCTCGCCAGCGCGATGTTGAGGATCGGCACCAGCGCCAGCTTGGCGTTGAGGTCCACTCCGGGCAGCAACCCCATCATCGCCGGGACGATGATGAGGATGACCATCGGGGAGGCGTAACTGGAGGCCTCCTTGATGCTCTTGGCGAAAAGCGAAACGGCAAGTAGCACTGAGCAAAACAGCACCGCCACCGGGAAAACCATCGCCAGAACCAGGAGCAGGCCGGCCGGATCCAGGGTCGGCAAGGTGCCCGACTTCGCGGCGGCCGCCAGCTCGGACGTCCCGAGAATGAACCCGCGCGCGGCAAAAGTAACCCCCGTGGACGTAAGCGCCACCACGGCGGTCGTCAGGGAGGCCGTCAGCACCATCAGAAACTTTCCGAGCACAAGATCGGTCCGCGCCACCGGGCTGCAGAGGATTGTCTCCATCGTGCCCCGCTCCTTCTCCCCGGCCGTCAGATCCATCGCCGGGTACATCGCCCCGGTGAAGCAGAGCAGGATGAACAGGTACGGGATCATCCCGCCGATCAGGTTGCCACCGACCTTTTCCGGCGGCGCCACATTCTCAGTCTTCACCTCAAACGGTTTCACCAGGGTCGCCGGCAGTCCTCTTCCAACCAGGCGGGTTGTCACCGTTTTCTCGCGGTAACCGTTGAAGAATTCGCGCAGCTCGCTCGCCGCAAAGCCTGAGCGCAACTCGCCCTCGTAGTCGTAGATCGCGATCTCCGCCGGCATCCCCCGCTCCAGGGCAGCGTCGAAGCCCGCCGGGATCTCCACGGCCGCGCGGAGCTGCTTGTCGGAGATCTGCCGCTTCCAGTCCGCCGCGGCCGGGACGAGCCGCAGCTTCGGGTTCGCCGCCAGGGCCGAGCGCAGGACCGGCGAGTCGCCGCCGCCGAGCACCATCACGGCCGGGATTTCTTCGCGGGCCTTGTTGACGACCTTGCTGGAGACCCCGATCGCCAGCGCCATGATGCCGGGAATCATCAGCGTGGGAATGACGATCATGGAGATCAGCGTCCGGCGGTCGCGCAGCGAATCGCGCAGCTCCTTGCCGTAGACGGTGAAGATATTGTGCAGGTTCATGCGGCCTCCTCCTTGTCCGCCCCGACGGCGCGGATGAAAATCTCTTCCATGTCCTGCTCGTGGTAGCGCTCCTGCAGCGCCGCCAGCGGGCCCTCCGCCACCAGCCGGCCCTGATGGATGATGCCGATGGTGTCGCAGATCTTTTCCACCTCGCTCATGACGTGGGTGGAGTAGATGACGGTCTTGCCGCGGGCCCGGCAGTCGCGGACAAAGCGGATGATGTTGCGCGCGGTCATCACGTCGAGGCCGATGGTCGGCTCGTCAAAGATGAGCACGGCGGGATCGTGCACCAAGGTGCGGGCGATGGACGTCTTCTGCTTCATCCCGGTGGAGAATTTCTCCACCCGGCGGTCGAGGAATTCGTGCAGCTCCAGCTCGTCGGCGAGCCGGGCCACGCGTTCCGCGATCGCCAGGTCGGACATTCCGTTGAGCCGGGCAAAATAGGTAATGGTTTCGCGCGCGGTCAGCCGGCCATACAGGGCGGTGCTCGTGGCGAGGAAGCCGACACTCGCCCGGACCCGCTCCGGCTCCGCCACCGTATCAAAGCCGGCCACGCTGGCGCTGCCGCTGGTCGGGCGCAGGAGCGTGGCGAGCAGCCGCAGCGTCGTGGTCTTGCCGGCGCCGTTGGCGCCGAGCAGGCCGTAGATCTGGCCGGGCCGGCAGAGGAAGGAAACGTCGTCCACGGCGCGGATCTCGCCGCGTTTTTTGTCGTGAAAGACCTTGGTGAGATTGCGGGCTTGGATCATGGTAAAACAAATCGTGAAACCGGGAAACATTGAAACCGGGAAACAAGGCGACCGATTAGCGGGCGGAAAACAGCCATCCGTCGCAGGGTTGCGCTTCCTGCCCGGCTTCCCGGCTTGATGGTCTCAACGTTCCCCGCTTTCACGGTTTCAATGTTTCTCCGTTTCACGATCTCCCGATTTGCCCTCACAGGCTCATCTGTTCGCGAAAGGCCTGGGCTTGGCGGCGGGACAGCTCGACTTTCAAACCGCCCTTCAGGTGGACCAGGAGGCTGCCGCTGAACCACGGCTCGATCCGGTCGATCCAGGCGAGGTTGATGATCTGGCGGCGGTTGGCCCGGAAGAAGCAGCGGGGATCGAGCCGCTCCTCCATGGCGTTGAGGGAACGAAAGAGCTGCGGCTGGGCGTCGCCAAAATGCACCCGGGTGTAGTTGCCTTCGCTCTCCATGAGCCGGATCAGCTTTACCTCGACGAACCAGCAGCGCTCCCCTTCCCGCACGAAGACCTTGTCTTCCGGCGCCAGTCGCGCGCTTCGTTCCGCGGAGGGAGGCGAACCCGGCGGAGATCCCTCGCGGTCGTGCAACCGGTCGAGCGCCGCGGCGAGCCGCGCCGGATCCACCGGCTTCATCAGATAGTCGAGCGCGTTGAACTCGAACGCCTTCACCGCGAACTCGTCGTAGGCGGTGGTGAAGATCACCTGCGGCAGCGGCGGCTCCAGCGACTCCAGCAGCGCGAATCCGTCGTCGCCCGGCATCTGGATGTCAAGAAAGAGCAGCTCGGGGCCCAGTTGGCGGACGCAGTCGCGCGCCTCATCGGCATTGGCCGCCTCACCGACAATCGTGATGTCCGCGTGCTTCGCCAGCAACCGTCGCAGCTCGTTCCGCGCCAGGCGCTCGTCGTCGATGAGCAGGGCTTTCATGCGGGAAGCACCGTCTTCTGCTCCGCCCGCCGCGCCGGGCGACCGGAACTGTCGGCACCTCGGGAACCCACGGCCCGCGCCCCCGTGCCCGGTGCCTTTTCCAAGGGGATGGTGACGCCGGCCGTGACACAGCCCGGCGGGGCCTCGCGCAAATCGAGCCGCGCCTGGTCGCCGAAGAGCAGTTGCAGCCGCTCGGCGGCGTTGCGCAGGCCGACCCCGGTTGAGCCGCCGCCCGCCGCCAGGCTGCCCGGATTCGTGACCTGGAGGCGGAGCTGGCCGGATTCGCAGCGCGCGATGATCGCGATCTCGCCGCCCTCGCGCCGCGGCGCGATTCCGTACTTGACCGCGTTTTCCACCAGGGTCTGCAGCAACATGGGCGGAATCGACAGGCTGAGCACGCCCGGATCGACATCCAGCCGTACCCGCAGGCGCTCCTCGTGACGCACTTGCTCGAGCGCGAGATAATCATTGACCGTCTGCAGCTCGTCCTCGAAGGGCACGGTCTCCAGCTGACCCGACTGCAGCGAATAGCGCAGGAGATTGGCCAGCTGGGTGACGGCTTGGCGGGCCCGGTCGGGATTCTCATCGATCAGCCCGCGCAGCGAGTTGAGCGAATTGAAGATGAAATGCGGGTTGATCTGCGACTTAAGCGCCCGCAGCTCGGCTTCCTTCACGCTCGTGGCCAGCCGCAGGCGCTCGATCTCGGACCGATTGAAGCGGTCGAAAAGGTGGTAGAAGAAATAGATGCACCACCAGCCGACGAACAGGGTTGTGCCCTGGATCCAACTGATGGCAAACAGCAGCAAGGGGTTGAATTTTGCTGTCCACGGGACGCGCATGACGCCGTAGATGAGGCCGTAATTCGACAGACCCCAAAGCAACGACAGCACGGCGCTCAGCGCCAGCACGCGCGGCACAAGCGGACGCCAGCCGAGCTGCTTCCAATTCCACCGGGTGACCAAAGGCCGCGCATAGTGAGTGAGCAGCAGCCCCATCGCGGTCGCCACCATCTGCGATGCAACGACGTTCACCGGATCGTGGTGATCTTCGCTTTTCGTGAGCAAAAGTGAGACCACCACCCCCAGCCCAAACAAAAATCCCCAGCCGCCCACCTGGAAGATGACATAAAGCCGCTCCTTCGCTTGCGGTCGAAGACCGATCTCGGCAACTGGAACGGAATTGACGGGAGGAGAATCCATCGGTTGGCAGATTACAGCATGACCGACCTTCGGCGGCAAACTTTAGACAGGCGGTTCGCCCGCGGGATCAGCGGCAAGGCGCCTGCCGCCCAGATCCGGCAGGCTCCTCGGGCCAGCCCCGGATTCTCCCAACACATTGACTTTGTGTCTCCTGTGCCTCTGTGGTGGGATTCCCGTCTCGGAATCTCATGAAAGACCAGCCTTCCCCGCCCCCCACCTTGCTCGAAATCTCCGGCGCAACCTACTCGGCCGGCCGTCTGGTGGACAGTGTCGTCGTCATCGTCGACGCGCAACAGGTCTACGTGGACGGACGCCTGCCACTGCCGGACGTCGACCGGGCCCTGGCAGAAATCGCCCTGCTTCTCGGGCGCGCCCGTGCCGCCGGCACTCCGGTGATTCATGTCATTCAGCATGGCCGGCCTGGCGGGGCGATCTGCGATCCGCTGGGTCCAGAAGTCTCCATTGCCAACGCCGTTGCTCCGCAGCCCGGCGAAACCGTGATCGTCAAGCACCTGCCCAGCAGCTTTGCCGGCACCACGCTCGATGGAACGCTCAGGAAACTTGGCCGGACGCATCTCATCGTCGTCGGCTTCATGACCCACATGTGCGTGAGCACGACGGTGCGCGCCGCGCTCGACTACGGTTATCGCTGCACCGTGATCGCGGCCGCGTGTGCCACCCGGGATCTGCCTGACGGCCGCGGCGGCGTGGTTCCGGCTGACACGGTCCACCGGGCCAATCTCGCGGCCCTGGCCGACCGCTTCGCCCGGGTCGTCGAAACGGTCGACGAGATTGTGGACTGACGCTTGGATCAGCCTTGTGGGAGGGACGGACCGCCGGGCCGTCCGTTCCGTTCGGCGCGCCGGTTACGGCCGGACGACCTTCAGGCCACAAGCTTCCGCAAGCTATGCCTGCCGATCGTCGTAGGTCAGCACACCCTCGACGAACTTGGCGGTGCCGCGCACCTCAACGTTAAGCTCGGTGTTGTCGGTGAGGCCCGCAAGCGAGAGATTCGACGATCCAATGATCGCCATGCCCACATCGTAGCGTCCGGCCGGGTAGTCTAAGATATAGGCTTTGGCGTGCAACCGACCCTTGGTATAGGCGCGTACCTTGAATCGGTTCTCCTCGATCAACCGGAAGAGAAGAAGGATCAGTCGCTCATCATCGTCGGTTTGGGTCAGGCGCGCCAGCCGTTCGCGCATGGCCGCGGCGACATCGCTTAACACGGTCTGTCGTTCGCCGGCGTTCGCGAACTGCCGGGCGCGGGCCTGCTCCAGGATCTGCGCCGCAGACTGGGTTTCGGCGAGGTGCTAGATGGTCTTGGAGTCGGAGACACTGCCAATGAGCAAGCGTAGCTCGCGCAACCGCTCGAGCTCGGCGTGAATCAACTTGAATCCCGACAGGAAGAAATAGCCGACTGCAAACTTAGCTCGTTCTGATTCGGCAAGCAGCGGCCGGATGCAGTCAGCCAGCTTGCGGGTACGGTAGTCGATGATGTCGTGCTGCATCAACGATGAACATTGGATCAGCCTTGGCTCCAATCCAAGTTATTGATCTTTCACAAAGGAATGGATGCGGATTTTCGCTCTGAAAACGGTATCCGTTCTATACTGAATGCTCAATAACGATATACTCCTTCGTGCCCATCGGGGGCCACGTGATCTTCGAGAAGAAAGGCGGCGTTGCGCAGTCCCGGCTTCCCGTCGGTGGCCGGACAGTTAATATGTTCGGCATGGAATCCGCCCCGCTCGCCAACTTTCTCGACTCCACCAATCTTCGGCTTGACGCCACGGACGCGGATCTGCGCCTGCTTTGCACCGACGCGCGCCGGCACGCGCTGGCCGCGGTCATGCTTTATCCGTCCGGCGTGCCGCTCGCCCGCGGTGTGTTGACCGGTTCCCCCGTCCGGATCGGCACCGTCATCGGATTTCCCCACGGGCGCTCAACGGTCGCCGGCAAAGAGGCTGAGATCCGGGCCATGGCCGACGCCGGTGCCCACGAGGTCGATCTTGTCATGAACTACGGTGATCTGCGCGAGGGGCGGCACCCCTCGGTGGCCGCCGAGCTCGGGCGCCTGGGAGCGGTCGCCCGCGAACTCCGGCTTCTGACCAAAGTCATTGTGGAAACCTGCTACCTTGACCGGGATCAAAAGCTCGCGGCGCTGGCGTTGTGCGAGGACGCCGGGATCGATTTCATCAAAACCTCCACGGGTTTCGGCGCGGCCGGCGCCACCGTCGACGACGTCAAGCTGTTGGCCGATCACCGCCGCGGCACCATTCGCATCAAGGCCGCCGGAGGCATCAAGACGCTGGCCCAGGTCCGCGCGCTGATCGCCGCCGGCGCCGGGCGCATCGGCACTTCGAATGCGGTCGCGCTCGTGCAGGAAGAGGCGGGCGGGCAGGCCGCGCCTTCGGCTGGCACCGATTGAGGGCATCCGGAGACCGGAGATTCACCGGCTGGCTTGGTTTCTTCCTTGCCCGGCTCATCCGCGGAAAATGCAATGCCCTTTGTCATCTATTAAATGACATCGCCTCGCTCGCCGATGGGTTGTGAATTTCGACTTCGCGCCGGCCGAGAAAACGTTAGGCTGGGGAGATGACGCACGCCGTCCGATCAAAAGAAGCCGGGATTCCCAAGCTGGCCGTGCCACCCTCGGCCAGCGCGACTACCGGCTTCGCCGTCCGCGCCCGCAAGACCATCGCCGCCTCCCCGTCCAGCACTTTCGCCGCCTGGACCGACTCCCGCCGGCGGGCGGGCTGGCTGGTCGGCGTCAAGCTCACCATTCGCACCCGGACGGCGCCAAGATTCGTCCGCCTGACTTGCAGCGACGATGGCACAGACATTGCGGTGACGATTTTAGCCAGAGGGCGGGCAAAAAGCGCCGTCGTCGTCGACCACACCCGGCTTGCCAGTGCCCAAATCGTGGCCGAACGCCGTCACTGCTGGAAGGAGATGCTCCGGAATCTGAAGCGCTACCTGGAGAAACAGGGCTAGGAGGATGTCGGACTTCCGTCCGGCCAGGCTGCTAGATCTTGTCCGCGTCGTAACTCAGTCCGATGGCTGCCCGCCACTGGTCAAGCACGGCCATATTTCCCAGGGTATCAGCCGCGGTCATTTGCGGTACTTCCCGCTGTCCGGCTGCGAGCGCCGCTGCGAAGGCGTCGGCCTCCAGCGCGTAGAGCGGCGGCGCGGTGATCTGGATTTCCTCGGGGACCGCGGCGTTGGGACGATGGAGGTAGATGGTGGCCGTGCCACCCTCCCGGTTCGTCACCCACGGCACGGGCACATGCAGCCAGCCTTTGCTGCCATAGATTCGGACGGAATTATCCTGCAACAAACCGATCCCGCACGCTACCTGGGCCACCACGTCATTCGCAAAGCGCAACGTGGCGGCTGTATAAACATCCACCGCGGTGTGCGGATGGAGGCAACCCGCGCCGACGACGCTCACGGGATCGGCGAAAGCCTTCCCGTCCGCAGCGCCGGCCACCAGACGCGCAAACGAAACCGGATAACCCCCGACGTCGAGGATTCCGCCGCCGCCCAGCGTTTTGTTCCAGAGCCGCGCTCCCGGATTGAAATCGTTGTGGAAGCTGAAGGTGGCCTGAATCAGGCCGATCCGGCCGAGGGCGCCACTCTTCACCAAGTCGACCACCTTGGCGGTCTGCGGGTGACATCGGTACATGTAAGCCTCCATCAGCACCACCCCGCAGGTTCGCGCCGTTTCGATCATCGTTTCCGCCCCGCGGCGGTTCACCGCGATGGGTTTCTCGCACAGCACATGTTTGCCCGCCCGGGCGGCGCGGACCGTCCATTCCAGGTGAAGCGGATGAGGTGCGGCGATATAGACCGCTGACACCTCCGGGTCGCCGAGCAGGGCCTCGTACGATCCGTGGGCCCGCGGCAACGCGAAATCGCGGGCGAATCGGTCCGCCGCTTCCTGCGTCCGGCTGCCGACCGCGACCAGTTGTCCCGTCTGCGACGCCGCGACCCCCCGTGAGAAAATGCCGGCGATGTGCCCCGTCCCCAGAATTCCCCAGCGCAATTTCGTCATGCGCTCAGTTTTGAGCTTTGGCGGGGTTACGCAACGCCCGACCTGCGATTTTCCCGCCCGGCCGCCGGGCCATTCCGTCAAAAATGCTGGCCAGTCGTCTTATCTCAGCAATGTTCGGGCGGGCCCATTCACCGGAACTCCCTTTATGCAAAACCGATTTGTCCATTTGCCATTGGTGATACTGCTCGCGGCGGGAGCCACTGCCTTGGCTGATGCTCCTGTCCGCCACCAGATCGTTCTGGTGGTCTGGGATGGAATGCGGCCCGACTTCGTGAACGAGCAGAACACGCCCCATCTCTGGGCCCTGGCGCAGTCCGGCGTGTTTTTTGCCCAGCATCATCCGGTCTATCCCAGCTCGACGGAGGTCAACGGCACCGCCATTGCGACCGGGGCGTACCCGGCGCACAGCACGATCGTCGGCAACAATGAATTCCGCCCCGAAATCAACCCGGAGCGACCCGTGGGCATCGAGAAACCAGAGGTGATCCGCCGCGCCGACGAGCTCAGCCACGGTCATGACCTGGCTCTCAGCACCCTGGCGGAGTTTCTCCATGCGCAAGGCATGCGCACGGCGGTCGCCGGAGCGAAGCAGGTCGCGCTGCTGGCCGACCGCGCGCTGCGGCCCGACGACCCCGCCTCGTCGCCAGTCGTCTACGAAGGCGCCGCCCTCCCGCCGCATCTGGAATCGGATCTCCTGGCCGCGCTCGGCGCCTTTCCCGCCACCCACAAGGACGCCGGCGGACGGGGCGACAAAACCGCCCGGGATGCCTGGACCACCCGGGCGCTGCTCGAGGTCCTGTGGAAGGACGGCGTGCCGCCTTTTTCACTTCTCTGGCTGGCAGAGCCGGATTATTCGCAACATGAGACCGGTCCTGGTTCGGCAGCGTCGCTCGCCGCCATCCGCAGCAGCGATGACAACCTCGGCCGCGTGCTGGCGGAACTCGGGCGCCGTGGGCTCCGGGCCAGCACCGACGTCCTGGTGATGTCCGACCACGGCTTTTCAACCATCATGCGCGCCCTGGATGTTGCTGCGGATCTGTCGGCAGCCGGTTTCAATGCCACGCGCATCGCCCGCGGCGGCCTGCACTCCGGCCAGGTGCTGGTGGTGAGCAATGGCGGCACCGACTTTCTCTATGTCGGCGGCCACGATCCCGTCCTCAGCCGGCGGGTGGCCGCCTGGGCGCAGACCCGGGATTGGGCCGGCGTGGTCTTTGCCCGCGAACCGATGGAAGGGACGTTCCCCCTCGCGGCCGCGCACCTGGATTCGCCCGAGGCGCCGGACGTGGTCGTGGCGCTGCGTTGGTCCTGGGACCGGAGCGCCACCGGTGCGCCGGGGTTGATCTGCTCCGACGGCCTCGAGCGCGGCCCCGGCCAGGGTAACCACGCCAGCCTATCGGCCACCGACATGCATAATACGCTGGTGGCCGCCGGACCCGATTTCCGCACCGGCGTTCGCGATCCGCTCCCCAGCGCCAACACCGACCTGACCCCGACGATCCTTTGGATTCTCGGCTTCCAAGAGGCGGCCGTGAAAAGGGATGGCCGGGTGCTCGGCGAGGCGCTCGTTGGGCCGGCGCCTCCGCTCCGCTCGTTCGAAATCAAGCGCCTCACCGCCCAACGCCCCCTCGGCAATGGGCAGGTCTGGGAGCAATACCTGAACGTCAGTGAAGTGAACGGCGTCCAGTATTTCGACGAGGGTAACGGCGCTCTGAGGCTGGGCAGCGGAGACCGGGGACCGGAGACTGGAGACTGGGGGCCGGAGGCCGGAGACCAGAAATCGGAAAGCGCCCGCCAGGACTAATAGCGGCCGTCGATACTGGAGAGCGGAAACCGGACGGTTGCCGTCGCCCCATTTTTCCCCCTCCAGAATTCGGTCTCCGGCCTCCGATTTCCAGTACCCGGTTTCCGGCCTCCGTTCTCCGCTCTCCGGCGTCCGGCTTTCGCTCTCCGGTATCCGGTCTCCGCTTTCCGGTATCAAAAAGGGGATTCTCCGGTGTTGTCACCACGCGGACGCCCGGCCATAAGTTGCGGCAGGCCCATCCCGCACCCCGGAATCCTCCGGAGCTGGCTTCGCCGGAATCGCCCCAGTTCCAAGAAGGGAGTCACCATGTCCAAGGCCAAGGTCATCTCGCTCGTCAACATGAAAGGCGGCGTCGGCAAGACCACGTGCGCCGTGAATCTGGCCGCATATTTTGCGCGCGACCACCAGAAGAAGGTGCTGCTCGTCGACCTCGACCCGCAGACCAACACTTCGCTCAGCCTCATGGCCGAGGACACCTGGGAGAAATGGGCTGAAGAGCGCGGGACGATGGCCGACCTGCTGGAGGTCGAGGGCCGCTCCAAACCGGCCGACGCCGTGAAACTGGCCGACTGCATCGTGCACGGCGTGCGGCCCGAACTGCCCACCCTCGACCTCCTGCCGAGCCACCTCAAGCTGACCTTCCTCGACCTCGATCTCGCCGCGCGCCCCGGGCGCGAGCGCATCTTCGCCCGCAAGCTCGAGAAGGTCCTGCCCGACTACGATCTCGTCGTCTGCGACTGCCCCCCCAATCTCCAGACCGCCACCCAGAATGCGCTCTATGCGAGCGACCATTACATCGTGCCGATGCAGCCGGATTTTTTGTCGTCGATCGGACTGGGGCTGCTCCAGGACCGGCTTGCCTACCTGCGCAAGGAGCTCGAGTTTCGCATCAACTGCCTCGGCGTCGTTTTTTCGCGGGTGCGGCGCCACATCGTCTTCCACCAGGAAACGATGGATCGCCTCCCGAAGGCGCCGGAATTCCGCCGGCTGCATTTCTTCCGCACCGTGATTCCGGAAAACATCACGCTGAGCGAGGCGCCGATGGCCGCAAAACCGGTGGTGCTCTTCGACCATTCCGCGACCGGCGCCGAGGCGTTCCGCGATCTGGCCACGGAGATTCTCGCGCGACTCGACGGCCAATAGGGAGAGCGACGGGCCGCCGGATTTCTCGCCAGGATGTATCCTGGAGGGCGGCGCGCTGTCGCCGCCCATAATTGAGAAACTACCGCCGGTCCAGGCCAGCTGCAGGATCTTGCCCGACCTCCTGCCGGAGTTTCCGGGGGCGGTTTTGCCAGTAGCCCGGAGGTGCCGGCCAGCACGCACGGCACGGGGGTCGGCACCATTCTGCAGGCAGGCTATCGCGTAGAATGTGAAACCTCCGGGCTAGCCTTTCGCCGTCAATTCGTCGTAAACCGTGCCGAGAGCAATACGATGAAGTTGAGCAGATGGACACAACATCAGCAGA
>CAVRNM010000270.1:0-3633 GCA_963722225.1 uncultured Verrucomicrobiae bacterium
GAAAACACCAATCACCCTCGCTCTTGCGGTTGTCACGGTTGCCGGGTTGGTCAACAAGGTGTTTCCCGCTGCCGGCTTGCTTCGACTTATGAACCACCACCGCAATTTTCTCTGCAGCCTCGCGCTGGCCGCCACGTTTCTTGCCGGCTGCGCCACCAATCCGGGGCCCGATGAGCAGCTGGACACGACGAAATACACCATCGAAAGCACGGGCAAATTCGTGCAGCTCGACCAGTTCGCAAAGGTCTCCGTCAGGTGCACCGGCCTGCAGGAGCGGATTCTGCCGGATGGCCGTCTCGAAGTCGTGGCCAACGTGAAAAACTTGGAAAAGCGCAGGATTGAGGTCCAGATCGACTGCGTCTTCAAAGACGAGCAGGGAATCGCGAGCGAGAACGAGACGTCTTTCCGGAAGCTCGTTCTCATCGAGGGCTCCACCCAAGCCGTTCAATTCACTTCGATCAACAACCTGGCCCGCAAGTACACGATCGGTGTCCGCGAAACCCAGTGACGCCGGCTTTCCGCCGGATCCAGCCGGTCGACGACCGGCCAGTGAATCACTTCACCAGCGACAGCGAGCGCGGAATTTCAGGGCCGACGAGACCGCCGAGGCTGCCCCCGGTGTATTGATGGAGAACCTACGCTGAGCGGGACCTGGCGCAGCCGGCTTCCCGGCTTCCCCTGCGGTCCGCCTAAAAGAGCGGGTTTAACGCAGCCCCGCCCACGGGCGCTCCGGCAGGGTTTACTCCACCCGCAAACTGCGCTAATCTTCCCGACCATGAAGTTCTGCGTCGTTTTTCGTGTGATGACGGCCTGTCTTTTCGGTCCGGGCCTGGTCCAGGCCAGGCCGGTACGGAAGGGCGCCGTTGAAGCCGAACTCGTTTCCGCCGTCACGAGCGTGCAACCGGGCCAGCCGTTCAAGGTGGCGTTGCGTCTCGCGCATGACCCGCATTGGCACACGTACTGGATCAACTCCGGCACCGGTTATCCCACCACGATCAAGTGGACGCTGCCGGCCGGATGGCAGGCCGGCGAAATTCAATGGCCCGTGCCGCATGTCCTCACCGACGCCAGCGGCGGCATCACCGGCAATGGCTACGACGGCGAAGTCTTCCTCCTCGTCACACTCATGCCGCCGGCCAACCTGCAGCCCGGCGAGAACGTCACGCTACAGGCCGCCGCTGCCTGGTTGATGTGCCGGGAGGTCTGCATGCCCGGGGAGGCCGCGCTGGAACTGACGCTGCCCGTGGATAGCGGACCGCCGGCCCCGCACCCTCGTTGGGGCGCGAAGCTGGCCGCGGCACAGGCACAACTGCCGCAGGCGCCGGCAGGCTGGCAACTCGCCGCCACCCGCACGCCAGGAAGCGCAACGTTGACCGCACGTCCGCCGGCCGGAATGACCTTCGCGGCGGGCGACTTCCATTTCTTTTCCGACGATGGACTGATCGCCTACGATCGGCCCCAGCCGGTCAGCGAACATGGTGGCGGGTTTGAGTTAACGCTCCCAGTGGACGACGCCGGTTCGAAAGATGCCAAACGGCTGTCCGGCGTGCTCGCGCTCAGCCATGGCGACGTGCCGGGGATCCGGGTGGACATTCCGTTTGGTCCAGGGGGCGCGACGCAAACTCCAAACTCCCGACCAGACGGCGGGCTCGCCGGCACGCTCGTGCTGGCGTTTCTTGGCGGGCTGATCCTCAACCTCATGCCCTGCGTTTTTCCGGTGCTAGGCATCAAGATCCTGGGCTTCGTCAACCAGGCCGGCGCCGACAGCCGCAAAGTCACCTGGCACGGCCTGGTGTTCGTACTCGGGGTGCTCACCTCGTTCTGGGTCCTGGCGGGCGCGCTGCTGGCGCTGCGGGCGGGCGGCAAGGAGCTCGGCTGGGGCTTTCAGCTGCAGGAGCCGGGGTTTGTGTTCGCCCTCGCGGTTTTCCTGCTGATCTTCGCGTTGAACCTGAGCGGTCTCTTCGAGTTCGGCTTGTCGGCCACAGGAATTGGAGCGGGGCTGCAGACGAAGTCCGGCTATTCCGGCTCATTCTTCACCGGAGTGCTGGCCACCGTGGTGGCGACACCCTGCTCGGCGCCCTTCCTCGCGCCGGCGCTCGGCGCGGCACTCGCGCTGTCGGCCGCCGAATCGCTGACAGTCTTCACGGCGATCGCCCTCGGCCTGTCCGTGCCTTACCTGCTGCTCTCGATCTTCCCCGCCGCCGTGAAGCTATTGCCCCGGCCGGGCGCATGGATGGAGACGTTCAAGCAACTCATGGCTTTCCCCCTCTACGCCACGGTGGGCTTTCTCGTGTGGGTGCTCGCCGCGCAAACCAAGGACGATGACACCGCCCTGGTCCAAGTCCTGTTCGGCCTCGTGCTCGTGGCCATGGCCGTGTGGGCGTACGGCCGCTGGACCCAGCATGGAGGAACGGACCGGCGACGGCGCTTTGGATACGGGTTCGCCGCGGTGTTGCTGGCGGCGGGCCTGGTGCTGGGCTTTCCGGCCAAACCGTCAACCGACATCGTCTGGGAGAAATGGAGTCCCGAGGCCGTCACCCGGCTGCGCGCTGAAGGGAAGACGGTCTACGTCGATTTCACCGCCCGCTGGTGCGCCACGTGCCAGAGCAACAAGGCGGTGGTGTTCTCATCGCAGGCTGTGCGTGACGCGCTGCGCCGCCAGGGCGTGGTGTTGCTCAAGGCGGACTGGACCAGCCGCGATCCGCAGATCACCGAGGCGCTGGCGTCTTTCAACCGCAGCGCGGTGCCCCTGGACCTGCTCTATGCTCCCGGCCGGCCCGAGCCCGTCATCCTGCCCGAACTTCTGACACCCGAGATTGTCTCCAACGCCCTGGACCAGGCGGCAAAAAAGGGCTGAAAGAGCCGAAGCCTGGCCAGAACAACGACCCCGCCTGGGGAATCAGACGCCGGCTACGGGTAGATCATGTGCCGGACGATGAGTTCATCGCTGATGTTGCCCAGGGTCACTTCCTCGCGCCCGGATTGCTGCTGGAGGGCGGCACGCATCTGCTCGACGGCGTCTTCTCTCGTGGCCCCGGTCACCATGAGATTAAGTTCCGGACAGAACTCGTGAACCCCCAGGTGTGACCGCCACTGGAAACAGGTGACGTCGATCACCGGATGCTCGAGATTGCGAACATAAGGCGCGGACAGCATCCGCGTGACCAGCGTCCGAAACTCCGCGAAGTGGAGAGGCTTCGCCTGGCCGTCGTTGGCGCCAGCCCTCAGGATCCGGGCCAGCATCGGTCCATCCATGGAACTGCTGATAACGATCACCGGCATCTGGTGATGCATCGGCGACGTGCGAACGTATTGAATGAGCTGCAGGGAATTGCCCTCGGGGAAATTGTAGTCGGCGATCATCAGCTTAAACCGCCGTTCCCGGAGCAGCTGGATCGCCGCATCGAGGGAAGGCGCAATCGTCAACGGTGCGATTCCCTCCAGGTACTTCCTCATCAGGAGCTGGGCGGTCGTGCTATCTTCAACGTAAAGAACATCGTTCATCGTTCCACTGCGAAGATTGGCCGGACCTGCCCAAGGTCAAACCGCCTTTTCGCGAGTGTTTGGCTGGATTTGAGCCTGGCGCTGAAATTCGCATGCTCTCAGGAAAGAAACGAGGCCGGTGGCGCCGCC
>CAVRNM010000271.1:0-18714 GCA_963722225.1 uncultured Verrucomicrobiae bacterium
CCGCAGTAATAGGTGGTATCAGGGTAGGGGGTGAGACTGTGGCGCGTTGCTTTGCGCATGAGCTTTTCCCGCGTGACGGTGGACGTGCATCCGGGCTGGAAGAGGGCGAGCAACAGGATGAGGGCGGCGAGGGTCTGTTTCATGGAATCAGATGGTCCGAAACCGCCCAAGACGACCCTCGACCGCCGGCTGGCGCGACCGGTGCGTCAGCAGCGGGCGTTGGAGCTGCTGGCCTTTTGCGATCGAAGGATAGTAGTGCCACGGCCTGTCGAAAAGAAGATTCAGCGCAAGCCTCAGACGCCGGCTCCTGCCGACCCCAAAACCATTGGCGAATACATGATTAAGAAGCGTATCGAGATGTGCATAACACAATCTCAAATTGCTAAACAACTGGGAGTTGCGAAATCAACAGTTGGAAACTGGGAAGGCAACCACTGCAGGCCTTCCGGAAAGGTGCGTGAGCAGATCATTGCATGGCTCGGCTTCGATCCGGAGCCGCAAGAATCGCTGAGCCCAGCAGCTGCCTCCCCCTTTGATGAGCTGCTGGGATTTTGTTATCCGAATTCCGGCCCTCCAATCCATTAACGCTCAGCAGCTGAGTGGCAGCTGTTGGGATATCTACAAAATCTCTGTAACAGTTGGTCATTAAAGACAACCGCGCCTATCTGGTTCAGTACTGCCGTGAAATATCGATCTGATTGGTCCTGTGGGCCATCGGCCAACATGCGAACGGTCACATGCCGGCTCGGCCGGCGGGAATCACTCCGCTGCCAGCCTGGCAAATTCATCCCAAGCCTCCTTGTGCGTCCCGTCCCTGGTCGCCAGACCGAGGTGATTGCCTTGTCCTTCCTCGGTGTCCCTCATAAACATCCAGAAGAGATGCTGCACTCCTTCTGTTCTCGCCTGTGCAACTGCCTCGCCAAGTAACCGTGCCTGTTGGTCGGGTGTAAAAGAGACAGTCTCCTGCCGCACGGTCAACGGGCCGCTTGGAAAATCAAACTCGGTGATCCACAACGGCGCTCGGACATCCTTCTCTTTCATCCAGCCCTTTACGGTTCGGATATAGCCTCCAAAAGTGATTCTCCACTGGTTCCCGTCTTCAGGAATGAAGTAGTTGTGCATGTCAATGGCATCGAATGCCTTTGATTCAAGAACCGCATCGAACCAACCCTTCAGGCGCGCCAAGCGCGGCTGGGGAGCCCCCAAATGTTCGAAGAACTCACAGGCAATGCCTGCGGACACGACAGTGGCATCGGGATCCGCTTCATGAACCGCCGCATATGCAGTCTTGAGCAACTCCACATAATCCTCCCGGGTTCCCAGCCAGTAGACATCCAAGTTCGGTTCGTTTTCGATCTGCCAGCAGACCCCTCTTCCCTTGTATCTGGTCGCCACTGCTTGGACAAAACGAGCGAATTGCGCCATATCCTTGGGCGGGGTTGCCGCCTGATGGTTCTGCTTCTCCGGAATGCGGATACCCGCCCAGGGATTATACGCCCGCAAGGTGACCAGCAGGCGAAGATGGTGCTGCGCTGATTCGTTTACCACCTGATCCAGATGAGCCCAATCATACTGCCCCGGAGACGGCTCGATCTTCGCCCAAGTGACCCCGCTCCGCACCCATTTTGCATTCAGCGCATCCACCAGCGCCAGAGAGCCTGCAGGATCATCATTCATCCATTTCGTCATATCAATCCCGAGCAGACCCGGACCAGGATCGGGATGGTCGTGCGGACTAACGGTCCTTTGTGCGAATGAGCCCATGCAACAGAGAACAACCGTGGAAAGCAAAACCACGAGATTCGGGGGGAGTTTCATATTATCTCAGCCGTCTCGTACCTTGCAGGAGACCCCTCTTTGCCGCCGGCTTAGCTC
Organism: uncultured Verrucomicrobiae bacterium; assembly: GCA_963722225.1. Taxonomy (GTDB): domain Bacteria; phylum Verrucomicrobiota; class Verrucomicrobiia; order Opitutales; family Opitutaceae; genus Fen-1467. Next base: position 1,876 of record CAVRNM010000271.1, read on the forward strand.
CGTTCGACGATTACTTCTCGCATCTTGGCAGCCAGCGTCTCCACCCTGTACGGCTTTTCTATCAAAGCCGGCAAGCCCTGCATTCAGGAATCGCTGCGAAATCTCTTGATCGCTGTATCCGCTGGCCAGAACGACACGCACGTCGGGCTGAATGCGGCGCAGTTCCTTGAACGTCTCTTCACCGTCCATTCGTGGCATCGCCAGATCAAGCAAAACACAGGCTACCTCGGCCCCGTGGGCGCGGAAGAGCTCAATCGCCTCCAGGCCGTCGCCGGCTCGAAGCACCGCGAAACCGCTCCGTTCAAGCATCTTTCCGGACACGTTGCGGACCGGTTCTTCGTCGTCGACGAGGAGGATGGTGCCCTTGCCGCGCCACGGCGGTTGTTTTCCTTCGGGCTTTGCGGAAGCGGCGTCTTTCGCGCTGGCCGGGAACAGGACCCGGAAGGTGGTGCCCCGGCCCGGTTCACTCTCCACCTTGAGGGCACCCCGGTGACTCCGGACAATGCCGAGTACCGCGGCCAGGCCCAGGCCCCGTCCGGCAAATTTGGTGGTGAAAAACGGGTCGAAAATCCTAGCTTGAGTCTTCGCGTCCATGCCGCAGCCCGTGTCTATTACCTCCAGATAAACGTATCGGCCGGGAATTGGTGGCGCGGTCAATTGACCACCAAGCAGACAATTCTCGTCGCATTGCATGGTTCCGGTTGAAATGGTAATGACTCCGTCGGCGTCGCCGATTGCGTCCGCTGCGTTGATGACCAGGTTCATTGCCAACTGCCTCAATTGAGCGGGATCGGCTTCGATCGCCGGCAGCCCCTCGGCCAGTTGGCAACGCAGCATCACCTTCTTGGAAATTGAGACGTGGAGCAGGCGGGTCAGCTCCTCTACCAAGCGAGACAGGTTGATCGTTTCCACGACAAACCGCCCCTTCCCGGCGTAGGCAAGCATCTGCCGACACAATGAGCGGCCCGGCTGGATGCCTTGTCGAAGTCTCGCAAGCTGTCGCGAGCCGGAGACTCCGGAGCTAGATCCATCAAGGCCAAGTTGGCATGTCCAAGGATTGCCGTGAGAAGATTATTGAAGTCGTGGGCGATACCACCGGTCAGGATTCCCGAGACTCTCCAATTTCTGCGCCTGCTGCATCTGCGCCTCAAGTTCACGCTGCTTCTGCTCGGCCTGTTTGCGTTCCGTGATATCTTGGACCGCACCGGCTACCCGGCGCACGGGGCCGGAGCTTTCCTTCACGGCCTGAATGATAGCGACGAAGTGGCGGATGGAGCCGCCCGCGCCCACAGTTCGGAATTCCTGCTGGCACGATTCGCGTGACTCAGCAACCCGCTCCTGTGCCTCCAGCAAATGGGCACGGTCTTCCGGGTGGATCAGGTCAATGAATTCAGTGAAACATGGAACTCCCAACGCTGGATCGCGCCCAAATAGACGGAACATCTCTTTTGACCATCGGCCTGTCCCCTTGGCGAAATCGAGATCCCAACTCCCAATCCGCGCCATGGATTGGGCAAATTCCAGACTAGCCTGGCTCTCCCGCAGCGCCTCCTCCGCCTTCTTGCGCTCGGTGATATCGCGTACCGTCGTCACGACGGTGAGTTTCCCCCGGTAGTCAAAGAGGTTGGCGCTCAACTCCACGGGAATCTTGTGGCCATCCTTGTGGACGTGCATCCCTTCCCAGACAGCATGCCGGTCCTCCCGAAGACGTGGAAGCACTTCCGCCGAGATGGCATGGGTCTCGGCTGCATCAATGGCCGCCGGATCCAACTCCAGCAACTCCTCCCGGGTATAACCCAGATGCTGGCAGGCGAGCTCGTTCACATCGAAGAAATGTTCGAGCCCGCCGCTCCCCGTAAGTCCATGGACGAACACTGCGTCGTTGATGCTACGAAAGAGCAGGCGGTAATGCTCCTCGCTTTCGCGCAAAGCCTCCTCCGCCCGCTTGCGCGCTGTCACATCCTGAGTGGTGAGTTGAAAAAACTGACGTCCGCCAGATGCGAAACTCACCAAATGAATCTCGGCATCCCACAGCCCTCCATCCGGATACTGATTACGCCACTCGAAAATGACGTCGCCTTTCGTGCGCGCTATTTGGTTGAAATATAGTGCCTTTTCCAACGATGGCGTGCCGTCGTATTGCACGGCCGAGGCAACGTCCGCTGGCGTCTTGCCGATCATCGCTTCGCGGGAAGGGATACGGTAGATCTCGACCGCGGCTCTATTGCAATCGACGCATCGCAGAGTCTCGCCATCTAGCACCACGATAGGAATCCGTGAACTTTCAAACACCCGCTTGCGGAATACTTCGCTCTCTTTAAGCGCGTTTGCTGCCCGTTTTCGCTCGGTGATATCTCGGATACAAGCGACGGAGTGGATTTCACCATTCAACTTGAACGTGGAAACACTAAACTCCGCGTCAAACTCCCTGCCGTCCGCTTTCTGGCAACGCATCTCGTAGAATCTCGGGACCTCTTGTCCAGCAGAACGGCGTCTCACATTCTGGATCATCTGTTGACGATGGCATGGGGCGATCAAGTCAATGACGGAGCTGCCTACCAACTCTTCGTTATTCTTGAAACCAAACAGTTCGACGTAGGCAGGGTTGGTGAATATATGCATCCCATTTCTTGCCAACCCTATAGCATCCCTGGAGCCTTCGAATACCGCCCGAAGCTTCGCTTCGCTTTCCCTCAGGGCTTCATCCGCCCGCTTCTGCCCAGTGATATCTTGAACGACCGCCAGAAGGTGGATGGGACGATCGTCCTGATCTTTCACCAGTCGGATCGAAACGTCTCCCCAGACCGGCCGGCCAGTCTGGTGCAAATAACGCTTTTGCACTCGGGCCGATTCCATCTGGTCTGCCAGGATAGCGCGGATTTCAGTGACTCCAATCTGGCGGTCTTCTGGAAAGGTCACCTCAATAAAGGTCTTTTGTTTCAGCTCGCTTTCCGAATAGCCGACAAATTGGCAAAAGGCCTCGTTGCAGCGGAGAAACCGAAAGTCCGCTCCGACGATCACCGCTCCTACCGGGGACAGGTCGAATGTTCGGCGAAAATGTTCTTCACTCGTGCGCAGGGACTCATGCACCCGTTTGGTTTCCGCGAAGAGCCTCGCATTTTGCAGGCTCGACGCCACGGTTCCGGCCATAGTCTCCAAGAAGTCTGCCTTGGGCGCAAAGTCGCGTTCTATTCGTGAGGCCAATCCCACCACCCCGATGATTGCCTCGTGACCGCGCAATGGCAGAGCCGCGAACGATCGAAGCCCCGCCTTCTTGCACTCTTCCCACGTGCAGCGAACGTCGGTGAAGATATCCCGCGAATATAAAGGCTGCCCCAGCCGTACGGCCAAGCCGCACATGCATTCGCCGACCCGGTGTTCCGGAATCTGCCCGAGCAGTTCCCGGCCCGTCTCTGGCGCTATGCCGGCCAGCACGAGCCCTTCACCTTCGCGGAGGAACAAGAAGGCCAGATCGCATTTGACCGTACCAAGAATCGTATCGAGGGCCGACGCCACCACCGCCTCCAGCGACAGCGAGGCACTGACCTTCCGGCCCAACAGGTTGAGAGCGGTCAGCTCCTCTGCGAGGCTGCTCAGTTCTGCCAGATCGACGTGCTGGCCTTTGGCCTGTTCTTGAGATTCCACCGGCAGGTGAGGACGGAGTTTCATGAGCCACCAAGTCAGGCGGTCGAACGTCATTGTCTCCCGGGCGGCGTGCGGATTCAATTCAAGAATTGGTGGCAAGCCATGACGTCAGCCGATGCCAATGTCCGACTCAGACTCGAATTTCGACCCGAGTCGGTCCGTAGCCACGATGCCAATGCGCGCACCCCCCGAGTATTTACGTGGCTGGAACCGACGCCGTGGATTTGGGCCTGTGGCGCCTTTGGGGCGGGTTGAATCAGATTTGGCATACGGCTGGACGGTCTCCGAGCTGGCGCGACTAGCCTGCATAAGTGAGGAGCACCTTCGGCGCCGGTGCCACAAGCACTATCCGGCCGACTACGATGCCGTCGTGGATCAGGCTAAACAGGAACTGCGGACGGAATACAGGCCGATCCTGGAATCGAATGGACCGGACCTGAAGGCTTTCGACGTGATCTTCGTTGGCTCGCCAAATTGGTGGAGCACGATCGCCCCTCCGGTAATGACCTGGCTTTCGGCCCACGACCTCTCCGAGAAAACTGTTGTCCCTTTCATCACCCACGAAGGCAGCTGGCAGGCGAAAAGCGTGCAGGACGTGAGAAGGCTGAGTCCTGGGGCGACTGTTCTCGATGGCCGGGCCTTCTGGGGAAGCGATGTGAAGAATTCCGGTGAGGAAATCCAGCGGTGGTTGCGCGAAATCAAACTGCTCAATTAGTGCCCTACCAGCCCGGCTTCCGCTCCTCAACCACCACCGGTATTCGAATCCGGTATGTTGTTTCTCGCATGCCGGCCCAAAAGCGTCGGTAATCCCTAGAGGTAATTAATTTACGAGATTACCGGCAAAAAGCTCGGACCTGAGCGAAAGCGGCGAAATGACCCCGTTTGGTCAATACATGGGCAATATTCGAAAACCTTCCCTCGGCTTCCGCTCCACATGATCAGGGTGGCAAAGAAGCACGAATCGACGCAGGCGGCAGAAGCCGCGGCGACCGCGCATTACGGGTTGCTGTTGGGAAGCTCGACCTGCCGCCAGTTAGCCAACGTCACGGCTGCACGAGTTGGAGCTCTTCGAGGGCGACCGATTCCCATCCCTTGATAAGGCTGCGGAATTCAACGCGATTCGCGCCAGATTCAAGCGTCACGTTGAGGTCGGTGGTCTTCCATTCGCCGCCGGTCGGCAGGAGATTGAGCGGACGGCCGGGCGCGCCGTCAATGGCCACCTCGTAGGGCAATGCCTTGTCGCTGCTGTTCTGATACAGAAATCGCAGCGTGGCGGCGCCTTCATGAGGCGCAACGACGCCCCAAGTCAGACTGGTCCCCAGGTGGCAGAGATTGCGAACCGCGCCCCGGCCGGCAGAACCGCTGCCGTTCTGGATCTCCGCCATGCCCACGCGGGCGGCGCGAACCGCCGGATAGATGGCGGGGGGATGCGCGGTGCGTTCGAAACCGAGGGAATTGAATCGGAATCCAGGCTGATCCACATAGGCAAGCAGGCTGATCTCCCCGGGATTGAGATAGACGCCCGGAATCGTGATGTCCTTCCATGTGTCGTCACCGCCAGTCGCCGGCACGTCGATCACCGCGACTACCTGATCGAGCGCCACCACGCGCAGTCGGCCCCCGCCCGGGGCGCTGGCCACGCGGGCAGTAAGGTCGAACCACCCTCCCCGTCCGCAATCAACCGTGTAGCGCATCCATTCGCTGGCGCACAGGCCGCCGAGCACGAAATCGCCGCCGACATCCCCACCGCCTGCGATGGAAAAGTCATCCGGACGATAGTTGGTCCTTTCCGGCAGTCGGCGCGTCGTGTGAAAGGCAACGCCTTCGCCCCCCTTGTCATAGTTGATGGCCTTGATGCGCCCCGGCAACGCCGGCGCCGGATAGAAATGCGGCACCGGCCGTCCCGATGAACCGCTGGCCTCGCCCGTCGGATCGATCACGTCCGCCTTCAGCTCCGGGGCAGGACGCGGAGGGAGCACGATTCCATCGAGCGTCACTCGAACCTTGTGCCGCGTTCTGCGGTCGCGGCCGGCAGTGTAACCGAGAGCACCCGTGTGTCGGCCGACCAATCGTGGACAAGCGGGGCGCCGGTAGCGGAGATGACGTGGACCGGTGTCGATCCAGATGGAAATGGGCCACGTAGGTCGCCGGAGTGAATCGCTTGTTCGACTCATCGATGGCGAGCGTTACTTCGCGCGCTGATTCCTCGCAGGCGATCTGTGTGACCGTGAATTCGCCCCGCTGATAGCCGAAACTGTTACCATCGTCACGGTACAGTGTGAAGGCCGATTCCCCGACGGGAAGACTTCCAGCGTCAGTGGATCCCATGGCTTCTCCGAGGTGCTTCTCATGTCGGGCGCCATCGGGATGATTGCGCCGGCGCGCACCGCAACGGGAATGCGGTTTTGCGGTGCGGCGACAACCCAAGCCCGACCGCCCGGGTATTCGACGCCGTGTCCCAGTCGAACCAGCGTCCCGGCGGGAAATATACGGAGCGGTGCGTCTGCCCTTCGTGGAGTGCGGGGGCGACCAACAATTCGCGGCCAAAGAGGTATTGGTCACCGGGCGTTGCGAGCGACTGCGCATCGTCCTGAAACTCGAAAGCCAGTGGACGGACAAGCGGCACTCCAGTCCGGCTCGCCTCCCAGGCGTAAGAATAGATGTACGGCAGCAGCCGGTACCGCAGTTTGAGATAGTGCAGGCAGCTTTGCTCCACGGCGGGACCAAACTGGAGGCTCCGGCCGGCCGCCCGCCTTGTGCGCGCGGGTGATGGGCGAGAATACGGAGAACTGCATCCACCGTTCGTAAAGCCGAGCGTGGGCACCCATCTGGTCGTTCCTGTAATAGCCCTCCATAAAGCCGCCGGTATCGCAAGTCCACCAAGTGAGACCGGACAAACCGCTGTTGAGCATCTCGGGGGGATGGGCGCGGAGAGTGGCGTAGTCGCTGTAGATGTCGCCCGTCCATCGTGCCGCATGGTGACTCTGAGATCCAGCCGAACCGGTGCGCGTTACCCGCGATTGGACGCCGGTCCGGGGTCTCGGCGAGCTCGGCACCTTCCAAACCGCGCGTGACCCGCCGCAAACGCACTATTTTGGAGGCCTGCCGGCCAATGTGCATAACGAGTATTCGCAGCGGGTCACGCGCAGTTTTGAAGGTGCCCAGCTCGCCGAGACCCCGGACCGGCGTCCAATGATTTTAACGCGCACCGGTTCGGCTGGATCTCAGAGTCACCATGCGGCGGTCTGGACGGGCGACATCTACAGCGACTACGCCACTCTCCGCGCCCATCCCCCCGAGATGCTCAACAGCGGTTTGTCCGGTCTCACTTGGTGGACTTGCGATACCGGCGGCTTTATGGAGGGCTATTACAGGAACGACCAGATGGGTGCCCACGCTCGGCTTTACGAACGGTGGATGCAGTTCTCCGTATTCTCGCCCATCACCCGCGCGCACAAGGCGGGCGGCCGGCCGGAGCCCTACCAGTTTGGTCCCGCCGTGGAGCAAAGCTGCCTGCACTATCTCAAACTGCGGTACCGGCTGCTGCCGTACATCTATTCTTACGCCTGGGAGGCGAGCCGGACTGGAGTGCCGCTTGTCCGTCCACTGGCTTTCGAGTTTCAGGACGATGCGCAGTCGCTCGCAACGCCCGGTGACCAATACCTCTTTGGCCGCGAATTGTTGGTCGCCCCCGCACTCCACGAAGGGCAGACGAACCGCTCCGTATATTTCCCGCCGGGACGCTGGTTCGACTGGGACACAGGCGTCGAATACCCGGGCGGTCGGGCTTGGGTTGTCGCCGCACCGCAAAACCGCATTCCCGTTGCGGTGCGCGCCGGCGCAATCATCCCGATGGCGCCCGACATGAGAAGCACCTCGGAGAAGCCATGGGATCCACTGACGCTGGAAGTCTTCCCGTCGGGGAAGTCGGCCTTCACACTGTACCGTGACGATGGTAACAGTTTCGGCTATCAGCGGGGCGAATTACGGTCACACAGATCGCCTGCGAGGAATCAGCGCGCGAAGTAACGCTCGCCATCGATGAGTCGAACAAGCGATTCACTCCGGCGACCTACGTGGCCCATTTCCATCTGCATTCGACACCGGTCGACGTCATCTCCGCTACCGGCGCCCCGCTTGTCCACGATTGGTCGGCCGACACACGGGTGCTCTCGGTTACACTGCCGGCCGCGACCGCAGAAACGCGGCACAAGGTTCGAGTGACGCTCGATGGAATCGTGCTCCCTCCGCGTCCTGCCCCGGAGCTGAAGGCGGACGTGATCGATCCGACGGGCGAGGCCAGCGGTTCATCGGGACGGCCGGTGCCGCATTTCTATCCGGCGCCGGCGTTGCCGGGGCGCATCAAGGCCATCAACTATGACAAGGGGGGCGAAGGCGTTGCCTTTCACACGACGCGCCGACTGCCGGAAAGGACCAACTATCGTCCGGATGATTTTCCATCGCAGGCGGTGGGGATGTCGGCGGCGATTTCGTGCTCGGCGGCCTGTGCGCCAGCGAATGGATGCGCTACACGGTTGATTGCGGACGGGGAGGGTGGTTCGACCTTACTGCCCGCGTGGCCAGCGCCCCGGCGGGGCCGACTGCGCGTGGTGGCGCTCGATCAGGTAGTCGCGGTGATCGACGTGCCGGCGACTGGCGGTGACGACACATGGAAGGACATCACGATTCCGGGCGTCTATCTCAATCCCGGGGAGATCAGCCTGCTTGCCTATGTGGATCAGCCTGGATTCCGATTCAATTCCCTCGGTTTCAACGCACCGCGCATCCCCCCGCCATCTATCCGGCGGTTCGCGCCGCCCGCGTGGGCATGGCGGAGATCCAGAACGGCAGCGGTTCTGCCGGCCGGGGCGCGGTTCGCAATCTCTGCCACCTGGGGACCAGTCTGACTTGGGGCGTCGTTGCGCCTCATGAAGGCGCCGCCACGCTGCGATTTCTGTATCAGAACAGCAGCGACAAGGCATTGCCCTACGAGGTGGCCATTGACGGCGCGCCCGGCCGTCCGCTCAATCTCCTGCCGACCGGCGGCGAATGGAAGACCACCGACCTCAACGTGACGCTTGAATCTGGCGCGAATCGCGTTGAATTCCGCAGCCTTATCAAGGGATGGGAATCGGTCGCCCTCGAAGAGCTCCAACTCGTGCAGCCGTGACGTTGGCTAACTGGCGGCAGGTCGAGCTTCCCAACAGCAACCCGTAATGCGCGGTCGCCGCGGCTTCTGCCGCCTGCGTCGAGTGCTTCTTTGCCACCCTGATCATGTGGAGCGGAAGCCGAGGGAAGAACTCTTCGAATATTGCCCATGTATTGACCAAACGGGGTCATTTCGCCGCTTTCGCTCAGGTCCGAGCTTTTTGCCGGTAATCTCGTAAATTAATTACCTCTAGGGATTACCGACGCTTTTTGGGCCGGCATGCGAGAAACAACATACCGGATTCGAATACCGGTGGTGGTTGAGGAGCGGAAGCCGGGCTGGTAGGGCACTAATTGAGCAGTTTGATTTCGCGCAACCACCGCTGGATTTCCTCACCGGAATTCTTCACATCGCTTCCCCAGAAGGCCCGGCCATCGAGAACAGTCGCCCCAGGACTCAGCCTTCTCACGTCCTGCACGCTTTTCGCCTGCCAGCTGCCTTCGTGGGTGATGAAAGGGACAACAGTTTTCTCGGAGAGGTCGTGGGCCGAAAGCCAGGTCATTACCGGAGGGGCGATCGTGCTCCACCAATTTGGCGAGCCAACGAAGATCACGTCGAAAGCCTTCAGGTCCGGTCCATTCGATTCCAGGATCGGCCTGTATTCCGTCCGCAGTTCCTGTTTAGCCTGATCCACGACGGCATCGTAGTCGGCCGGATAGTGCTTGTGGCACCGGCGCCGAAGGTGCTCCTCACTTATGCAGGCTAGTCGCGCCAGCTCGGAGACCGTCCAGCCGTATGCCAAATCTGATTCAACCCGCCCCAAAGGCGCCACAGGCCCAAATCCACGGCGTCGGTTCCAGCCACGTAAATACTCGGGGGGTGCGCGCATTGGCATCGTGGCTACGGACCGACTCGGGTCGAAATTCGAGTCTGAGTCGGACATTGGCATCGGCTGACGTCATGGCTTGCCACCAATTCTTGAATTGAATCCGCACGCCGCCCGGGAGACAATGACGTTCGACCGCCTGACTTGGTGGCTCATGAAACTCCGTCCTCACCTGCCGGTGGAATCTCAAGAACAGGCCAAAGGCCAGCACGTCGATCTGGCAGAACTGAGCAGCCTCGCAGAGGAGCTGACCGCTCTCAACCTGTTGGGCCGGAAGGTCAGTGCCTCGCTGTCGCTGGAGGCGGTGGTGGCGTCGGCCCTCGATACGATTCTTGGTACGGTCAAATGCGATCTGGCCTTCTTGTTCCTCCGCGAAGGTGAAGGGCTCGTGCTGGCCGGCATAGCGCCAGAGACGGGCCGGGAACTGCTCGGGCAGATTCCGGAACACCGGGTCGGCGAATGCATGTGCGGCTTGGCCGTACGGCTGGGGCAGCCTTTATATTCGCGGGATATCTTCACCGACGTTCGCTGCACGTGGGAAGAGTGCAAGAAGGCGGGGCTTCGATCGTTCGCGGCTCTGCCATTGCGCGGTCACGAGGCAATCATCGGGGTGGTGGGATTGGCCTCACGAATAGAACGCGACTTTGCGCCCAAGGCAGACTTCTTGGAGACTATGGCCGGAACCGTGGCGTCGAGCCTGCAAAATGCGAGGCTCTTCGCGGAAACCAAACGGGTGCATGAGTCCCTGCGCACGAGTGAAGAACATTTTCGCCGAACATTCGACCTGTCCCCGGTAGGAGCGGTGATCGTCGGAGCGGACTTTCGGTTTCTCCGCTGCAACGAGGCCTTTTGCCAATTTGTCGGCTATTCGGAAAGCGAGCTGAAACAAAAGACCTTTATTGAGGTGACCTTTCCAGAAGACCGCCAGATTGGAGTCACTGAAATCCGCGCTATCCTGGCAGACCAGATGGAATCGGCCCGAGTGCAAAAGCGTTATTTGCACCAGACTGGCCGGCCGGTCTGGGGAGACGTTTCGATCCGACTGGTGAAAGATCAGGACGATCGTCCCATCCACCTTCTGGCGGTCGTTCAAGATATCACTGGGCAGAAGCGGGCGGATGAAGCCCTGAGGGAAAGCGAAGCGAAGCTTCGGGCGGTATTCGAAGGCTCCAGGGATGCTATAGGGTTGGCAAGAAATGGGATGCATATATTCACCAACCCTGCCTACGTCGAACTGTTTGGTTTCAAGAATAACGAAGAGTTGGTAGGCAGCTCCGTCATTGACTTGATCGCCCCATGCCATCGTCAACAGATGATCCAGAATGTGAGACGCCGTTCTGCTGGACAAGAGGTCCCGAGATTCTACGAGATGCGTTGCCAGAAAGCGGACGGCAGGGAGTTTGACGCGGAGTTTAGTGTTTCCACGTTCAAGTTGAATGGTGAAATCCACTCCGTCGCTTGTATCCGAGATATCACCGAGCGAAAACGGGCAGCAAACGCGCTTAAAGAGAGCGAAGTATTCCGCAAGCGGGTGTTTGAAAGTTCACGGATTCCTATCGTGGTGCTAGATGGCGAGACTCTGCGATGCGTCGATTGCAATAGAGCCGCGGTCGAGATCTACCGTATCCCTTCCCGCGAAGCGATGATCGGCAAGACGCCAGCGGACGTTGCCTCGGCCGTGCAATACGACGGCACGCCATCGTTGGAAAAGGCACTATATTTCAACCAAATAGCGCGCACGAAAGGCGACGTCATTTTCGAGTGGCGTAATCAGTATCCGGATGGAGGGCTGTGGGATGCCGAGATTCATTTGGTGAGTTTCGCATCTGGCGGACGTCAGTTTTTTCAACTCACCACTCAGGATGTGACAGCGCGCAAGCGGGCGGAGGAGGCTTTGCGCGAAAGCGAGGAGCATTACCGCCTGCTCTTTCGTAGCATCAACGACGCAGTGTTCGTCCATGGACTTACGGGGAGCGGCGGGCTCGAACATTTCTTCGATGTGAACGAGCTCGCCTGCCAGCATCTGGGTTATACCCGGGAGGAGTTGCTGGAGTTGGATCCGGCGGCCATTGATGCAGCCGAGACCCATGCCATCTCGGCGGAAGTGCTTCCACGTCTTCGGGAGGACCGGCATGCTGTCTGGGAAGGGATGCACGTCCACAAGGATGGCCACAAGATTCCCGTGGAGTTGAGCGCCAACCTCTTTGACTACCGGGGGAAACTCACCGTCGTGACGACGGTACGCGATATCACCGAGCGCAAGAAGGCGGAGGAGGCGCTGCGGGAGAGCCAGGCTAGTCTGGAATTTGCCCAATCCATGGCGCGGATTGGGAGTTGGGATCTCGATTTCGCCAAGGGGACAGGCCGATGGTCAAAAGAGATGTTCCGTCTATTTGGGCGCGATCCAGCGTTGGGAGTTCCATGTTTCACTGAATTCATTGACCTGATCCACCCGGAAGACCGTGCCCATTTGCTGGAGGCACAGGAGCGGGTTGCTGAGTCACGCGAATCGTGCCAGCAGGAATTCCGAACTGTGGGCGCGGGCGGCTCCATCCGCCACTTCGTCGCTATCATTCAGGCCGTGAAGGAAAGCTCCGGCCCCGTGCGCCGGGTAGCCGGTGCGGTCCAAGATATCACGGAACGCAAACAGGCCGAGCAGAAGCAGCGTGAACTTGAGGCGCAGATGCAGCAGGCGCAGAAATTGGAGAGTCTGGGAATCCTAGCCGGTGGTATCGCCCACGACTTCAATAATCTTCTCACGGCAATCCTTGGACATGCCAACTTGGCCTTGATGGATCTAGCTCCGGAGTCTCCGGCTCGCGACAGCTTGCGAGAGATCGACAAGGCATCCAGCCGGGCCGCTGAGTTGTGTCGGCAGATGCTTGCCTACGCCGGGAAGGGGCGGTTTGTCGTGGAAACGATCAACCTGTCTCGCTTGGTAGAGGAGCTGACCCGCCTGCTCCACGTCTCAATTTCCAAGAAGGTGATGCTGCGTTGCCAACTGGCCGAGGGGCTGCCGGCGATCGAAGCCGATCCCGCTCAATTGAGGCAGTTGGCAATGAACCTGGTCATCAACGCAGCGGACGCAATCGGCGACGCCGACGGAGTCATTACCATTTCAACCGGAACCATGCAATGCGACGAGAATTGTCTGCTTGGTGGTCAATTGACCGCGCCACCAATTCCCGGCCGATACGTTTATCTGGAGGTAATAGACACGGGCTGCGGCATGGACGCGAAGACTCAAGCTAGGATTTTCGACCCGTTTTTCACCACCAAATTTGCCGGACGGGGCCTGGGCCTGGCCGCGGTACTCGGCATTGTCCGGAGTCACCGGGGTGCCCTCAAGGTGGAGAGTGAACCGGGCCGGGGCACCACCTTCCGGGTCCTGTTCCCGGCCAGCGCGAAAGACGCCGCTTCCGCAAAGCCCGAAGGAAAACAACCGCCGTGGCGCGGCAAGGGCACCATCCTCCTCGTCGACGACGAAGAACCGGTCCGCAACGTGTCCGGAAAGATGCTTGAACGGAGCGGTTTCGCGGTGCTTCGAGCCGGCGATGGGCAGGAGGCGATTGAGCTCTTCCGTGCCCACGCAGCCGAGGTCGTTTGTGTATTGCTGGATTTGGCGATGCCGCGAATGGACGGTGAAGAGACGTTCAAAGAACTGCGCCGCATTCAGCCCAGCGTGCGCGTCATTCTAGCCAGCGGATACAGCGATCAGGAGATTTCCCAGCGATTCCAGAACATGGGCCTGGCAGGTTTCATCGAGAAACCGTACCGGGTGGAGACGTTGACTGCGAAGATGCGAGAAGTAATCGTCGAACGGAGCTAAGCCGGCGGCAAAGAGGGGTCTCCTGCAAGGTACGAGACGGCTGAGATAATATGAAACTCCCCCCGAATCTCGTGGTTTTGCTTTCCACGGTTGTTCTCTGTTGCATGGGCTCATTCGCACAAAGGACCGTTAGTCCGCACGACCATCCCGATCCTGGTCCGGGTCTGCTCGGGATTGATATGACGAAATGGATGAATGATGATCCTGCAGGCTCTCTGGCGCTGGTGGATGCGCTGAATGCAAAATGGGTGCGGAGCGGGGTCACTTGGGCGAAGATCGAGCCGTCTCCGGGGCAGTATGATTGGGCTCATCTGGATCAGGTGGTAAACGAATCAGCGCAGCACCATCTTCGCCTGCTGGTCACCTTGCGGGCGTATAATCCCTGGGCGGGTATCCGCATTCCGGAGAAGCAGAACCATCAGGCGGCAACCCCGCCCAAGGATATGGCGCAATTCGCTCGTTTTGTCCAAGCAGTGGCGACCAGATACAAGGGAAGAGGGGTCTGCTGGCAGATCGAAAACGAACCGAACTTGGATGTCTACTGGCTGGGAACCCGGGAGGATTATGTGGAGTTGCTCAAGACTGCATATGCGGCGGTTCATGAAGCGGATCCCGATGCCACTGTCGTGTCCGCAGGCATTGCCTGTGAGTTCTTCGAACATTTGGGGGCTCCCCAGCCGCGCTTGGCGCGCCTGAAGGGTTGGTTCGATGCGGTTCTTGAATCAAAGGCATTCGATGCCATTGACATGCACAACTACTTCATTCCTGAAGACGGGAACCAGTGGAGAATCACTTTTGGAGGCTATATCCGAACCGTAAAGGGCTGGATGAAAGAGAAGGATGTCCGAGCGCCGTTGTGGATCACCGAGTTTGATTTTCCAAGCGGCCCGTTGACCGTGCGGCAGGAGACTGTCTCTTTTACACCCGACCAACAGGCACGGTTACTTGGCGAGGCAGTTGCACAGGCGAGAACAGAAGGAGTGCAGCATCTCTTCTGGATGTTTATGAGGGACACCGAGGAAGGACAAGGCAATCACCTCGGTCTGGCGACCAGGGACGGGACGCACAAGGAGGCTTGGGATGAATTTGCCAGGCTGGCAGCGGAGTGATTCCCGCCGGCCGAGCCGGCATGTGACCGTTCGCATGTTGGCCGATGGCCCACAGGACCAATCAGATCGATATTTCACGGCAGTACTGAACCAGATAGGCGCGGTTGTCTTTAATGACCAACTGTTACAGAGATTTTGTAGATATCCCAACAGCTGCCACTCAGCTGCTGAGCGTTAATGGATTGGAGGGCCGGAATTCGGATAACAAAATCCCAGCAGCTCATCAAAGGGGGAGGCAGCTGCTGGGCTCAGCGATTCTTGCGGCTCCGGATCGAAGCCGAGCCATGCAATGATCTGCTCACGCACCTTTCCGGAAGGCCTGCAGTGGTTGCCTTCCCAGTTTCCAACTGTTGATTTCGCAACTCCCAGTTGTTTAGCAATTTGAGATTGTGTTATGCACATCTCGATACGCTTCTTAATCATGTATTCGCCAATGGTTTTGGGGTCGGCAGGAGCCGGCGTCTGAGGCTTGCGCTGAATCTTCTTTTCGACAGGCCGTGGCACTACTATCCTTCGATCGCAAAAGGCCAGCAGCTCCAACGCCCGCTGCTGACGCACCGGTCGCGCCAGCCGGCGGTCGAGGGTCGTCTTGGGCGGTTTCGGACCATCTGATTCCATGAAACAGACCCTCGCCGCCCTCATCCTGTTGCTCGCCCTCTTCCAGCCCGGATGCACGTCCACCGTCACGCGGGAAAAGCTCATGCGCAAAGCAACGCGCCACAGTCTCACCCCCTACCCTGATACCACCTATTACTGCGGATCGCACCGCGCCTTTGACTATTTCTATATCCAGCCCGCAGGTCCGACGACGTTCCGCCGGGCCTGGTGGTTGCGGGTGCCCGAGCGCGAGAACGTTGTCAGCGACCGCTTTGAATACACCACGGACCGGAGCCGGTGGAGAGTTCTGGTCGGTCTCGATCGGAAAACACTGGGATTTTGGCCGACGAGGGCGCCGCAGCCAATGCGGCCGTTGGGATCACCCGCCGAACTCCTGGCGGGACTCTGACCTTCGGCCACGATGACGCGCATCACGACAGCTTTTGGTTTCCGTTCCACCGCCGCCGAGGTGGCCCAGGGAATTGATTTCTCTGGAAAGAGGGTGATCGTCACCGTCAGTTCCACCGCCCACCTGCTGTCGCCGGTGGTCTTCGACGACATCCACTTTGCCTTCCGCCGCTACGATCCTTGGCTGGCCTACGGTCAATCCAAGACCGCCAATGTGCCCTTCGCCGTTGGCGCCACCGCGCGTTGGGCGAATGACGGCATCACTGCCAATGCCCTGAATCCCGGTGCAATCGCCACCAACCTTCAACGCCATGTCGGCGGCAAACTCGTCACCCCGCACGAATTGCAGAAGACCCGCGAGCAAGGCGCAGCCACATCCGTTTTGCTGGCCACGTCTCCGCTGCTGGAGGGTGTGGGCGGTCGTTATTTCTCCGATTGCAACGAATCCGAGCGCGTCACCCATCGTCCGGCGGACTGCAGCGGCGTCGCGGCCTACGCCCTCGACCCGGCGAATGCTGACCGCCTCTGGGAGGAGTCGTCGCGCCATTTCGCGGTCGGTGCGTTGATTCTCGCTTTCCACTTCGTTGGCAGGATTTTTGCCTGGCTGACCCATCACTCGTTCCCCACCGGAAGCGTCTGGATCGGGGCCAGGCAGCGGGAAGGCCGCTTGCGACCGAGCCGGCGCCCGGCTTAATGCAGCAGCTTCCCGAGCATCGAACGCGCAACCATGGTGTACAGCTGTCCCGCGTCGGGCCGTTCGAGCGTGCCGACCACGTCGAAGGGATCGGTCGACTTCAGATAACCAAGATCATCCCGGTTGGTGGACAGCATTGGCGCCTTGGCCTGCGTCATGGCCTTTTCCACGGTCCCCATCACCCCCAGGCTCAACGTCAGCTTCAGCGGCTGGTTGAACCACGCCTTGCCCGCCTCGGGCGTGACAACGCCCTCGCCCTGCAAACGGAGAATCGGGGAAACGAGGGAGAACTCGGTGAGCCGGAGATTCGCGGACGCGTCGCGCGACACCCGCACGCTGAGCTGGTCGAACGGCACTTCACCCAGCATTCCGGCGATCTCGTCGGTCGGGTCGGTGTACGAGACTATCTTGCCGACCTTCTCCCCGATGTTGTCGATCAGGCGGGCAGCGGTGTTGGTCACGCCGCTCACGATGCCCGTGGACAGCAAAGACGAGGAAAACGAATAACAGGTACACAACATA
>CAVRNM010000272.1:0-4514 GCA_963722225.1 uncultured Verrucomicrobiae bacterium
GAGATGACCACCACTTTTGCCCGGCCTGAGCCCTGTACACTCCCGGCCTGAGCAATAATGTCGTCCTCCAGGCAACCTCCGCTTATGGATCCGATCCGCCGACCTTCTGATGTGAGCAGCATTCTCGCTCCGGGACGCCGATAGGAGGAACCCTCCACGCCGACCAGGGTCACCAAGATAGCGCCTGCCGGCGCCGAAGCATCAAGCAGGGTCAAGATCTCCTGCAATTCCTTCACAATTAGTATATAGCTATGACCAGTCGGCGGCTGTGGCAATGCACGAATTTGAAAAACCAGGAGCTATGCCGCTAATAGGAATCCTAATCACCACTATTAGAAACGCATTTTGCATTATCACATAGAATTAACAAAACATTGCCACGTGGCGGGAAACCTGCTTGTCATTCCGGCAAGAGAACCTGCGGTGGTCTTCAGGCCACGGCCTCTTACCAACCAAAGCACAACTGATAGCATTATGAACCTAACTCCCGTAAGGAAGTTGCAGGCATTGCTTGCCCTCGTTCTTGGGGCGGGCCTGCCTTATTTCGCGGTCGGTCAGACCGCTCCGACAGCCTCGGCGACTCCGACAACCTCGACGACGGCGACGACAACGACGACGACCACGACGGCTGCTGCGCCCACGCCGGACCAGGAAGTGAAAATGGAGGAATTCGTCGTCACGGGCTCCTACATTCCGGCGGCGCTGGACGAGACCAAGGCCCTGCCGCTCCAGATCATCGATATTCAGGCGATCCAGGCTTCCGGAGTGAACACCAATGTCTTGGACGTGCTGCGGAAGACGATCCCCCAGATCCAGGGCGGCAATAATATCGGCCTGGAGAATGGCAACATCTCGGGCAACTCGACGAACGGCGGTTCGCAGATCGCCCTCCGCAATGTCTCCACTCTGGTTCTGATCGACGGAAAGCGCGTCGCCCCTGATGCCGTCGCTGCCAGCGGTGGCTATGAGTTCGTCGATCTCAACATCATCCCCCTTGCGGCCGTGGAGCGCATCGAGGTTCTGACCGATGGCGCCTCCGCCATTTACGGTTCGGATGCCGTTTCCGGCGTCATCAATATCATCCTCCGCAAGGATTACCAGGGTGCGGAGGTCGATACGCACTATACGGAAGCCCCGAACGCCACGGGCGGCTATTGGCGCGAACGCTCGGTGTCGGCCATGGTCGGTGCCGGGGATGCCAAGACCCATCTGGTGTTCTCGGCCGAATGGACCAAATCCGACCCGATTTGGGAGCGCGATGTGAGTTATGACAACCAGTTCTTCGGCACTTTGACTTATCCCGGAGTCGTCACTGGCGGCGGCCAATATTACAAGCTGGCTCCCGGATTGAATGCCCCTCCCCCGGTTGGTGAAGGTGGCCCAACGACCATGGCCAACCTGGTTGCCCAAGGGGTCTACAATGTGGTTTCAATCGACGATGTGATCGACGGCTTCAATCTTTCCACAAAGCCCACGATCCTGAATTCCTTTGACAAACGGATCGTGACGGTCGCCGCCACGCACGACATCACCGACCAGCTCGCGTTCAAGGCGGATTTCCTCTACGCGTACACGGATACGGGCTATCAATTGAATCCCCAGCCGGTCTCGGTTTCCAACGCGGCTCTCATTGCCGAGGGGGCTTATACTCCCCTTACCAATGACGGCGGTGACGGCGGTCCAAATATGACGATCCGCAATCGTTTCGTGAGCGGACCCAACCGCATCTACGAAAACCAGAGCAATTTTTATCGGGGGACGGCGACGTTTGAAGGCAAGGTCAACGACTACTTCAACTGGCAGGTTTACGCCAACTACAACATCTCCTACCAGACGGCGCTTGGCTTCAATCAGGTCCTCAATTCGGCTCTCTTGGCCGGCATTGCGGATGGAAACATCAACATGTTCGCCATTACGCAGAATCCGACAGATATGGCGGCGGCCGATATCTACGGCACATCGGTTGGCAATTATACGAGCGGGTTGTACACCTACAACGCACTCATCAACGGCAAAATCTGGGATCTGCCGGGCGGAGCTCTCCGGTATGCGGCGGGCGTCGAGTACCGCAAAGAATCGCTGATTGCGACAGCCGACTACGACAGCACCGTTCCTCCGGGCGGAACGTCGTCTCTGTGGAACAACGGCGTGTCCATCAGCCCGTTCAACGCCTCCCGCGACGCGAAGAGCGAGTTCGCGGAGCTGAAGGTTCCGCTTTTCAGCCCGCAAAATGGAATTCCCGGACTTCACCTCCTCTCGGTTGACGGCGCGTTCCGGCACGAAGAATACAGCGACGGCAATACGAGCACGGTTCCGAAGGTTTCTATCCGCTACCTGCCGTATAACGATGATATCGCGCTTCGTGCGACGTTCGCCAAGTCCTTCGCAGAACCGACGCTGTACGAACTGTACGGCCCGACCAACTCGGGGTTTACCAATTCGCCCCAAGGCCTGACGGCGTATAATTCGTCCGGGACCGCGATCGGGGCCTACCCCGATGTGCAAGGTCTGGAGATGAGCGGTTCAAATCCGGACCTCACGCCGCAGAAGGCCAAGAGCCAGACCTTCGGCATACTCTACTCGCCGAAATACGTGAAGGGGTTGGAAGTCTCGGTTGACTATGTCAGTATCAAGCAAACCGACCTGATCGCCGAGCCGGCAAGCGATCTCACCATGATGCAGTCGGTCGAGGAATACGGACCGGCCTCGCCGTTTGCGCAATACGTCACGCTGAACAACTTCCCTGGACAAGGCGGCACCCGGGTGACAGCCCCGGGGCAGCTCTCGCCGAACCCGGAAAATGTCTATGTGTTGGAGTCCAATGTTAATATCGCCTCGCAAAACCAGCATGGCTGGGACATTGGCCTAAAATATACGCTCCCCTGGCAGACCTACGGGCGCTTTGCCATCAATTCAGAATGGGCGATCCTGAAGCAGTTCTTCCTTAAGACTGGTCCGACCGATCCGGGCACCGACTACGCCGGATTGGACCAATATGGGACCCTGCCGAAGACCCGCTCCTACACGACCTTGGACTGGGACTACAAGGCCTACGGTGCGACACTGGGTTATACCCATATTAACGCCGTCGGCGATGGCTATGGCGACACGATCAACGCGTACAACACGTTCGACCTCCAATTCCGGTTGAACCTCGGCCTGTTGAACTCCCACCTCCATGGCTTAACCTTTGATGTTGGAGTGAACAACTTGAGCAACCAAATGCCGCCGCTCGATCGTAATAATTACTCCAGCCCGCCGTTTGATGCGAGTACGTACAGCTATTTTGGCCGCATGTACTACATGGACCTGAAGGTTAAATTCTGATCGGGTCCAGAATCGTTTGTTTCTCAACGCCCCTCCTAACCGGGGGGCGTTTTTTTGGCATCGTTATCTTGGCCTTGGACGCGGACAAGCGCCGCCGGGGTAGTGTCCGGGTAGTGTCCGTCAAGTTTCGCCGCAGGACCGCCGGAGGCTGCGGCACAACAGGGTCATTGCACGCGGACGTCAGCGACTCCCAGCCGCTTCCTGCTGTCCGGACTGAAGGTCAAACATCTCGAATCCTGATTCTTCGTCCAATCCACTTCCGGAAACTCCCGATCGGGCGCCGGTCGGCCCAGCAGACTCTTTTGCGCTGACGACCAGCCGGTGGGATGAAATCTCACCACGCCGTCGGTCAGCTCAACGCGGCTGAGGGCGACCTGCCCCACCCCCCGCACGGCAAGGCGGAGGGAAGGGAAGTTGCAAGCGTCCGCGAACGAAGATGGTTGGTTCGGGCAGCCGTGAGCGTCGGCGAGTGGGGCAAACCAGATCGGGAAAGCGGAAAACCGAGAAATCGCGGGACTTTCTTCCGGTTTCAGTCTTCCAGTTTTCAGCGTTTCAGCATTCTCTTCGCTGACACTCGCGGCTGCCGGAATCGGTACGCTGAACTCGCGGCGAATCCTGGTCCGCGGGCGCGCCGCAAAGGCCCGGAACTCGATGAGATGCGATTCGTAAAGCATCGTCCACGCGCCGTCGGGCTGGCATTGTTCCACGACGATCTTCTGCAGGGCAGGCGCAAAGTTGTGGAGGGTGAACTGGAGCTGCCAGGCGCCGCAAACCGGCGTGGCCTGCCAGACAATGGCGGGCCTCTTCTGCGCCTTCCGGAGCCACGCGAGCCACTCACTCAGGCGCTCTGTATCGCGGTCAAGCATGAGCTCGTTGGGCCCGCGCTGGCGCCGATCGCGAGAGCGATTCCACATCGCACGGGCGGCAGCGCGACCAGCCCGCAGAGCGGCGGCGAACTTCACAGCCTCGACAGGCAGACACTTGAGGAAGCCGCGAGCGCCAGCGAGTGACTGGGCCAGGACGAGCCGCCCACTGGCATTCGCAGCTGCCTGCCTCTCCGGACGGGTTATCCGCTCGCCGGCACTCGCGGCTGCAGAGTGAATCAGCATCCTCCGCAGCTGGAAGACGGAATTCGCATTGCGTCGCACAAAGACAGAGAGAGAGAGAGAGAGAGATTTTTTTTTTTT
>CAVRNM010000273.1:0-21316 GCA_963722225.1 uncultured Verrucomicrobiae bacterium
CATTTTCACGCACCCGCCTCCACGCTTCGTTGAGGTTTCCCGGACTCAGTGTGCATTCCCATAGTTCCCCTTGACCACGGTCTGTCTCCGCCGCTTGCTTCCGCTCCGCCGAAGAATCGACGTTGAGCGCCAATTCCAGTTGGAAGGAAACCGCGGTCTCCGCAGTCCCGATCAGTTCAGTCCTTCGTGCGTGCGTGAGACCCTCCAGGCCTTTCAGCGCACCCCTCGGGAGGTGAACCCCTACTCCTGGCTCGTTTCCCGCACTACTACGACCTCTGCTGACTCCTGCTCGTTGACCGCCGCTGTTTCCAGTGACGGCGCTCTGCGCACCAGCCGCAGGGCATGCCGGACAGGTCTCCCCGGGTAAGGGAGGTGACTTTCGCGACACAACCCCAGGCTTTACCTGTGACGCTGATACCCGGACTTCGCTGTGTGGTGCCAGCTCGTCCGCGTCACCGGCCTCGCAGCCTGTTTCTGTTCGTGGGCTCGTCGCTTTGACTCCAGCTTCTTTCCCACCCGGCCTCGCGGCCGCGCAGTTGCCTTTGTCTAGTGCTTTTGTTCTCATTGGTATCTTGCATCGAGGACTTTCACCCCGTCAGTTCACTCCCGTGCCGGGCACACACCAGCCACTACAGGGAACGCCGGGAAAAGTCCCTTCTGCTTCGACCGAGTCGGAAGCCCGGCGTCCCTGACCTAAATCGTTCGCCGAGAGGATGAGCATGCTTGAAACACGAATAGATGATGAGTTGAGACTCAGATCTCTTTGCGAGGACGATGCCGAGACTCTGTTCCGGGTGGTGGACGGGAACCGGGCGCACCTCCGCGAATGGTTGCCATGGTTGGACGCCAATACGACATCCAAAGACAGCCTCGCCTTCATCCAGGCAACCTTGCGCCAAGAGGCCGCGAACCAAGGGTTCACGTGCGCCGTCGAGTTTCGTGGACGTATCGTCGGCGTTGCAGGTTACCATCCGATCCGGTGGGACAACAAGTCCGTCGAAATCGGATACTGGTTGGCACGTGAGGCGGTCGGACACGGGATCATGACGAAGTGCTGTCGGGTTCTGATCTCACATGCTTTTGCCGTGTACGGACTCAACCGAATCCAGATTCCTGCGGCAGTCGGAAACCGGCGAAGCCGGGCGATTCCCGAGCGCCTCGGCTTCACTCTGGAAGGTGTCATTCGGGATGCAGAGTGGCTTTACGACCACTTTGTCGATCACGCCATGTACTCGGTGTTGAAGAGAGACTGGAGCGGCGCACAACCGGGTCGCGGGTATCCGTCGCCCGCTGCGCGGTCATCGAACCCCATACCCTGAACGTTGGGCATAAAGACGCGCCCTTGACTATGGTTCTAGTGGTACTTAAGTGTCACTTGTGAAAACACAGCTCGTTACGGCGTTGAAACGGAGGGCGACGAAGATCATCGCCGGTCTGAAGGTTGAGCAGACGCCCATTTTGATCACGCAGCACGGCAAACCTGCTGCGTACTTGGTGTCTGTCGACTCCTATGAGGAAATGAATCGCAGGTTGTTTGTTCTCGAGGGCATTGCCCTGGGCGAGCGGGCGGCACGCGACGGCCGAGTGGTTTCGCAGAACGAGGCGAAGCGACGATTCTCGAAATGGCTGAAGTAATCTGGACCGCGCCTGCCCTGGACCAGCTCCAGGCGATTCTGGAATTCATCGCCCTTGACAACCCTGAAGCGGCGGCGGCGGTGGCCAGACGTGTCTTCGCCCTCACGGACCGCTTGGCGTCGTTGCCAAGACCAGGGCGGCCGATACCTGGATTTCCGCACCGGAATTTTCGCCAGTTGTGGGCCAAGCCCTGCTGGCTGTACTATCGCATGGACGCTGTTGGCGCGATCGTTTTGCACGTTCGCCGAGCCGAGCAGCTATTTCGAGTCGAGGATTTGTTGAATGACGAGGAATGAAGGAGCCGAAGTCGCCGCTGCCAATTCGGCCGTCGGTCGCGCCTCGTGCCTGCGCACGAGTCGTGCCAGCCGGCGGCCGTGGGTGGTCTTGAGCGTCTCGGCGGGATCTATCACATGAAAACAACGTACCGTAGTGTCTTATCGTTTGCATTCACAGCGGTGTTGGTCGTAGGCATCGCGGGCTGCTATTCCGTAGATCGGCTGAAGGTCACGCATGTGACCCAGCAACAAACGCCAGAAGGCAAAGACGTCGTAGTCGAGGGCACTTACATCCTGAAGTCTGTGCCAAAAGCCATAATCGGACTGAACGTCACTACCGAAGGCCCGATTTCAGAGGGGGCGGTGAAGCGCACTTCCCCGCGAGGTCATAATCACGTTGTGGTGTCTGCGGGCCAGGGGAAATTTGTGCTCGACCTCATCATCACCGAAAGCGGCTGGCTTCACGTCTCGTTCTATCCGATGGATCATGGCGAGGCGTTAGAGACTACAAATATCGATAGCGTCAGCCCGTGAGCTAGTTGTCGGTCACAAGTCCATCGTTTTAAAAGTGTCGCCGAACCAGATCCGCCAGACCCAAACCCCCTTAGCTGTCACACCAGCTGCTGGTGTTGGTTACGGGCCATCGACGTTAATATACAACAGGTTATGAATGTGTGCTTTTGGCTTGTTGGACCAATTCTTGGAAACCGGTCACAAGGAACGGGGAAGCCAAGCCGGCGTGGACCATCAGAGATGTAGTTCGGAGGTATCCAATATACCGGTACACCAATAGGAAAGGCCCTATGAAGATTGTCGCCGCGTATCCAAAGATAGGAGACGGAGGTAACGGAATACGCCGGCGGCTTATGTCGCGGCCGTCTGTCCTGGTGTCCCAATTGCAGGTGACGCGCTCAGCATCCTTTCGGAAAAGCGCTCCACCGGGTTCAAATCCCGGTACGGATTTCCTCGCCATGGCCCACGCATTGACAGTTTTTCGCGAATCGGAAATCATAGCTGCGACGGTCATACCCCTCGATGATCACCCCGACTTTTCTGCATGCGTGTTCTCCCAACGGGCCCGGTGAGGGATTGGGCGTCCTGGCAGGACACGGAGATGAACACCTCTTGTTTTGAAACAAGCCCCATTCCACCTGCGCGCCACTGGGCGAGACCGGTGCAGGAATACTGCGCGCCGGGAGTAGCAACGGGGGCATCGGGCAACCGGCAGTATTGCGCAATCTTCGCCGCAGCAATACCCATGCATTTCCCTGGTCGTCTGCTGCCTTCCCTGGTGCTAACTGCCATCCTCGTCCTCGTGCCTTCCCAACTCACCGCTGCCGACGCGGCCGTCGTTGCCCACCCCGACGTCGCTAACCGTTCTGCTATCAACGCCTTTGCCGAGGCATGCGCGCGCGCTGACGCGGCGCTTGCCCGTACTGATCTCGTGCCTTATCGAGGCTGGATCAAGTATCTCCGGTACGACGCCGACACAGCAGTGGCGCGCCAGGGTGCGCCAAGCACGGAAGCCGAGGAGAAGATTCGTCGGCTTGACGATTGGGTGCAACGAATCACGGCTGATCCCAATATCTTGGCCACTCTCCGAGGGGTGCAGGAATGGGCATACGAATCCCGCGCCGATGACTCCGGTCAACCCTTCAAGATGGCTATTCCCACGGATTACGACCCTGCCCACCCCGCGCCACTTTCCGTCTACATGCACGGCTATTCCGGCAACCATCTCGAACATTCGACCGGGATGGCCTCGCATCCGGGTTCGTTTGATGTCTCCGTTCTCGGTCGTGGGCGAGGCGGCGGCTACCGTGCTTTGGGCGAAGCTGATGTGCTGGACGTTATGGATTATGTGCAGGTTCATTGGGCGATTGACCCCGACCGCATCCACCTCGACGGCGGCAGCATGGGCGGTGGAGCCACTTATTGGCTGGGCTCGCGATACCCGCACCGCTTCGCCTCTGCTCGCCCGACGTGCGGGTTCGCCAGCAATTTGCCCGTGGCCAACCTCGTCACCCTCCCGATCTACGCAACCCATAGCGCCGACGACTGGATAGTGCCCATCCTCCAAGAACGCGGGCCGCTGGCCCGGCTGCGCGAGCTCGGTGGCCAGGTGATCCTCGACGAAACCAACGGCTATGGACATGCCGCTTGGGATTACAAAGAAGGCAATGAGCGAGGCGCCGCCTGGGAATCACTCCAGGTGCGGCCTGCCTCTCAAACAGTGCGACGGATCGACTACACGGCCATCGACGGTGGCGCCGTGCGCGGATGGTGGGGTGAGATCGTCGAGTGGGGCGCCGCCCTCCAGCCGGCCCGATTCGTTCTTACTGCCGGCGACCACAATTTCCTTTTTGCCGAGTTGACGAATGTCACGCGCCTGCGCCTGCGCCTCGCGGAATCGCCTTTCGAGCACGCGCATTCGTTGAAGGTGGCCGTGAACGGGGCGGTGCCGATCACTCTGCCGGCTCCTTTGCCCGATACAATAATACTTTTCCGCCGCGACAAGGGCTGGGGTTTCGAATCCAAAATCGAACCCGCGCCCTTCCGGCTCCATACCCCGGGCAACGCCCTCCTCCTGTACGAAGGCGACCCTCTGCTGATCGTTTACGGCACCCTGGGTAGCTCTGCCGAATGCCACGCGATGCGGGCCGCCGCCGAGGCGGCAAGCAAGAGCGCCAGTCCCACATGGCTGGATGACAGTGGAGACAAGGGCATTGATGGCGTGCCGCACAGCCAGAATCTCTACGGCCGGCTCAACATCAAGGCAGACATTGCGGTCACCGACGCAGACATCGCGCGATGCCACCTTGTGCTCATCGGCACCGCTGCGCAAAATACCGTGGTTGCCCAAATAGCCAGGTTGTTGCCTGTGCATCTCGCCAACGACGCGGTAACCTGTGATGATGGGGTGAAGTTCTTGGGGACGCATCTTGTCCTGGGATTGGTGCATTTCAATCCGCTCTCCCCGGAGCGGTTGTTATTCTGGGTGGCCTCGGACGACCCCTCAACGTATGCGGCCAATGCGGCGATTCCTGCCCTGATGGGTGGAAACGATGGTTCAATCCCCGGCAGCACATGCTCGGCCGACCTTCTTGTAATGGACGCTACCGCCTCCACGATTGTCGCCGCACGCTCCTTTGACAGCCGTTGGCGATGGGCACCCGATCGCGCCCGATCGCCGCTGCTGCCACGCTCGATCAAGACGCAGAAGGACTTTGCAGTCGCGCTGGGCGTCGCGCTTCGACAGGCTGGCGGAGCTGATTTAGGGATGACCGGAATCCTCGACCCGCCGGCCGGAGCATTCGCAGTCCCAGGGGTGACACGCGTATCCGATGTCAGGACGCTGTATTATTTCAGCCCGGTTGGCGTAGCCGAAATGTCGGGTGCCGAGCTTGCGGATGCCGCACGTCTCTTTGCAAAAGAGGAAGGAACTCCATTGATCCTCTGCACGAATTCGGAAGTCAGGTCGTCCGAGCTCAAGGCGGACTGTATTTACCGCGTGGCCTTTCCCTCCGCCCTGTTGTGGCGTTTCAGCGAATCGGCGAAGATGGCGCCGCGCAATTACCGCTGCACAGACCTCAGTGTTGACGAGGCGTTGGAACGTTTCCTGTCAAAGCCCGGGACGTAGACCTGAACCTTGCATTGCCAAGCTTTTGGTCCGATCGGACAAGGTTTTTCGCCAACACGCGTGGTTTCGTTCAGTGAATCTCAACTCGCCCTTGCTTGATGCTGATCTGGCGGAGTTGCCCTTGGAGTGGGATATGGTCCAGCTCGATATTCTCCGCTAAGCCACTCGCCGTTATGATTTTTCCCTGGTTATCGACATCCACGATGGATTCGAGGCCGATCATGCACATCAGAGCGCCCCAAGTATAATGCGGGTCCGAACTTTGTTCGCCGGTGGTACGGGAGGTTATGACTCATATCACCATTTTGAGCCAGCCTTCCCAGATGTCGGACCATGCATGCGCGATCATGTTTGCTCGCAGATTCCTACGCCATGCAGCCAGAGCCCCGTACAAAACTCCGAGCACTGCGATAAGGATAACCTTCCCCCAACCTAAATAGCTGTGCGCCAGACCGAATACGAGCGCCTGTCCGAGGATTGCGGTTGGTATGTTTCCCGTTGCGGCGTGGAACTGCCGCTGCAGGTAGCCACGGGTTTGGATCTCCTCGCTGAAGCCAGCCACGATGCTAACCACCATCCAAACCGCGATTTCTAGCCCACTTTGCGGAAGCAGGCTGCCAACCGATTTTGCATGGCTTGGTCCGAGCAGGCGGGAAACGCCATGCGCCGTTGCCTCCCAGGCGATCCAGAATGGCACTGCTATTACGACGTCAATGGCCAAGGCTTTCCACGAGGTCCACCGGCCGCCGGTCAGCGTCTCAAGATTCCCGCCATGGTGGCGGACGCCTGTCCAACAGTAATAGAAGAGGAGGCAATTGACGACAATGGACAGCAGATAGAAGCGGATCGCAATGCCGTGGCCCGCAATCTGTCCCGTCGTCGTAGACCCAGCAGCGTCCATGCCGTCGTGCTGCATGTGAAAGCCCCATGCGACCATCCCAGCCATAATCAGGAGGAAGCCTCCAAGATGCCCCCAAGAGGCGATTTTCCCGGGAGCCGCAGGCCTTTCGGAATTCGGCGTATTAGTGCGTTCAGTTGCGTTCATGATTCTTTTCCATGGAAGTCTTGGACGCGCTCTGCTGCTTCTTGTCGATCCTGCGCAATACACCCAAAGTCTCTTCAGCCCACCGCAGATGCGCCTCCATTTCCATCTGGCCGTAGCGCGCTGTCATCTTCCAAAAAGGGACGTCAGGATATTGGCGCATCTTCGGAATCTCCTCCTGTTCCGCTTGCATGAACTTGTGCAGCAGCGCCTGGTGTATCTCAATCATGCGCTCCACGTATCCGATCAGGACATGTGCCGGAACATGTGTTCCAAAGAAGAGCTTAAGCAGCATTTCGTTGCGCGGAATTTCCGCCTGCGGGGGCGTTTCCAGCCATCTCACCAGCTCCGATCGGCCCTTGTCCGTAATCGAATAAATGCGTCGTAACGGTCTTCCCTTCCGTCGCTCGATTTTCGTCTTAACCAGCCCGGCGGCAGTCAGCTTCTTTAGATTAGGATAAATTTGCCCGTAACTTTCGCTCCAGATGTGTCCGACAGTTCCCCGAACGGTCTGGCCGAGTTCGTAGCCAGACATGGGTGCTATGGTCAAAAGTCCTAAGAGCGCTTGCATGCCAGAACTGGTGCGGCGAGCCATATGGCTATGAGATATGCCTATTAGATATAACATGGCAAACAAAATTCAGCCCTCACGATCTCGCTAACGTATGCCGACGTCCTACTCGTTGCAGCGATCGCAGCCTACTGGCGGCCGGCACGGCGCGCGGCTCGGGTCAAGGCGCTTAGGTTAATGGAGGCGCAATCAAGGGCTGGCTGGCATGCTTGTCATCAGATTGGCGCCATTGTGGCCGGAGCGATACGGGCGAGGTTCATTGTGTGGGATATTGCCCACCTATTGGCCAGAGGCGCGGTCTCACCTCTGGACCAGAGTTATACGTCGGACACAGGATCAGGACTGAGGACGGGTGATAACCAACATCGAGAATGACTCCGTTGCATACACAGCATGTGGGATCTCCAGCGGTGGGCCTCACGGCCTAACCGCGGACACAACCCTGGCTGAAGGGAAGGGCCGTGCGGCCGGTGGAGAAGTCGGAGCGGTCCATAGTAGCGAGGAAGGCGGTAATGACGCTGGAGCAAGGGACCGTGCTTGGCCGATGTGAACTGCGAAGCACCGGATCGCGCGATGGCTCCCCTCGGGGAGATAGCAACGGCAACAAAGATTCGAGCGTTTCAACGAACACTGTGTTGGATCCGCCGGCACTATCTCGACCTAAAGAGTGCGGACGAGGCGGAGGATTACTGGAGCATTCTCCCGCAACGCGCAATCTCGGAGGCCATTCCGCTAGGGAGACTGATGACCACCTCATAGGTCATCTACTTGAATCATCCGAAGGCGGCAGGCTGTTTGAACGAGCCCATTCCTATTGAATCCCTTAAGAGAATGGTGGAAGAAGCCGAGGAATCGCTCGTTACCGGGGCCAATGGAGCCTGACGGGGCTGCAGTCAGCAAGGTCATCAGCTCAGGACGTGACATCCCATTTGCCGTCGCCTAGCGAACTGGTGCGGGAGAATCCATCTGCGCCAGCCTCGCAGAAACGGTCTTCAATCCATCTCGGTAGTTTCTGAAAGCGGCGCGTCCAGGTGCGGTGAGCCGAATCAGCGTCCGCGGGATCTTGCCGCGAAATTCCTTTCTTACCTCAATATATCCGACTGCTTCCAGCTTCGTAAGGTGCGTCGAAAGATTTCCTTTGGTCAAACCAGCCTGCGTCAGTAGATAAAGAAAATCTGCCTCTTCGAGTGGGAACAGCAATGCCGTGATCAATAAGCGCGCAGGTTCATGGATTATGCGGTCCAACTCGGGAATCGCATGAAAGTCTGGCTTCTTCATGCGGCGCCGATGCTGGTAGGATATCGCCTCACGTACCGGGCGAGGGTGAGTGAACCTGCAACGATGCTCGACAGTCCGAGGGAGGTGAGGAAGAGAGGGAATGCCGGAGCAAGGTGGCGAACCCAACAAGCGACTGCCGCAGCCATTCCGATCAACGCGACCACGAAGAAGCGCCCTTGGCGGCAGGCACAGCCGAAGGCAATATACAACCCGCTTAGTCCAATCGATACCCCCATGGTATAGGCTTCGGAAACTGGGACCGAGTGTGGGCCGACAAATGAACTTAATGACAACAGCCCGTTGACAAGTAGGATGAACAGCAGCGGGCCACGGACGCGTTGGGGATTCGCGTATCCGGTGCGGTCAAAGGCTACCCGACTTTTCGCAGCCAGGATACCGCGCTTGAGGGGCAGCAGGCAAACAAGGAAAGCCAAGCCATACAATGCTGCAATCCAGGTAGTGGTTAACTGGGGAAGGAGGCGCAAAGCTCCGCCAACAGCCGCACAGAAGCACCATGCCGTGCCCAGGACAATTTCAACAATGCCATCTGCGAACCAGAGCTGGGTTGTCCGGAGGTCCGCTTTGCGAATCAGTCTGTTGGGATTCAGGTTCTCCATAGCCATGGAGTCTTCCATAGAGACTAGTCTCTGTCAATACAATAAAGTTCGTGCCAAGGTAACGATTGTTTCAGGCGGTAGATCGGTGATTGAGGCACGTTTGCCGGAGAACGGTTCACAAATGCCCGCTTCTCAGGCGGAAGAGCACAGAGGTTCTGCGTCGACTGGGTGCGCGCGAGAATGGCCGATAGGGATTAACGACGACTTAGCATCGGCATCTGATAAACATCGTGCCCGGTTTAAATCCTGGTGCGGAGGGTATCTACTGGACGGAGCACGCTCCTTGGTATGTGTCGGCAGATCAAATTGCCAAGAATGACGTGACATTGCCGAAGGATCCCCTGCCGACTCCGCCGAGCGGCACTCCGACTGCAGGGGCACCCGTCGCGCGCCGTCCGTCGCGGGAGATCGTTAATCGTTAGCGATGAATCGAATCGGGCAATTCTCTACGTACGAGCTCGCGAATGACGCCGGGATTGAGCTACTGTCTGCCGATATCTCGGCGAAAATCGAATTATTGCAGGGGACAACCCACTTCGCGGATCAACGTGAACAGGTTCGTTGGGTCAATCAGCCCGAGGACCGCTGCAGGCTCGAAACGGTTTGCCTTCCGTCGAAGCCGGCAATCCGCTGGCCGCGGCTGTCGTTTTTCTGCTTGAGATCCGTCACACATTGGCGGGTTTTTGCCACTTGTAGCCATGACGCCAATCCTGAGCGGACTCGACGCAAGCTCCAGCGATGCTGAACTGGTCGGAGCCTGCCTCGCCGGCATCGACGGCGCACGGCGGCATGCCGCCGAAGCGCTTCGCGCAGCGGCGCCTCCGGCCGCGAGCTTCCCGGTGAGTAACGCACGGGCCTGTGGGCTGATGAATCTGGCCGTCAGCAGCTATCACTACTCGCCGCATCCCTCGGAGAATCTGTGCCGATCAATCATCGTCTGTGGCTTGATTTTGGTTCTTCGCGGAATTTAGTGGGTCGCCCAAGGCTCGGGTGGCATCCCCATGTGTGGCGGGCTTCAGTTTACTTGGTCCGGCCGACCGTTGCTTCATTCCTTTAAGCCTCATTGATAGCCACTTGCTGACTCAGGGTTTAATCGCTGCGAGTCCAGAGGCGAGCGGCGCCCCAATCGTTACCCACTAAAATCCGCGAATAACCTTGATTTTGCGCTTTACCACTTGGTTTGTCGATACATGAGCCGCCGTGGAAAACTGATACACAGCCATAGCATGGCTCTCCCTATCCAAGTCGCACTCACAGGTTGCCAAAAGGTTGCCAAAAATCGTGTTTTTGGCTTCACTTTTTCGCGTTTCTATGCATCTTATTTCGCGTTCTAAGACATTAACAATCAAATAAGTCCGCGTTTTCTAGCGACTTAGCTTCAGGCCGGGAAATGGGTTCAACTCCCGGTACCGAGTTTCTAGGCTATTGGCTACGCTTTGACAGCTTTTGGGGAATTGGAAATCGTGCTTCCGCTGGTCATAACTCCGATGACCAACCCGGCTCTTCTGCGTGCATGCGCGCTCG
Organism: uncultured Verrucomicrobiae bacterium; assembly: GCA_963722225.1. Classification (GTDB taxonomy): domain Bacteria; phylum Verrucomicrobiota; class Verrucomicrobiia; order Opitutales; family Opitutaceae; genus Fen-1467. The sequence continues at coordinate 10,583 of CAVRNM010000273.1, forward strand.
GCGAGCCCGATATGGGAATAGTGCACACTGGGATCAGCGAGGACGCACTCGGGCGTCTTCTCGTTCATTCATTTTCACCGTTGAAAAACTACGGAGCATCGGGACCTGGAAGCGGTGGTTCCAATGGCTTGGCCCCGTCACGCGTCATCGCAACCGGTTTGATGCTGCCGTCCGGATTATAGGCCAGATCCTCGACACAGACTCGGCGTTCGTACGGGCTGGGGCCCTGCACATGATAGAAAAGAAGCCATCGATCGCCTACTTGGATAATTGAGTGGTGAACGTTGCGCGATCGGTTGTCCATGATCACACCGTGGTAGGTGAATGGCCCGGTGGGCGTCGGAGCCGTGCTGTATTCGAGCAAATTGGCAACGTGGTCGCCCAAATTCGAGGGATACGAGAAATAGTACAGGCCGGCCCGTTTGTGAACCCAGATTCCCTCGTGATAATGGGGCACCGTCAAAGACACTATCGGCGCGGCGCGTGTCACCATATCGGAGTCCAGCTTCACGACGAACAACTGGTTCTGGCCGAAATACAGGTAGGCCTGCCCGTCGTCATCGATGAAGGCGCAGGGATCCATAGCCGTACTTCCGGCCTCGTTGCGCACGATCAGCGGCCGCCCGAGGGCATCCTTGAACGGGCCGGCGGGATGCCCGGCAATAGCGACTCCGATCTGGAAATCGGCCGGAAAATAGAAGTAATACTTTCCATTGCGGGCGATGCAGTCTGGAGCCCAGGCGAATTTGTCGGCCCAGGTCAGGTCTTTGACACCGAAGATGACGCCGTGGTCAGTCCAATGAACAAGATCCCTTGAAGAGAATGCGTGCCAGTCGACCATATTCCAACCGGTGCTGCCTGCGATATCGTGCGATGGATAGAGCCAGAGTTCTCCCTCGAAAAGGCGCGCTGTCGGATCGGCATTGAAATCTGGCAAGATCGGCTTCTGCGCAAAAGAAACGATCGGAAGCAGTGCAAGAAGAATGCGGCAAAGGAGTTTCACCTGAACCTTCAAATGGAGATGCTTCGTCATAGAGTCAGAGGGCTGGAAGGCCAAAGAATATCGCAGACGGCGAGTACATGGCCAGCGGATTGACCACCAGGCGGCTCATCGTCAGAGGAGTTCGAGTTGAGATTCATTGAATATGAACATCGCCAACGAACCGCTGGGGAATTCCGGTGTGACGATCAAGGACATCGCCGGGCGGGCCGGCGTGCATTTCTCAACGGTGTCTCTTGCCTTGCGGGACAGTTGCCGCATCCCGATCGCCACCCGCACCCGCATTCAGCGTATTGCAGGCGAACTCGGCTACCAGCGCGATCCGGTGCTGCTGGCCCTGACCACACGCCGGGCCGGCCGCCGTTCCGATCCCGTCCGACCGCGCATGGTTTTCCTCACGAACCGGAGTACACCGAAGGATTTCTCTGACACGGCCCACATGAGGAGCTTTCTGGCCGGGGCAAGAGAACAGGCCGAGGCGATGGGTTATGATTGCGATCTCGTGCTCGTCGGTGATGAGTCGATCAGCGAGGTGGAGATCGAGCGACGGCTCAACGCGGCCGATGTGAGCGGGATCATCCTGGGGGCGTTCATGCCTCAGATGCGGCAGGTGAGGCTCGATTGGACGCGGTACACCGTGGTCAAGATTGATTCCGCGTTCATGGCGCCCGCGGCGGCGCTTGTAACCAACGATCAGATACAAGCTGTACGCGTCGCCTACCAGCGCCTGCACCAGCTCGGCTACCGGCGCATCGGACTGGCTGTCGGCCGAAGCGACGAGGAGAACACGCGCGACCTTTACTCTGCCGGATGTCTCCTCGAACAGGAACTGCTTGGACTGAGGCCCGTACCCGCCTTGCATTTCGGATCTGAAGAGAAGGTTGCGCAGATCGCAGCGCGGATTGCACTCTGGGCGCGACGCCACCGGCTTGATGTCGTCGCCAGCAATTGGACGTCCGTGAGAGAGCTCCTTGCTGCGGGCGGATTGCGCACCCCGCAGGACATTGCCTGCGCCTGCCTCAGCCTCAACGAACCGGACCCGACTCTTGCCGGTGTAGTTCAGAATCACCATTGGGTGGGCCGTCAGGCCGCCGCAGTTCTCGGTCTATTGCTCCAGAGAGGCCGGCGCGGCCCTTCGGCGGAGCTCACCGCCACCTACATCGAGGGCCAATGGCACGATGGCGCGACCGCGCCGCCGCGGGACAGAGGTGCCTCATGAGAGCGATTTCGAACTGCAAGCACCGGCCCACCTTGGCGGACATCGCCCGGCTTGCCGGCTTACACCCGAGCACCGTCTCACTGGCTCTGCGCAACCAGCCCGGCATTGCGGCCGCCACGCGCGAGAGAATCAATCATCTGGCCGACAAGATGGACTACCGGCCGGATCCCTTGCTTACCGCCTTCTGTGCCCGGCGGATGCGGCGCACGTCCGGCGGGCGCCGACGTGCCATCGCCTTCGTGTCCGACCAGATCGACCGGAAGGCATTGGCCGAATCGGACCGGCATCGCGAAATCCTGGCCGGCGCGGAGGAACAGGCCGGCAGTCTTGGCCTTTGCCTGAACGTTTTCTTTGCCGGCCCCGGGCGTCTTTCTCCCGCCAGGCTCAGACAGGTCTTGAGGGCGCGTGGCATCGTGGGAGTCATCATTGGTGCGTTCGGCGAGAACACCCGAATGCTGCCGGTCAACTGCGATGGCCTTTGCGCGGTGGCAGTCGAATCGATGCATCTGGAGCCGCGACTCGACGCAGTTGCCACCAACTACCGTGAGGCCGCCCGTATTGCCGTACGGAAATTGCACGAGTCGGGGCACCGCCACATTCTCTTCGCGCTGGATTCGGGTTTGCCTGAGATTACCCGGCAACAGCTGCGCGCAGGCTACCTCGTCGAACAATTCAACTGCGGAGGGATGCCAGTGCCTCCTTTTTGGATGGTCAATCCGGGGCGGCATTTTGTCATCCCTTCTTGGGTACGTCGGAGCCGTCCCGACGCACTGGTTTGCTGCGGATGGACGCCACTTCCTGGGAGACTGCCGGGGACCGTGGCCGTCATCGACGCGCAATCAACGGCTCCGGGGCTGCCGGGCGTTCCGGCGGTATACCGGGCGCTGGGCCGGCGCGCCGTTGAAATGCTGGCGCTACGTTTGAAGGCCAACCAGACCGGCCTGCCCGCGCACGTGTCCACGACCTTTTTGCCGGTAATTTGGCGCGGTGGTTCAACCTAGTGCGTGATTGCGCAGCTGCGGCAGAACCCACTCGCTCACGCTCGCGGCCACGAGGAGCGAAAGCTGCAACTGCGATCCTTTTGTTCAAACGCATGAAATCGGCGGCGATTGATGGTGCCGCCGGGCGCCACTTCACTCGAACCGACAGTCAACCCTCGCCTATTCCGCCAATGAATGCTTTCACTTCCCGTTCACTTCCACGGTTATTGCGGCAGATTGCATCAGCCCTCTTCGCATGCTCGTTGCTCCCGGCAACCGTTTTCGGCATGCAGTCCGGCTCGGTGGCCAGCGATCTTGGCCCATTGCGATTCACCTGGACCCTCGACGGCGGCCATCTGAGCTACAGCGTCGTTGACGTCCAAGCCGTGGGGCAGGCTGCCGACGTCATCGAGGCGTCGCCCCTCGGCCTGACACGTGCGGACGCAGATTTCACGAACGGACTGGAATTTGTTTCGACGGGAGTTCCGCACCAGATTGACGAAACCTACACGATGCTAACCGGCAAACGCCGGGTGATTCATCACCGCGCTTCTGTGCAGGCCTTCAATTTCCGCAACGCCGCGGGCCAGCCCCTGGTGCTGACAGTGCAGGTCATGGCCGACTCCGTTGCATTCAGGTACGGATTTCCTTCCGGCGCGGCGAACGGTCCGATTCTGGTTACGGCCGAGTCTACGGGATTCAAGCTTCCGGCGGCCGGGCGGGCGTGGATGATGCCCTACGACAAGCTTGCCGTTTGGGCGCCGGCTTACGAGGCGGCATGGCAGAACAAGATTCCCATCGGCACAACAGCTGCAACCGACACCGCCGGATGGGCTTTCCCGGCGCTGTTCCATGCCCGCGACCACTGGGTGCTTGTCACGGAGGCCGGAATGGACGGCACCTGCTATGCCGCACACCTCCAACCGGAAGCCCCGGGGGGACTTTATCGCATCCGGCTGCCAGAAGAAGGGGAGACCTTCGGCGTCGCACCCCAGGCAGCGACGATCACGACGCCCTGGCAATCGCCCTGGCGCCTCATCGTGATCGGCCCGACTCCCGGCACGATCATGGAGACCACGGCGGTCACGAGCCTGAGCGCGCCATGCGAATACGCGGACACTTCATGGATCAAGCCTGGGCGCGCTTCCTGGAGCTGGTGGAGCGACAAGGGCAGCCCCTCCGATTACAACCGCATCATTCCGTTCATCGATCTGTCTGCGGACTACGGCTGGGAATACTCGCTGGTCGACGCCGGGTGGGAGAACATGACCCGCGGCTCGGTGGCGGCGCTGGCCGACTATGCAAAAAAGGAGAATGTCGGCCTGATCCTTTGGTATAACTCCGGTGGCAAGCAGAGCCACGTCATTTGCGGATTGCGCGACCGGATGGACCAACCGCAGGTGCGCCGGGACGAAATGGCCTGGCTCGCCCGCATCGGCGTGAAGGGCATCAAGGTCGACTTCATGCAGAGCGACAAGCAGTACCTGATGCAACTTTACATCGACATTTTGCGCGATGCCGCCGCCCAGCATCTCTTCGTCGATTTCCATGGCGCCACCACGCCGCGCGGTTGGGCGCGCACGTTCCCAAACCTGGTGACCCAAGAGGGCATCCGCGGCGCCGAACAATACTGGGATCCGGTTTTCGCGGCGAACGCCCACACGTACCACACAATCTATACGTTCACGCGCAACGTGGTCGGCTCGATGGATTACACGCCGGTGATTTTTGGCGACGGCCCGGAGCTCGAGCGGCACCAGACCACTAACGGCCATGAGCTCGCGTTGTCGGTCGCATTCGAAAGCGGCGTGCAGCATTTTGTCGACAGCGTTTCGGCCTACCGCAGCCAGCCAGACTACGTGCAGGATTTCCTCAAGACGGTGCCAGTGGCCTGGGACGACACCCGTTACCTCGCCGGCGAGCCCGGCGAACTCAGCCTGCTCGCCCGCCGCCACGGCGATTCCTGGTATGTCGCCTGCCTCAATGGCGAAGCGGTTGCGAAGAAGATCTCCGTGCCGCTCGGATTCCTCGGTGCCGGCACCTTTGCCGCCGAGTTCATCACCGACGGCGAAACCCAGCACAAGTTCGGCGAGAAGAAGCTCACGGTAAATTCGACCGACCAGCCCGTCATCGATGTCGCGGCCAAGGGCGGATTCGCCGCCCGGCTCGTGCCCGTGCAATGAGGGCGGGATCCTTCTAGGTCGTACACAGGCCTATCTGCTCGGCAAGGAACGAGGCGCCGCACGCTTCATCAACCCACAAGTGTTCTCCCCAGAAGAAAACATCCTTAACCCGCTCATGGAACTCGCCGGATATTTGCCCGATGCTCCCGAGTCCGGTGGAGTACCCAACCGCGCCGCTCAGGCCCAAAGGGGCGCCGGGCTCGAATGGGAAGGATGCCGGCGCGTCGGTCGAATTGCCCGTCGATGCGGGCGGTGGTCACGGGTTCGGGATACGGCAGACGAGTCCATTGGCCGGGGCGGGATGGCCCGACCGGCTTTGGGACTGGCTGTTCGACCGAGGCGTGCTCAATCCCGCGTGCTAAATGCCCGCGTTTTTCGGTCCTGGGACTCAAAAACATGAAGACATGCCTGCAACGGCTCCTGCTGCTCCGGGCCGCCGTGTTTTCTCTTTCATTCGCGGTGGCTGCCGATGTTGCCGACCCCAGCCCGACGTCGGGGAATCCGGATGTTGCCGGGCGTCGCGTCCGCGGTCCGGCTGGAAGCGAACGTGTCATTCTGCTTGGCCCGGACGATAAGCCGGCTTTTGCCGATCCGCCTGCCGGATTCGATGTCAAGCGAGAGGAGATTCCCCAGGGCCGACTGGAGATTGTCGTCTACGAATCAAAAACCGTCGGCACCCGGCGCAAGCTGCTAGTCTACACTCCACCGGGCTATTCCGATCGCCGCAGATATCCGGTGCTTTACCTCCTGCACGGCATCGGCGGGGACGAAACCGAGTGGCAACGCTTCGGCTTGCCCGATGTCATCCTGGACAACCTCCTGGCTGAGAGGAAGCTCGTGCCGATGATTGTGGTCATGCCGAACGGTCGCGCCAAACCCAATGATCGTGCCGAGGGCGACATTTTCAGTCCGGACAACGTCGCTGCGTTCGCGAATTTCGAGGGGGATCTGTTCAACGATGTGATCCCGGCGATCGAGGCGCGCTATTCCGTGCTGGCTGATCGCGAGAACCGGGCATTGGCCGGATTGTCCATGGGGGCCGGCCAGGCGCTTAACTTCGGTTTGAGTCACCTCGACAGCTTCGCGTGGATTGGCGCGTTTTCTCCGGCACCGAATACGAAGGCGCCGGAGCAACTGGGGGCTGACCCGGCTGCAGCCGCCCGGAGGCTGAGGCTGCTCTGGCTTTCCTGTGGCAACCAGGACAGCCTGATCGCCATCAGCCAGGGTGTGCATGCCTATCTCAAAAAGGAAAACGTTCCCCACATCTGGCACGTGGATGGTAACGCCCACAACACACCGGAGTGGCGAAATAATCTATATTTGTTTGCCCAGAGGATCTTTCGCCAGTGAACGCACGGCCCGATGAGGTTGTCGACGGTAACTCGCCGGGAGCCGCGCGAATTCATGCGAGATTTGTAGATACGAAGCGTCCCACTCCATCCGATCGATGACATTTCCCATGAACAAAAGCCTCCAACGAATTCTGTGCGGCGTCTATCTTGCCTCCGGCATTACTCCGTTTCGTGCCGCAGTCGACGCCCAGGTCGACGTCACCGGTGCCGGAGGGGCGCACCTTAGGGTCGAGGCGCTCGATCCTTCCCTAATCCGGCTTTGGCTGAAGCCTGCCGGCGAGTTCACTCGGGCATCGTCGCTGGCGACCGATGCGGCGCCGGTTTCGCGAGTCCCGTTGGCCGTTTCAGACTCGGACGCTGCCACCGTTGTTCGCACTGAGGCCCTGGTGATCTCCATTGATCGTCGCACGCTGGCCTTCGCGGTTGATGAGACCGGGACGGGCAGGGTGCTGGTTCCTCGGACGGTCATCACCGCAGGCGCCAACGACGCCTCGTGGGCGCTCGTGCGGCCATTGGCCAACGGGGAACGCCTGCTCGGCCTCGGGCAGGACAATCACCACAACGGTCGATTGGACCGGCGTGGCGTCATTCGCGAACTATGGGCCGGCCAGCAGATCAACTCGGGTAACGTGACGGCCGAATACCCGGTGCCGCTCCTCATCGGGCTGCTGGCGGATGGCCGCGCCTACGGCATGTTCTTTGACAACGCCCACCGGTTGCGCTTCGACCTCGGTTCAACGAAGGCGAATGAATTGCGCCTCGATGCCGCGGGCGGCGAGATCGATCTGTACGTGTTCGCAGGGCCGAAGATCGCCGATGTGATCGAACGGTACACTCGGCTTACCGGCCGTCCCTCGCTCCCGCCGCTCTGGGCGCTCGGCTACTGGCAGAGCAAATGCACCTATTACGACTGGGCGATGCTGGGCGACGCTTGTCAGCAGCTCACGTCCCGCGGCTTCCCGGTGGACGCAATGGTGATCGATTACGACTGGCCTGAAGTGGCCAACAACTTCCAGTGGGCCAGGCGTTGGTTCGTGGACGGCAAGACGCCCGCTGACCATATCGCCGACTACGCGAAGCACGGCGTAAAGATTGTCGTGTCCCAGTCCGGTCCGATGATCCGGCAGGAATCGCCGACTTTCGCCACCGGTTGGGCGGCCGGGATTTTCGCGACCGACGGAGCCGGTCACCCCGTTGAAGCGGGCTATTACGGCGGCAAGCTGCTCGATTTCACCAATCCAAAGATCAACGACTGGCTGTGGCCACAGGTGCGGGCACGCCTGCGTGATGGAATTTCGGGTTGGTGGCTCGATCTCACCGAACCCGAAGGCGAACCGCCGCAAACGCACTATTTTGGAGGCCTGCCGGCCAATGTGCATAACGAGTATTCGCAGCGGGTCACGCGCAGTTTTGAAGGTGCCCAGCTCGCCGAGACCCCGGACCGGCGTCCAATGATTTTAACGCGCACCGGTTCGGCTGGATCTCAGAGTCACCATGCGGCGGTCTGGACGGGCGACATCTACAGCGACTACGCCACTCTCCGCGCCCATCCCCCCGAGATGCTCAACAGCGGTTTGTCCGGTCTCACTTGGTGGACTTGCGATACCGGCGGCTTTATGGAGGGCTATTACAGGAACGACCAGATGGGTGCCCACGCTCGGCTTTACGAACGGTGGATGCAGTTCTCCGTATTCTCGCCCATCACCCGCGCGCACAAGGCGGGCGGCCGGCCGGAGCCCTACCAGTTTGGTCCCGCCGTGGAGCAAAGCTGCCTGCACTATCTCAAACTGCGGTACCGGCTGCTGCCGTACATCTATTCTTACGCCTGGGAGGCGAGCCGGTACCGCAGTTTGAGATAGTGCAGGCAGCTTTGCTCCACGGCGGGACCAAACCGTAGGCTCCGGCCGGCCGCCCGCCTTGTGCGCGCGGGTGATGGGCGAGAATCCGGAGAACTGCATCCACCGTTCGTAAAGCCGAGCGTGGGCACCCATCTGGTCGTTCCTGTAATAGCCCTCCATAAAGCCGCCGGTATCGCAAGTCCACCAAGTGAGACCGGACAAACCGCTGTTGAGCATCTCGGGGGGATGGGCGCGGAGAGTGGCGTAGGTGGCCCTGATGTCGCCCGTACAGGGCGCCGTCGTGGTGGTGGGAATTCCAGCCGAACCCGGTGCGCCTTAAAATCATTGGACGCCGGTCCGGGTCCTCGGCGAGCTGGGGGCCGGGTGGGACCCCGCGTGACCCGCTGCGAATGCTCGTTATGCACATTGGCCGGCAGGCCTCAAGAGTAAGGTTGGGGCGATTCGCCCTTTGGGTTCGGTGAGATCGAGGGCCACCAACCCGAAATTCCCGTCGCGCAGGCGCTACCGCACCTGTGGCCACAGCCAGTCGTTGATCTTTGGATTGGTGAAATCGAGCAGCTTGCCGCCGTAATAGCCCGCTTCAACGGGGTGACCGGCTCCGTCGGTCGCGAAAGTCCCAGCGGAAGAGGTGGGGAATCGGCGATTCCTGCCGGATCATCGGACCGGGGCTGGGACACGACAATAGAAAAAACTTCGCGTAGTCAGCAATATGGTCAGCAGGCATCTTGCCGGTCCACGAACACGAACGCCTGGCCCACTGGAAGTTGTTGGCCACTTCCGGCCAGTCGTAATAGATGATTATTGCGTCCACCGGGAACCAGCGGACGTGACTGCTGACAAGCGTCGCCCAGCATCGCCCAGTCGTAATAGGTACCATTCCTCTGCCAGGAGCCGAAGCGCCCCAGAGCGGCGGGAGCGAGGGACGGCCGGTAAGCCGAGAGTACCGTTCGATCACATGGGCGATCTTGGGCCCTGCGAACACGTACAGATCGAGAGAACCAGCCGCAGCAAGACGGGCAGTTGATTCGCCTTCGTTGAACCGAGGTCGAAGCGCAACCGGTGGGCGTTGTCAAAGAACATGCCGTAGGCGCGGCCATCCGCCACAGCCCGATGAGGAGAGGCACAACGTTACCCGAGTTGATCTGCTGGCCGGCCCATAGTTGGCAAAGTGGCGCCACGCCAGTCCAATCAACCGTTGTGGTGATTGTCCTGCCCGAGGCCGAGCAGGCGTTTTCCCCGTTGGCCAATGGCCGCACGAGCGCCCACGAGGCGTCGTTGGGGCCTCCGGTGATGACCGTCCGAGGAACCAGCACCCTGCCCGTCCCGGTCTCATCAACCGCGAAGGCCAGCGTGCACGACAAGGAGATCACCAGCCCCTCAGTGCGAACAACGGTGGCAGCGTCCGAGTCTGAACGGCCAACGGGACTCGCGAAACCGGCGCGGCATCGGTCGCCAGCGACGATGCCCGAGTGAACTCGCCGGCAGGCTTCAGCCAAAGCCGGATTAGGGAAGGATCGAGCGCCTCGACCCTAAGGTGCGCCCCCCGGCACCGGTGACGTCGACCTGGGCGTCGACTGCGGCACGAAACGGAGTAATGCCGGAGGCAAGATAGACGCCGCACAGAATTCGTTGGAGGCTTTTGTTCATGGGAAATGTCATCGATCGGATGGAGGGGACGTTCGTTATGGTAAACCGCATGAATTCGCGCGGCTCCCGGCGAGGGCCCGTCGACAACCTCATCGGGCCGTGCGTTCACTCGCACAGAAGGGGCAAACAAATATAGATGATCTCGCCGCTCCGGTGTGTTGTGGGCGTTACCATACCCACGTGCCAGATGTGGGGAACGTTTTCCTTTTTGAGATAGGCATGCACACCCTGGCTGATGGCGATCAGGCTGTCCTGGTTGCCACAGGAAAGCGGGAGCAGCCTCAGCCTCCGGGGGGGTCCAGCCGGGTCAGCCCCCAGTTGCTCCGGCGCCTTCGTATTCGGTGCGGGAGAAAACGCGCGAATCCACGCGAAGCTGTCGAGGTGACTCAAACCGAAGTTTAAGCGCCTGGCCGGCCCGTGCTGGACAATCCGGCCAATGCCCGGTTCTCGCGATCAGCCACACAGGAATAGCGCACCTCGATGGCCGGGATCAC
>CAVRNM010000274.1:0-5132 GCA_963722225.1 uncultured Verrucomicrobiae bacterium
ACCGATCTGGCGAAGCCACTGGTCGGAGAAAACAACCTCGTTGGTTTTCGGATCCCAATCCCAGAGGCCGATCTTCGCGACATCGGCACTCAAACTCAGCTGGCGGGAATCGCGGACGAGGTCCCGCTGTGCCTGGCGCCCGCCGGCGAAATCCGCGCGGAAAAGGGACCAGATCGATCCGGCGGCTGCGACCAGGCTGGCGGCATTGACCAGCCATGGCCAGACGAGGGATCCGTTCGAACGGAGAATCCAGACGGAGACGGCCAGGCCCAGGCTCATCCAGGCGCAGACAGCTATCGCCGAGAAAACAACGATACGAGAACCACGCCGGCTGAAAGAAGGCGTCATAGTGTTCCGCTAGCGGGGTAAGTATCGGGCCATTCTTCGGAAAGTTAAGGAGAATCACCTACCGCCGTGGGGGAGTTTCCCCAGGTCCCATGACTCATGGAGACGCAACGCCCTCGGCCGCAACCGAAGGGGGAGGGCCCGGCGCCGGCCGGGCCCAGAAATTGAGGGTCGGCGGCGACCGCCTGACTGGCAGGAATCTCGCGGCGGCCAAACACCACCCCTGCGCCAACAGGTCATTTCAGTGCGAAACTTCCGGGTCGGCCCGCATCATTCGCCAGGGGATTCATCCCCCTCGATGACGATGCCGGCCGCCCGGTACTCCTGAAGCTTGTTGCGCAGCGTCCGGATACTGATGCCGAGCAGGGTGGCGGCCCGCGTGCGATTGGCATTCGTATGGCGCAAGGCGGCGAGGATGTGCCGCTTCTCAATCTCTTCGAGAGGGAGAACCTCGGACGGGGTTGCGACCGGGGATTCGGCGGGTGAGGCCGCGTCATCGCGGGCGGCCGGGGCGGGTTCGGAAGGAACGGGCGATTCGTCCTGGAGGGTGGGCGGGGGCACGCCCACGTCCGGCGAGGGAGCAACCGAGGCCGCCGGCTCCCGGCCCAGGCGGGTTCCCGGTCCACCGGCCAGGCTGCCCTCAGACACTGTGGCGGGGACGTTGACGGTCGGTGGTCGAGCCAGGACGGGCAGGCCCAGCGCGGCGAGCGACACCGCGAGATTCTCGCCGGTGAGGATGACCGCGCGTTCAACGGTGTTTTGCAGCTCACGCACATTACCCGGCCAGGAATAGACCAGCATGGCCTCCCGGGCGCGGTCGGAGAATCCCGCGTGCTGGATGCCGTGTTTCCGCGAGAACCGCTGCAGGAAACACTCGGCGAGCTCGATGATGTCTTCCGCTCGTTCCCGCAGCGGCGGCACATGCACCGGGAAGACGTTGAGCCGGTAGTAGAGATCCTGGCGGAATTCCCCCTTGTCGACGAAATGCAGCAGGTCGCGGTTCGACGTGGCGAGAATCCGGACATTCACCTTGATGGTCTTGTTGCCTCCCACGCGCTCGAATTCGCGTTCTTGCAGCACCCGCAGCAGTTTCGCCTGCAGGTTGAGGGGAATCTCGCTGACCTCGTCGAGCAACAGGGTGCCGCGGTTGGCGAGTTCGAACCGTCCTTCGCGCCGATCGGAGGCGCCGGTAAAAGCGCCTTTCTCGTGGCCGAAGAACTCGCTTTCAATCAGGTTCTCCGACACGGCGGCGCAATTGACCTTGATGTAGGGCTCATTGCGCCGCGGGCTGTGGCGGTAGAGTTCCCGCGCAACCATCTCCTTGCCAGTGCCGCTTTCGCCCGTGATCAGGATGGTGGCGTCAGTCGGCGCCACCCGCTCGATGATCCGGCGCAGTCGCTGCATGGCCGAGCTCCGGCCAATGATCTCGCCCGTGGGACCTTCCCGCTCGCTGAAGTAACGGTTGACCTTGACCAACTGCCGGTGCGATTCCGCCTTCTTGAGGACAATCTCAATCTGGCCGGGCGTGAAGGGCTTGATCAGATAGTCGAAGGCGCCGGCGCGCATGCACGCCACCGCGCTCTCAATCGTGCCGTAACCGGTGATGATCACGACCGGGGGCCGCTCCGGCAGCAGACCGACCCGCTCCAGAAACTGGTGGCCATCGCCATCCGGCAGGCGCACATCCACGAACATCAGATCGAAAGATTCGTGGGTGACGAGATTCTCGGCCTCAGCCAGGCAGCTGGCCGTGCTCACCGTGCAATGCTTGCGGCGAAGAATCTCGCCCAGGACATTCCGAATGATCACTTCATCGTCCAGGACGAGTATCTTTTCGAGCGACATGACAGACGATAGTAAGAGGGGCAGGCAATGGGATGACAACTGTCAGGCTGTGAAAGGGCGGGAAGGAATCGAATCAAATTTTCCGGTATTTCTTGCTTTTATGCCGTCATTTTTCTTCGCCCCGCTCGTTTTCGGGCTTTTCCCGCCCCAGGCCCGCGGGCATTGGCCGGACCCAGGCCCGCCGGGCGATTCTCGCAAGCAGCTCCGGGACTGTCACGTGCTGCGTGGCAGGGAGGGGTCGCCGTCCCTTGCCGAGGCTTCGGAGCGCAGGCCAGACCCCGCCGCGCGTGGTGAATCGGCGGGGATCGACGATCCTGCCTTACTTCCGACCACGTCATTCCGGCTTACCGGGCTTGGGTTGGCGCATCGAGCCCAGGAGCGCTGGAATCCTTAAATCGGACGAGATTGGCCGAGAATTCTCCCGAAGCCGGCTTAAGTTTTCGCCTCTCGTGCCGAGGCTGGTAACAAGACCCCTCGTGCCATGCAATACCGTCTTCTTTCCCTTCTGGCTGATATCGAGAAAGCGATCCGCTGCACTCTGCCCGATTCAGATGGAACCAGCTTGGAGTCAGCGCGGATGGTGAGTTTCCACACCGGCCTTGCCCGCCTCAGTTTCCGGGCTCGCGGTCCCAACGGGACGGAGCCGCGCGGCCAGCTGCAGCTGCAACATTTCAACCTGGCCGACGGCCGGGTATCCGTAAAGGTCCACCTCAGCTGGGCGGGCAGCGATGCTCACCGCATTGTCGAGCTGTACACCTTGCCTGGAGTGGAGTGGGTCACGGACGTGCAGCGGGTCGCAGAGGCCTGGCTCGACGGACCGCCGGCAGTGGCAGCCGGCGAGAATTCGCTGCTGGCGGCGGCGGGTTGACCCTAGTGTTCCGCCCGGACCCTCCTTGGCGCGGCTGGTGCCGGCGTATCGCCCCGCCACCCGTTCGGCGGGCTCAGGATGATCCTGAGCAGAATCGCAGGGCACCATAGAGGATCGACGGAGCTTGACCACGGCCCCAACGGATCAAGGCGTTGTTTGCATCCGTGGCCGTGATTCGTGGTCATCATTCCGGCTTGGCCGGCATGACTTTCGATTCTCGGCGGCATTGCCGTTGAGGCAGGAGGAAAACCGCGACCACGGCTGAAACAGAAAAAAGCCAGCTAGGCCGAGAGGCTCAGGCGCGAAATCACCGGCCGATGGGCTTTCTGCTTGCGGCCATAGGTATTTCGAAGGTGGCCCAGACGGCTGCGGGCGGAATCCAATGCGGCCAGCGTGGCGCGCATCTCGGCCAGGCGTGAACCCATCATCTCGATCGACGAGACGCGACGCGCCTGCAGGCCGGCGAGGCGCGGCAGGAGCGGTTCCGTGCCTTGGAACGCAGCCTCGGGGTCGCGCCGAAGTTCGACGAGACGGTTGATGATCGAATCAGCGCGTTGTTGCACGGCGCGGATCTTCTCAATCTCCCCCGATCGGACCACGCACTGTTCCTCGGCGACGAGGAGTTCGAGGGCCGCGACCAGGCGCTGACAGGTATTTCCGGGGGTTTCCATCAGGCTACACTGCGTCTGTCGGCCGGGCTTTCCCTGTGATGCAGCATTTGCGCCCAGGCATCGCGCAACTCGCGCAGCAGACCCTCCACTTCGATCACGAGAGCGACGTCCTTCTTGATGTTCGCCTCGAACAACCGGCGGAGGTGATAATCGTAGAGCTGGTCGAGATTGGCGGCGACGGCACCGCCGGCCTCGTGATTGAGCGTTCCCTTGAGTTCCGCGATGATGTTCTGGGCCTTCTGGAGGTTGCGGTTGGTCACCTGGTAGCGGCGCCAGTCGTTTTTGTCCCCTTCCAGCGCAACGCGGGCCTGCGCCAGGAAACGCAGCGCACCATCATAGAGCATGAGGACGAGCTGACCAGGGCTGGCCGTCAGGATTGCCTGAGTCTGATAGATGCGGGCGTAACCGTTGGCCGCCATGGGGGTCAGGCCTGGCTGGGATCAGTGGACAGGTCAGGGGATCGCACAATCTGCTCGCTGATCTGCCGGACAATCTCGGAGGAAGGGTAGGTTGGGTCAGCCGCCAGCATCCGTCCGCGCTCCACCACTTCGGGGCGGATTTCGGGAGAGGCCTTCAAGGCGGCGCGCAGTTGGTCAATGCCGGTGGTCGAAAGAGTGTCATTCTTGGCCGGAGTGGAAACGTTCGTCGGGACTTGCCCAGCCGACGGCAGCGCCTGGGGGCGCCCAGCTGCATTTGAGAGAGAGGTTGATGGAATCATGGAGGGCGGGTAGGTAACGGTCAGCCCGGTCTTCATGCTGGGAACGCCGTTGGGTTCAAGAGATGTAATCGGCTGATCTTGGCGAAACTTGAGCAGGAGCAATGCCGCATTACCGCGGCGGTAAGGTGGCGAATGCCGCGGCGGCAGCGTAGTCGGCAAATCGCATGGGACTGCGGAGGACGGTGAAGCTCATGTCGCCCGGATCCGATGATGGGTGCCGCTGGCGGTCGTAGCGGCGGGCTGAGTTTGCAACCGCGGGATTGCTGGCGGAGAAGAGCGTGTCAAACGACCAGAGAATGGCGCCATCGGCGGAGGCAAGCTTCGCCCGCAGGCCGAGGACCAGCGGTTGGTAGGTGGATAAACTGGTGATGTCGATAAACATAATCGCATCAGCGCCGTATTCCCGACTGAGCATTGAGAGAAAGTCTGGAGGGAGCGCCTCGGAGGAAAGCAGGCGCGGTTGGTCGCAAAGGCGGGTGAGCGCGGCGGGATCGGCGACAACAACCTCAAAGCGCGCCTGGCGCTGCAAATCGGCCAGCATGACCTGGTCGAAGGAAGCCAAGGTATCGATCGGCGCACCCGGCGTGCCGGCCACAGGGAGGAGGACCACGCGTTGGAGTTTGGCCGGCAGGCGCGGAACGCCAGTGAAGTTCTTGGCTTGGAAGAAAGGTCCTCGCACGACGGG
>CAVRNM010000275.1:0-4567 GCA_963722225.1 uncultured Verrucomicrobiae bacterium
TACAAAGGTTTCATCCGGGAAGAACCGCTGCGATTTGACCTCCTGGTCGACAATTGCGTGCTAGCCGAACTGAAAGCCGTCGAAACGGTTCTCCCGGTTCACAAGGCCCAACTATTGAGTTACATGAGGTTGCTCGATGTCCCAATCGGATTGCTCATTAATTTCAATGAGGCCAAACTCACTGCTGGCATCTCCCGGATGATCCTTCCTGGGGCCGACAGCGAAACCTCTGCTTCCTCTGCGTCCTCCTGTAAAATGATCCCATGAAGACCATCTTCCAGCGCATCATCGACCGGGAAATTCCCGCCCGGATCGAGCATGAGGATGAGCGCTGCATCGTCATTCACGACATTCGGCCCCAGGCCCCCGTGCACCTTCTCATCATCCCCAAGCAGCTCATCGCCCGGGCCGGCGATGCCACGGCCGCCGACGAAACCACCCTCGGACATCTAATCGTCACCGCGGGCGCCATGGCCAAGAGGCTGGGCCTCGCGAACGGCTATCGCCTCGTGATCAACAGCGGTCCCGACGCCGGCGAAAGCGTGCCGCACCTGCATCTCCATCTGCTCGCCCGCCGGCAGATGACCTGGCCGCCGGGCTAGGAACCGCTCAGAAACCGCTCGGCCTCCGGCCTCGCGATCTCTGTGGCCGATGGCTGGCGCCATCGGCGTTGACCCGGAGACTCTACGTTGGAAACAACCTTGAGTTGGAGGTTGTGTTCCGGAGACGCGATGCCACCGCCATGTTTCCGAGGGAAGCCCGCGCCGAGGCGTCGCGTCTCCAAGCCATCCCCTCCCGGGAAACGGCCTGGCCGTTTCCTCCTGACCGCACGGAGGCCAGAGGCCGGAGTGCGGTCAGCGAGCCTCAAAGGCGCCGTCAACCCGTTTGACCACCAGCCGCTTCAATTCGAGCAGCATGAGCATCGCGCCCAACTCGTGCGCCGGCAGCTGCGTGAGACCCACCAGCGTGTCAATATTCAAGACCGAGCCTCCGCGAAAACACTCGAGGACGCGCTGCTCCGCCTCGCTCAGACCTGCCGTCGCGGCGGCATCCGCCTTTCCCGCCGGCACCGGCGACGGGCGAAGGCCGTCCAGATAATTCAGTTCGGCCAGAAGGTCATCCACGCTCGTCAGCAGCGTGGCTCCGTCGCGGATGAGCTGGTGGCAGCCCCGGCTAGACGGCTGGTCGATCCGGCCGGGCACGGCAAAGATGAGCTTGCCGTGCTCGCCGGCAAAGCGCGCCGTGATCATGGCGCCCCCATCGACGTCGCTCTCCACCACGACCACCGCCTCGCAGACGCCCGACACGATGCGATTGCGCATGGCAAACGACTGCCGGTCGGCGCGCCGGCCGAACGGAAACTCCGACAGCACCGCCCCCGTCTCGGCAATGCGCCGGTAGAGGCCGAGGTTCTCCGGCGGGTAGATAATGTCGAGCCCGGTGCCCAGCACGGCCGCCGTCTTCCCGCCGACCGACAGGGCGCCTTCGTGCGCCGCGGTGTCGATTCCCCGCGCCAGGCCGCTGACAATGCAGAAGCCGCGCCCGGCCAGTTCCCCGCCGAGCTTCTGCGCCACCGACTGCCCGTACAGCGTCGCCCGGCGGCTGCCCACGATCGCGACGCCCGGTTGCGCAATATCGTAGTTACCTTTTCGATACAGTCCGATCGGCGGATCGTGGATCTGACGGAGCAGCTTCGGGTACCCCTCGTCCCGCGTGGTCACAAAGGCCGCCCCCGTGTCGGCGAGCCGTTTCTCCTCGCGCGCGAGGTCGAAATGCTCCGTCCATCCGGCGAGCGTCTGCGCGATCACCGGACCCACGCCCCGCACCGCCTCGAGCCGCCGGGCGCCCGCGGCGAAGATGGCGCGCGGGTCGCCGCCCAATTCCTCCAGCAGGCGGTTGGTCGTGATCGGCCCGATGTTGGGCAGTGCATTCAGCACCAGGAAGGCCTGTTGTTCTGTGAGATCAATGCCCATCGAGGAGAATCGTGCGTGCAACGCCCAGTGGACCACGGTCGGAGCGGATTATCACGGCAATTCTTGCCGCCTCTTGGGGCGAAAACCGTCAACCACGGATCACGCTGGTGGCGGAGAACACGAGGCCTATCGGTCCAAGAGTTTAGACCTTCTTTCAGGAGCACCGGTGTCAGCAGAGGACTGGAAATTCAATCGACCTAACTGCAGGAGGAAATGCGCGCCGGCGACAAGCCTTCTCTCCGTTCTCTCCACTGCCTCCTATCAAAATCCCCAGGTGTTACGACATGATCCGGCTCAGCCGCAGCGCGGCGGGCAGGTAATCGAGCAGTTGCGTCACTTGCACCGCCACCTGGCCGCGGTCGCGCGCGAGGAGGTCGGCAGCCCGGCCGTGCCACACGACCCCGCGGCACGCGGCGGCCAGCGGGTCGGCCGGCGCCTGCGCGAGCAACCCGCCCGTCAAACCCGCGAGCAGGTCGCCGCTGCCCCCGCGGGCCAGCACGGGTCCGCCGAGGAAACTATGAAAGACCCGCTCGCCATCGGAGATCTGCGTTTCCGCGCCCTTCAGAACGATGGTGGCAGCGGCCGCGCGCGCCACGGCGCGCAGCCCATCGCCGCCCGCTTCGCGCCCGCCGAAGAGGCGTTGGAATTCGCCCGCATGCGGCAGGCAGATGACCCGTTGGCCCCGGGCGGCGCCAAGAATGGACGGCTGCAGGGCATCCGCGTCGAGCACGACCGGGACCCCGGCCAGCTTCACGATTTCCCCGGCCAGGGTGTGCGTCTCGCACTCCGAACCAAGCCCACAGCCCATCACCAGCGCCGTCGCTCGCGACAGCCGTTCGCGAATAAGGTACAGCCCCTCCAGCGCCAGGCCACCTTCCCGTGTCTCGGGCCAGCCGACCCAGATCGCTTCCGGGGCGCTCGCCGCGAACGCCGGGACGAGCGTTTCCGGCACGAAAGCCGTCACCAGGCCCACGCCGCTGCGCAGCGCCGCCCGCGCGCACATCAGGATGGCGCCGGGATAGCTCCGCGACCCGCCGATCACGAAAAGATGGCCGAACGTGCGCTTGTCGGACCGCGGGGCACGGAGGTCGGTCAACGGGGCGAGCAGCGAGGGTTTGAGAACAAAGTCTTTGCCGGCTGCGGATATTGGTGCAGCCGGAGTCAGCGACCCCGGGCCGGAGTCAGCGACTCCGGCTACAAGTTGCTTAAAGAAGCCCAGGTCGACATAGCGCAGCCGCCCCGCCACGTCCCGGTTGCGCTCCTCCAGCAACGGCGTCTTGACGCTCCCAGTGGCATAGGTGAAATCGGCCCGGAAGGCGGTGTCATCGGATTGTTCGCCCACCCCGCTGGGAAGATCCACCGCCGCCCGCAGGCGGATGGCCGGATGCGCATTGACGGCCCGCAGCAACGCACCCGTGGCGGCATCGACCGGCGGACGAAACTGAAAGCCGAAGATGCCGTCGAGACAAAGATCGTAGTCGCCCCACTCGCCGGCGCCCGGGGCGAGGGGAGAATGAACCATGTGGGACTCAGGAAGGCTGGTTTGCGCCCGCGGCGATCGGCTGACCGAATTAGGCGGAGAACTCTGCCCGGAAATCCCATTCCTGCTTTCCTGATTTCCACATTTGACCCCATCGCGGGCCTCCGGGGGAGTTGACCGCACGCGAACCCGTCGGGGCGCGGCATCGAGCAGCCTCCGCCAGGCGCGCGCGGCCAGCGGCCGGAGGGTCCGCTCGCCGGATACGAAAACCACGTCGGCTAAAGCGGCCGGGTGTTTCTCGAGGATCGCCGCGGCCGCCAGCAAGGCGTCGCCGCCGTTGTGCCCTTTTCCGGCCAGCACCAGGACACGGCCGGCCGCGGGGAACCCGCCAATCTCCCCAAAATCCTCCTGGATGGCCGCCGCCACCCCCGCGCCGGCGCACTCCATGGCCGCCCATTCGCGTTCCTCGTTTCCGTCGAACAACCGCGCCTCGAGCGCTCGCGCGTCGGCACAGGTCAGGATCGGATCGGCCCAAAAGGGATTTGTCATCGGAGTCGTTCCCTAGCGAGGCCCTATTATGGCCACAAAATGCTCAAAAGGCACATAAGGGCATATTCTTGCGCCTTTTGTGCCTCTTGTGGCCATCTGCTATGCTCCGCAGGGCAATTCATCGCATTGTACACTCGTGCGTTGTTGCGCCCATTGCAGCAACGAAACACTACGGCCGCTGCCGCACCAGCGCAGCCACGGCCATCGCAACCGTGACGGTGTGGGACAGGGAGACAAACACGTGCGTGGCGCCGACCTGCGCGAGCAGCGCCTGCCCTTTCTCATCCAGCCGGACCAACGGCTCGTTCCGGGAACCATGATAAATGGAAACGGAGCGCCAGCCCAACTCGGCACCGATGCCCGTCGTGAAGGCCTTCGAGGCCGCCTCCTTCGCGGCGAACCGGGCAGCCAGGTGCAGGTGCGGATATTTGTGACTGAAGCAATACACGCGCTCCTCCTCGGTGAAAACACGCTGGAGAAAACGGTCCCCCTGCCGGTCGAGCACGCCGCGAATCCGTTCCACCTCGATGACATCGCAGCCGAGGCCGAGCAATTCGCCACCGGG
>CAVRNM010000276.1:0-22908 GCA_963722225.1 uncultured Verrucomicrobiae bacterium
GGGAAGGGCTGGACGCACATCCTACGACGGGACCTGGCGCAACGACGGTCCGGCTGTCCACGGGTTCAATCTGGACGGGCTCAGAGGCCCAGCCCGCGACGGCAGTCGCACTCACAACGGTCCTGTTCTTCGCGGCAGTACACTCCTCGGAAGGGTGACGGCTTCGCACGGAAATAAAACCGCTCAAAATCCACAGCCCTCTCAGTTAGGACTCGTCCAGATGGTTGACTATTATGGATCGTCCTAGGAAGAGCGGCAACTGGTATGGCGGAAATCTGACTGTCGTCAACGCAGGTGCCGGAATTGTGGGCAGTTTTGCGATTGAATAGGCATTATTGGAGCCAAGTGGACACTTTGGCGAGCCGGTTAGGGCTTGATTAGAGCGGGGGGAGCGGTAACGGGGAGCGTAGCGCGATCGGGCCACTTGACCCGCTCTACCTCGGCCACCCACGATCTCGTGCGTCACCCCCAGGACAGCAATGGCTGCCCTGCGCGGTGAGCAACGACCGGCCACAGTGCATAAGCGTTGTGTTGCGCAGCGAAACTGTTATATTTTGGCCAGGTCGTCAACCGGTATTGCTACTAAGGGTTGTAATGCGCCT
This sequence comes from uncultured Verrucomicrobiae bacterium, assembly GCA_963722225.1. GTDB lineage: Bacteria > Verrucomicrobiota > Verrucomicrobiia > Opitutales > Opitutaceae > Fen-1467. Next base: position 603 of record CAVRNM010000276.1, read on the forward strand.
GGTCTGGCGGTGCGGTTCTATGCAAAGGGGCGGGTTCATGGACGCGGCGAAACTTGCGGAAACGGCCCAGTGGTGTGAACAGCAATCAAAGTTTCTCCTCGCCGACTGGGAATTTCAGATTGCGCCGGGCCAGCAAACGCCTGCCGGGGGCCCGGCCTTGCCCGGCATTCGCGACGAGCTGGTCCAACGGTTGACGGAGATCGAGCCCTCGCTGGCGACGGTCGTGGAAAACACCTATCTGTTCTCGCGGTCGGATCTGGCGGCCGTGAAACTGGCCCGCTGGGCGGAACTGCTCCGCGCAATGACGCCCGTCGCCGTCGAGCCGGCAGCCGTCGAAGAGCCAGCGGCCGCCACCGCCGAGCGAACGGTGACCGCCGCAAGCGTAAACACCAAGGTCATCGACCTCTTGATGCGGCGACCGAATCGAGCACCTGGTCGGCACGGCAAATCGCCACGGCCCTGGGGTGCAGCAAATCGGCCGTGGCCGAAAGCGATGCCTTCAAGAAATTCGCTGCGGCCAGGGAAATGGCCCGCCTGGAGCGGGCCGAGAGGTGCCAGAAAGCGAATCAGCGGCGGGGCCGAAGGTAGGCGGCGCCGGACCCATCCCTCATCGTTCATGCCTCATCTCTCCTCTTGTCCGGCCGGACAGCCGAGGCCGGACACCGGACACTTTTCAATAATTCCGGATTTTTTTCGGGCGGCTTTTCCGGGGAAATAGCGGCCTTTTCTTCGCTTCATGCCCTCGATTCTCCCGACGGTCCGCAAAACACCGGACGGACAGTGTAAGTGTAGGAGGAGGGAGCAGGGACCGGGGAGTGGATTAGCGATGAGAGATGAGGGATGAAGGATGAGGGATGAGGGATCAAGGGCGAAGGATGAGCGATGAACAACCAAGAGTTTTGGAGCAGGTGCAGGAAAAAGAAATGGAATTTTTTGATCCATCGCAGCTACGTGTACAAGAAGGATGGGTTTCAAATTGCCCGGCGTGGCCATACGTGGCCGGAACTGGCCGGAACTGGCCGGAAATGGCCGGAACTGGCCGGAAATGGCCGGAACTGGCCAAAACGCGGCCAGAAATGGCCAGAGATTTCAGCCATATATACGCAACTCCTTTGAGTGTAAAGGTGTCGTTTTCTTCCGGTTTCGGTCATCTGGCATACTACTTGTGGTCACGCGTAATTAAATAACAAGTATGGTAAAACAGCCCGAAAAATTGAAAAACGACCCCTTCTGGCCACAAAAGCGCAGTCTACTCCATTTGGCTATGCACAACGCTCCCCGCTCCCCGCTTCGTGCTCCCCGCCCTGCGAATCGCCCTGGACTTTCCCTCCGTTTTGCGATACGCTCCCGCCTCTTATCGAGGTCGTCGCGCCCGTGGCGGCGGAGAGGGTTGGCAATTTGGGCAAGGAAGCCCTGGCCAACGGTATGTCCAAATCGTAGCGTTTCCGGAGAAACGGATGTCTTCCGGGGTAGCAACATCCCTGTCGCCCGCCGGCCGCAGCACGCGGCTGCAAGACCTGGCGTTCCCGATCGGGATCGTTGCCAGCGTGCTCGTCATCCTCGTGAAGCTGCCTCCTCAGCTGATGGATCTGCTGCTTTCGGCCAACCTGGCGATCGCAGTGATCATGCTGCTGACGACGATCTACGTTCGCACACCGCTGGAGTTCAGCATCTTCCCCTCGCTCTGCTGGCCACCACGCTCTTCCGCCTCGTGCTGAACGTGGCGACAACTCGCTTGATCCTCACGCAGGCTGCGAAGGATGGACTGTTCGCCGCCGGCGGCGTGGTGAAGACGTTCGGCGAGTTCGTCACCGGCGGATCGACGGGCACCGACAAGATCGTCGTCGGCCTGATCATCTTTGCGATCATCGTCATCATTGAACACTCCGCCGCAGGCGATGGCGAGTCCGCCGGTGTTCGGCGCCTCCCAGACCTGCACGATTCGGTCAGGCTCCGGGTAGGGCAGGGGCCGGAGCAACAGGGCGTCGACGATGCTGAAAATCGCCGTGTTGGCGCCGATGCCGAGCGCGAGCGTGAAGACGGCCACGGCGACAAATCCGGGCGACTTGGCGAACTGCCGAAGGGCGTACGTGAGGTCGGCGAACATAGGAAGTGAAAGTGAGAGTGAAAGTGAGAGTGGATGTGAAAGTGGACGTGAAAGTGAGAGTGAGGGTGAGAGTGGACGTGAAAGTGGAAGGGGCGGAATGTGGGATGTTGGGGGTAGCGAGTAGTGGGTAGAAGCTGGCCGGCGGCTGAGGTTGATGGAGGATGGGCTTCGCTACTCGCTCCTTGCTGCTCGATGCTTGCTACTGCTGGTTCACTCCGCGCGCAGCGCGGTCATGGGATCAGCCTTGGTCGCGCGGCGGGCGGGCAGGTAGCAGGCGAGCAGGGCGATGAGCATGAGCACGAGGGGCACGCCGGCGAAGGTGAGCAGATCGAACGGACTCACTCCATAGAGAAACCCGGCCAGCAACCGCGTGACGGCAAGCGATAGCAGCAGACCGACCGCCAGGCCGGCCGCCGCCACGAGCAAACCCTTGCCGACGACGAGGCGCAGGACGTCGCGGGGGGTGGCGCCGAGGGCCATCCGCAATCCGAACTCCTGCGTGCGCTGGCTGACCGCATAGGCCATCACCGCGTACACGCCCATGGCGGAAAGAACGAGCGCAACGAGGCCGAGCAGAACCAGGACGCTCGACGCCATGCGCTGCGGGAACAGCACCATCCCGGAATGCGCCGCCAGCGGCATGGTATCCAGCAGCTCGACGCGGGGATCAAGGTCGCGCACGGTCTGCCGCAGCGTGTTCGCGAAACCCGCCGGATCGCCGATCGTGCGAACGCAGAGATTCAGATCCAAATCGGGCACGCCCTGCTGATACGGAAGGTAGAAGAAACACCAGGAACCCTCGGCGAGCCGGTTGTATTTTCCCTGCCTGGCCAGGCCGATGACCGTCCGCCACGTGCCCCCGGTCCTGAACCGGCGGCCGATTGGATCCTGACCGGGCCAAAACCTGTGGGCGAACGCCTCATTGACGATGGCGACCGGTGCCGCCTTGGCGTCGTCCTGGTCCGTGAAATCGCGCCCAACCAGCAGGGGGATGCGCATCGCGGCAAAATAACGCGGGGAGACGATGGCAAATTCGTAGGTGGTGTCTTCGCCTTCCGGGGCTTGATAGCCTTCGACCGTCGCATCCCAGCCCTTGCAGCCGGCAAGACCGAGCGGAAACCAGCTGGCCAGCGCGGCTTCCTCGACGCCGGGCAGTGCGGCGAGGCGCTGCCGCGCCTGGCGGTAGAAACCCTTGCCCGTTTCCTGGTCGTAGCCGTTCATTCCAATCTGGAGTCCGGCAATCAGCACGTGGTCGGCGCTGAAGCCGGTGTCGATCTGCCGCGCGTGCCGCAGTCCCTTGATGCAAAGTCCGGCGCCGATCAGCAGCACCATGGCGACCGCCACCTCTGCCACGACGAGGCTGCTGCGCAGCCGGTGGTGCGCCGCCCCGCCCTGACTCGAGCGACCGCCTTCCTTCAGAACCGCATAAAGGTCGGGTCGCGAGGCCTGGAGGGCAGGGAAGACTCCGAACGCCACGCCGGTGGCCAGCGTAAGCAGCAATGCGAACCCCAGTGTCGCCGCATCCAGCGAGAACACCAGGTGGCTCCGGGCAGCCAGCCAGGCCGGCAGGAACAGCGGCAATGAGTCCACCGCCCAGCTGGCGAACAGCACGCCAACGACGCCGCCGAGCAGCGCGAGGAGGACGCTCTCGGTCAGAAGCTGCCGGATCAGCCGGGCGCGGCTGGCGCCGGCCGCCAAACGGATCGCGATCTCCTTCTGGCGGCTGATCGCGCGGGCGAGCAGCAGATTGGCAACATTGGCCGCGACGATCAGCTGCACTCCCAGGCTGACGGCCAGCAGCAGCGTGAGTGCCGGGCCCATGATCGGGCCCGCGCTCCAGGGACACTGGGAGAGCGGGACGACGCGATGATGGGTGCCCGTGTTCGTCTTCGGGTACGCCCGGGTGAACTGCGCGTCAAGCAGCGCCACCGCCGCCCGCGCCTGTTCAATGCTCACTCCGGGCTGAAGACGCGCGAGGTTAAGCCAGCCGCGGCAGTCGCGCGCGGTCAGAAAATAGGTGCCCTGGTTGCGAACCTCCCAGATCATGGCCGCGGGGGCCCAGACATCGAAGATCATGGGTGGCTGCGAGCCGTGATACGCAGCCGGCACCACGCCGACGATGGTGAAACTGTGGCGGTTCAGGTCGACGACCCGGCCGAGGATGGAGGGATCCCCGCCGAAGCGCCGCCGCCAGAGGTTCTCGCCGATGACGAGCACGGGATTTCCCCCGGGCTTCTGGTCCTCGTCCGGCAGGAAGGTACGGCCGAGGATCGGCTTGACGCCGAGCAGTTCAAAGGAGTTCGCGGTGACGATCTGGGCCTGGATCCACTCCGGTTGGTTGTCGACCGTGAGGCAGGCGGCCGTGGGCATCGAAGCCTCGGTGCCGGCGAAGACCTCATGGTGTTTGCCGAAGTCCTGCAGATCGGGAATGGAGGCGCACCCTCCGCCATAGTTCGAGACGAGGACGACCATTCTCTCCTGCTCGGTCACGCCCGGCAGGGGATGCAGCACGAGGCTCTGCAGCCAGCAGAGCACCGTGGTGGTGGCTCCGATTCCCAGGGCGAGCGACAGCACCACGACGGCGGTGAAACCGGGTGACTTGAGAAGCTGCCGCAGGGCGTAGCGGAGGTCGGAGAGCATGAGAAGTGAAAGTGAAGGTGAGGGTGAAGGTGAGAGTGAGGGTGAAGATTGTGCCTTTCGGGATCAAGTGAGCCTGCCGTGGAAAAGTTCGCTAGGTCTGGTCGCTCCTCAGCGCGTGTGTCATCCTCTCACCTCACTTTCACTCTCACCTTCACTTTCACCTTCACTTGTCCGCCAGCGTGATATGGTTGCGCGCCAGCGTGGTGCCGATCTCGTGGTCGTAGAGCGCGACCGCGTTGCGCTCGTTGGCGAGAGCCTGGTAATAGCCGGCTTCCGCCTGGGCGAGCTGGTCCTGGTTTATCAGAACAGAGATCGTGTTGCTCGCACCGGCCCGGAGTTTCTTCAGTTCGGCGTCGGCGGTCTGCCGGGCGAGATCGAGGGCGGCTTTGGCAGCCGCGACGCTTTTCCGGGTCGTCTCGACCTGGCCTGCCGCTTCCGTGACGCTCAGGGCGATCTGTTCTTTGAGGAGTTCGAGGTTCTCCTCGTCGTGCTTCCGCTGGAGCTTGGCGGCCCGCGCGTTGCCCCGGCTCTGGGCAAACGTCAGCGGAATGCTGACGACCATGCCGGCGGAATACCCCCGGTTATCCTGGTTGGTGACCATGCTGCGGCTCGCGGCGAAAGACTGGTCGTATCCCGTGTACCCAAAGTTTCCGACGAAATCGAGCTGCGGAAGAACCTGATTGCGGGCATTAACCTCCCGGTAGCGGCTGGCGTCGAGGCCGAACCGCGCCTGCTGGAAATCGGGACGCAATCCGTAGCTTTTCTTCAGATCCTCGGCGAGATTCAGCGTCAGTGCTGGCGGCTCGACTTCGTCGATGGCGAGCAGCGGTCCCTCATTTGAGAAAGAATGTTCGCCGAGCAACTGCCGGAGTTGATTGTCGGCGTTGCGAACAGCTTGGGCATCCGTCAGAATGGCCTGTTCGCGGAAGGAGGCCCGGGCTCGCGCCGAGACGACGTCGTTCTCCGACATGCTTCCGACCTTGAAGCGCTTTTCGTTTTCGGCGACCAAGGCGTTGACCAGGTCCAGGGAACGCTGGTCCGTTCGCAAATAAGCGTTCGCGGCGTCGAGATTACTATAAGCCACGATGACGTTCGTGATCGTGTCGATGACCGTCTGCCGGTATTGCCAGTCGGAAATGGACCGGTTCGCCTTCGCCACCCGCAGGCCGAGATTGGCTGCACTGCCGGCGAAACCGAAGCCGCGCAGCAAGGGTTGCGTGATCGACAAGCCGCCGGTGGTCAGGAAATTGTTGGTGAACCCATTGTAGGCTCCCCGCTGGTTGACCGACGTGCCGCCGAGCGAATATAGGGTCCCCCACGGCAGAATCCCGTTCAGCGAGAGGCTGTAATTGTCGACTTGAACAAGATCGCCGGGCGGGAGGAATCCGTTGTTGGTCGAGGGCAACGAAGGGTTGAGATACTCGCTGTAGCTCCGGTTGAAAGTGATTGCCGGATCAAAAGCTCCGTACGCCGCAAGTACGTTGGCCCTGCCGACGCCGCGGGCAAAGGCCTCGACCTTGATGCTGCGGTTGCTGGCCAGGGCGAGGCGAATCGCGTCGTCCATCGACAGGTGCGCGGGCGCGTCCTGCGCCACCAGCCCGGTCGCAAGTGCAGCCGATGAGGCGGCCAGCGCCCATCGGAAAGAACGTCGGAAACGTCCGACTTGAGGGCGCAGCCGGCGGCCGGCACGGAAAGAAGCGGAGGATAGATTCATCTGAAATCGGCAATCGAAAAACAAAAACCGAAGATCACTTCAGGATCATGCCGTCGGCGAGGCGCACGATGCGCGAACCGAACGCGGCATTGTCGTTGGAATGCGTCACCTGGACGATCGTGACCCCATCCTCCTGGTTGAGCCGCTTGAAGAGCTCCATGATTTCGCGACCCTGGTCGGAATGGAGATTGCCGGTGGGCTCGTCGGCCAGGATCAGCCGGGGCTTGGCCACGAGCGCGCGCGCCACGCCCACGAGCTGCTGCTGGCCGCCGGAAAGCTGGTTGGGATAAAGGTCCTTTTTCGCGACAATGTGGAACCGGTCGAGTGTGTCGCAAACGATGCTCTCCCGCTGCTTCTTGGGCACGTCGCGATAACTCAGCGGGATTTCCAGGTTCTCGTAGACCGTGAGATCATCGAGCAGGTGATAGCTTTGAAAAATGAAACCGATGTTCTTCTTCTGGAGATCGAACCGCTTTTTCTTGTCCATCTTGTGCACCGGTTCTCCGCCGAACCAGTATTCGCCGTCCCAGGCGCTGTCGTGCAGTCCGAGGACGTGCAGAAGGGTCGATTTCCCCGAACCGGAGGGGCCCATGATGGAGACGAATTCGCCTTCGCTGATCTCGAGGACGATATTGCGGAGCGCGTAAAACGGCCCGCCTTTCAGCGGGTAGACGCGGTTGATGCTGCGGAGTGTGATCATGAGGGAGATTCGGCTGGGCAATGGGCGGATCGCGGGAGGAGGGCGCAGGCTGATCGAGGATGCCATTCTTCTTCCAATGGTGTTGTTTGCATGCGCTGTGCCAGCCGGTCTGGTTGTTCATAAGTCATTGGATATCAGACTAAAATTCTATTGCAGGACATTCGGCTCGCCCAGATTTGCCCGTCTTCGGAACAGTTCCGTCCCATTTTCGGGAAAAGGCGGGTACTTTGGGGACGGAGCATGAGAACGACCGTGACAACCATCAGGTACTTTGAAAGATGCGGGCTTGGTCCAATGAAACCCCGGCTGCCGCGGGGCGTCTCATCGGTGGACCCATCGAGTGAAATTCCTTCGCCTTCTTCTGAACTGCTTGGTGCTGGTCATCGCGCTGGTCGCGCTTTTTGCCGCGGTGGCGTTTGCGCCCGTCGTGCAAACCTGGATTGCGCAAAGCGTGTTGGCCCGTCAGCCGGCCCTTCAGGGTACCCTGGGATCATTCTGGGCGGGCTTTGGGAAAATCGACGTCGCTGAGCTGCAGCTGAAGATCGACGGCGCGGATCTCAAAGTGCCTTCGCTCAAGGCCGAGCTTCCTCTTGCGGCCGCATTATTGGACCGGCGGTTTCTGGTGCGGAGGCTGGTGGCAATAGGCTGGACGCTCGATCTGCGCCAAGCTCGTGCTAAAAAGGCATGGGGGCCCGCCGAATCAGCACCGGCGGAGGCAGAAGGGCAGGGAGCGCCTCCTCCGGCGAAATCCGTGTCGGCCCAGGACGTCGCCCGCCTGCTCTGCGGGACTTTGAGCCGATGGGCGCTGCCCTGTGATGTGTCCTTAGACGGGGTTGACCTGGAGGGCGATGTTCTGGTCGCTCCGGCTGCGGGAAGTGAGCCGGTCAGGGTGCACGTGATCGTCAAGGGCGGCGGAATGGCCGTGGGACGCGAAGGAACCTTCGCGATCGATGCCTCGGGCGATTTTATCGACGCAGGAGCTTCCATGGTCGCGCTGGCCGGCCATGGCCAGATCGCGGTGGCCATGAAATCGCCGCGGACTTTCCATCGCCTTGAGGTCAAGGCCGACCTTTCGACCAAAGGCGGGCTGGTTCCGGAGGGTCTCACATTTTCTGCAGATGTTGCGGCGGACCTTGACGCCCGCGAGGAGACTTTCTCGCTGGAACTAAATCGCGGCAGCCAGCATTTGGCGACCGTCGTGGCCCGGGTCCCTGAGGGAGCGAGCCAACTGGCGGGCACTTGGAAACTTGATGTGCAGGATTCCGATGTTGCTCTGTTCGCGCCGAATCGTCCGCTGCCACGATTCACGGCGACCGGGGATGGCCGGTTTGATTGCGACCTGGCTCTCGCGCAGGTGCATGCGCTGGGTCGCCTAGGAGGCTCGATCAGCCACTTGGGCGTCCTGGCGCCCTCGCTGGAGCGCCTCGGGGCAGTGACGCTGGACGCCGACTTCGACGCGATCCGTACCGGGCAGTCGGTCCGGGTGGATCGCCTGGACACTTCCCTGGCCGGAGCCGGCGCGGCGGCCGTCGTGCGTTCGCTTCAGTCCTTCGATATCAATGAACACACTGGCGAGCTGAAGCCGTTGGATCCGGTGGGCGACTGGGCGGACGTCTCGTTGCGCGGCTTCCCGCTCGCCTGGCTGACTGATTCCACGAGCGGGTTCGCATTGTCCGGCGGCGATGCGGCCGGGGCATTCGTGGTCCGGGCGGCGACGGGAGGGTTCGCCCTGCGTTCAAAGGCGCCCGTCATCGCAGCCGGCGTTTCCGTACAGCGTGCGGACAAGACCATCGGCCGCAATCTGGACCTGTCGCTTTCTGTGCTGGCCGAATATGGCTCCGCGGGATGGCAAATCCAGGCCGCTCCGTTGGTGATCAACAGCGGCGGCCGCCGCGTGGCGACATTCGACGGCAAGGCATCGCAGCCGGCCGAGCCGGACCAGCCGGTCGCGATCGCGGGAACGTGGAACGCTGATGTCCAGGCCTTGGCGTCCGGGGCCGTGGTTCCGGATCTCAGCTGGATCCAAGGCCGGTCGGCCTCGGGAGATTTTTCCGCAAAGGTGGGAGGCTCGACGGAATTGGACGGCAAACTTTCGGTCATCGGGCGCGACGAGCACCATGCGATCACTGCCAGCCTGCATGCGGAGGTGGACGAAACCGGAAGAATCTCGTTCCTGGCCCCGGTCAAAATTGCGCTCGGGCCGACCGCATCGGATCTGTCGGTCGAGGGAACGTCGATCCGTGACGAGGCGGGGACTCGCCTCTACGTGAAACTGACCGGAAAGGAAGTCGTCCTTGAACAGCTGCGCCTGGTGGCCGCCACTTTGGCGGAAGCCGGAGGCGCGACCGCGGCGGCGACCGCCGGACCGGAGACGCCGGCCCGGGTTCGGGACCGGATCCCGTTCTGGGGTGACTGGACGGGGAACATCGCCGTGGCCTTTGTCCGGTTGAAAGCAGGGGAAATGGCGTTCGATGATGTCGGGGGCGCCTTCCAACTCGGCCACGGCTCCATTCGCCTGGAGGGAGGGCATGGCGGGCTCACCGGCCAGCGATTCACCAATGTAGAAGGATCCATTGCGTTCGATGCCGCCGCCGAATTCCCGTACAGCCTCAAGGTGACGGCCTCGCTCGATCGGGTTGACGCAGCACCCCTTTTCCCCGTTCCGAAGTCCGGCGGGGAGCCGCCCATCGAAGGTCTATTCACCATTGCCGGCACGGTGACCGGGAACGGGATCAACTTGGATGATCTTGCCGGCCGGACGCAGGAAGAGTTCCGGCTGACCAGCTCGGCCGGGATCGTGCGGGTGCTCAAGACCGACGTGGACGAGGCGTTTCCCCCGGAAAAAGCCTCATCGGTTTCGGACACTCTGGGGAGAATGGGCTCCGGCGTCGGGTCATTTTTCGGAGTCGAGGACACGGGAAACTTCGGCAAGAAATCGGTCGGTCCGACCGCCGAGGCGGTGATCGCGTTCCTCAACGATGTGTCCGAGATCGGCATTGACGAGGTGACGCTGACGGCCGTCCGGGGACCTGACCGCACGATCCACCTGATGAAGATCGCAATGACCGCCGGGGACGAGCGCCTCACGGGATCCGGGCAGATCACCTATGTGAATGGACTGTCCCTCCGATCCCAGCCGCTCAGCGTGGATCTTCAGTTCTGGGCGCGCGGCCGGGTCGCCAGGCACCTGGCGAAGGCCGGTCTGCTTTCCACTGATAAAGATAGCCTCGGCTACGCGAGGCTCAGCCAACCGATCCATCTTGGTGGAACCCTGGAGCACATCGACCGAAGCCAGTGGCACAATCTGCTGGTCAAGACGGCGGCTCAAAGTCCTGCCGGCCCGAAGAAAACTCCCTGAGCCCGGATGAATCGAGGTCCGGCGCCGCCTCGCCCGCTCGATTCTGGAGTCGCGGCGCCCACGCGGCGGAGGGGTGGGCGATCCGGCGGGGGGGCGTCCCTCCCTCGTAATCCAGGCGGGCAAGAATCCGCTGGAGTACTGAAGCCCGTTGGGTAGCCATGACGCATGGCCAATCAAATTCCGGCAGAATCGACACCGCATTCAGGGAAGATCGCTTTGGTCACGGGCGGGAGCCGTGGCATCGGAAGGGCGATCGCCCTCCAGCTGGCGAGTGATGGGGCCGACGTGATGGTGACGGCCCGCGACCAGGTCCTCCTGGAGGCGGTCGCTGCCGAGATCCGAGGATTTGGCCGGCGCGCCGGCATCTGCGCGATCGACCTGCGGTTGCCGGCGGCCGCGGCGCAGGTGGTGGCGGCGACGGTCGCGGCGTTCGGGGCCATCGATATCCTGGTGAACAACGCCGGCGCGACGAAGCGCGGCGATTTTCTCGCGCTGACGGATGAAGACTGGAGCGATGGATTTGCGCTCAAGCTGCATGGGACCGTCCGGCTGGCCCGCGCGGCCTGGCCGCAGCTGAAGCAAAGCCGCGGAACGATCGTCAACATCGCGGGCGTGGGCGGCCGGACGCCGGGCGCTGATTTTTCGGTTGGCGGCGCGGTGAATGGCGCCCTCCTGTCGTTCACGAAGGCGCTCGCGGATGTCGGCGTGCGGGACGGGGTCCAGGTCAACGCCATTAATCCGGGGCATGTTCGCACGGACCGGTTCACGGCGCGTCTCCAACGTCGCGCGGCCGAGCTCGGGGAGAGTCTCGATCAGGCGGAGAAAAACATCTTGGTCGAGGGGGACATCGTCCGGATTGGCGAACCAGCGGACATTGCGCATCTCGTCTCCTTTGTCACGTCGTCCCGCGGACGATACCTCCACGGCGCCTTGATCGATGCGGACGGCGGGCAGACCAAGACCGTGTGACCGGCGGTTCTCCGCCGGCTCCCCGGGCCGCGGTGGCGGAAATGATCCGGGGGCCGATCGTCTTGTGTTTGGCCGGGATCGTCTCCATTCGTGAACTGTCTTTCCCCCATGCTTCAGTCGCTTCGCATCCGCAATCTCGCCCTGCTGGATGAGGTCACGCTCGATTTTGAGCGCGGATTCACTGCGGTGACAGGCGAGACCGGCGCGGGCAAGAGCATCCTGCTGGGGGCGCTCAGCCTGCTGGCCGGTTCCCGCGCGGAGAAGACTGTGATCCGCCAGGGGGCGGCGGCCTGTGAGGTCGAGGCGGCGCTTTTCTTCGCCGACTCGCGCAAGGTCGATGCCGTGCTGGCCTCGCTGGATCTCCCGGTCTGCGAGGACGGCTTGCTGATCCTCAAGCGAAGCTTGGCGAGGGACAAGGCGCCGCGGATCACGGTCAACGGAGGCATGGCCACACTCGCTGCCCTGCAGTCGCTGGGCGAGCAATGGATCGATTTCCACGGACCGGGCGAGCCCCGGCGGCTCCTGAAGGAAGCGGCCCAGCTGGAGCTGCTCGATCTCTTCGGACGCACATCCGTCCGGCTCGCCGAATACCAGGAGTCCTACCGGGCCTGGCGCGCCTTGGAGGCAGACCGGGCGAAGCTCGCGGCGGAAACGCAGCTGCCGGCCGGACAGGTCCAGTTTCTCGAGAACCAGCTGGAGAAGATGGACCAGCTGGAGCTGACCTCGGAGGCGATCGGGGCGTTGGAGCGGGATTTTCAGCGCCTGAGCAGGGCGCAGGAACTGATCGAGCTGTCCCAGACCTTGGTGGCCGGGATCAGCGGTGACGAGGGCGCGCTCGGGCGTGTGGCGCAACTCGTCCGCGAGGCGCGTCAATTGGAGGCGCTGGACCCGGCGAGCAAGGTCTTGGCCGACCGTCTGTCCTCCGTCTCGGTGGAACTGGCGGACCTCGGGGCCGAGTTGGCGGGTCTCGGCCAGAATCTCGTGTTCGAGCCCGCGCAGGCCGAGCAGTTGCAGGCGCGGATGAACGCGTGGCTGGAGCTGAAGCGGCGCCACGGCGGCGACGTGAGCGCCGTGCGGTCGGCGCGCGAGGAGATCCGGCGCCGTCTGGCCGTGCAAGGCGATCTGGCGGGCGCCCTGGTCCGCCTCGACCAACAGGTGGCGGAGGCGGAGAAAACGGCCCGGGGTCGCGCCGAGTCGCTGCGGCTCGGGCGCGAGAAGGCGGCGCGCGAACTAGCCAAGGCGGGAGCGAAGGCCATCGGTCCGCTCGGCTTCCAGAAGTCCGACCTCCAGGTTCGCCTGACCACTCTGCCGGACCTGGGGCCGGCCGGCGACTGCGCCTGCGAATTCCTGTTTTCACCGAATGCCGGCGAGGCGCTCCTGCCGCTGGGCCGCATTGCTTCCAGCGGCGAGCTTGCGCGCGTGATGCTGGCGTTGAAGACCATTCTCGCGGATCTCGACGACATTCCAGTGCTCGTGTTCGACGAGGTGGATGCCAATGTGGGCGGAGAGATCGGCGGCGTGGTCGGAGAGAGGCTGGCGGGGGTCGGCGAAAAACACCAGGTGCTGTGCGTGACCCATCTTCCGCAGGTCGCGGCGCACGCGGCGCATCATCTCGTGGTGACGAAGCAGCAGACGGACGACCGGACGGTGGTCGCGATTGCGCCCATCCACGATGATCGGAAGGCGCGGATCAGCGAACTGGCCCGGATGCTGGGCGATCGCAGCGCGAAGAGCGCCCTGGCGCATGCCGAGGAATTGCTCAGGCGATAACGGAATTCCCCGGCGGGCCGGGCCGCGATTTGGCGGAAGCGCGCTTGACGTGGCTCCAGCGCCACGAATCCAGATCGGGCCAGCGGCCGATCGTGAGCCGGACTTCGATCTCATCGCCGGCGGCGAATTCGTCCCGCCCGGTGCGCAGAATCCGGAACCCCCAGTGCGGCGCCCGCTGCGGATCCAACGGGCTGGTGCTGAGCGAGAGGTCTTCGTCCACCCGCGCTCGAAAGTAGACCGCCAAGCCGTCCAGGCGGCCGGCGTTCACCACCGTGCGCGTGAACGTGATTTCATGCGGCAGGTCCGCCTCCTTGAGCGTGTGCAAGTCGATCGACAGCACCGGCTCCGGCTCGCCCAGAAAATGGTCGATGAGCTGCCGGTCGCTGCTGACGAGATGGTAATAGCCCGGTCCCTGCGGTCGGTCCCGCTCAAGACACGAGTAGTCGTAGCCGTGCACGTCGAGCTCCCAGATGAACGGGACGAGGCGGGCGTCGTTCACCTTGATCGGCTCGCAGTAGAGCTCGAAAAGGCTCGGCAGGATCAGGCCGCCCGGTTTGAGCAGCCGGTCGCGCAGATCGGTGACGTTCGCCACCATCCCCTCATCGAACAATCCGTCACCCATCTGCTCGTGCAGGATGACGTCGACGGGCTCGTCGACGGTGAACCCGGTGCTGTGGATCGCGCGGAACTCGACGTTCTCGATCTGATTGGCTGCCGCCACCCGGCGGGCGTAGTGCAGGATATCGGAGTGATCAATGGCGTAGACGTGCGCGGCCCCGCGTTGGGCCGCCCACGCGGCCAGAATGCCGGTGCCGGTCCCGAGATCCACGACGCGATCGCCGGGCTTGATGTGGCGGGCAATGGCGGCGTGGTAGAAGGCCATGCGGGTTTGATCGGCCAGCATCCGCTCCTGCTCGTGAAAGCCCGCGAACATGCGGCGGTTGTGGTGGCGGTAATCCGCCCTCGGAGCGCGCCCCACCCGCGGATAGAACCACGCCGCCAGACGCGGTCGGGCCTGGATCCACGCCCGCCCGCCCGCCAGGAGACGCCGGAAAGCGGAGAAGGCGCTGGCACTCAGATATTGCAGAGATTGAGATGACATGAAGATCCGGCCTGGCTGACGACCCGGGCGGGAATACTGCGGCAGCGCGAGGGCCGGTGCAACCTGAAGGATTGGCGCGGGCGGCGCGTGGCCACCTTTGACTTTATCCTGCGGCCTGACTTTGTTACTCGTCTCCTTCCTCGAATCGGCCCGCCGGCCGCCGCGGTCACACGCCTTCCGGCCTGCTTCCGTCTTTCTTCCAATTTTTTTCCTTTCTCCTGCTTCCGGCCTCCGGTTTCCTGTTTCCAGTCTCCCTTCTCCTTTCTCCAGACTCCCTTCTTTCCCATGTCCTGGTCCCGTTTCCAACAGCACTGTCACCACTATCCCGCGCTTGGGCTGTCGCTCGATCTGAGCCGCATGCCGTTTCCGGATGACTTCCTCCCCTCGATGGAGCCAAAGTTCGCGGAGGCGTTCGCCGCCATGGCCGCCCTGGAAAAGGGCGCCATCGCCAATCCCGACGAGAACCGCATGGTTGGCCATTACTGGCTGCGCGCGCCGCATTTGGCCCCGACCCCGGAGATATCCGAAGCCATCACTTCGACGCTCGCGGCCGTCAAGGCCTTCGCCGCCAGGGTGCACAAAGGCGAGATCGCCGGCCCCGCCGGGAAGTTCCGCGAGTTGCTTGTCATCGGGATTGGCGGATCCGCGCTGGGCCCCGAGTTGGTCAGCCAGGCGTTGGGCCGGCTCAAGAGCGGCCGCGACCGGATGCGCGTCCACTTCTTCGACAACACCGACCCGGATGGCATGGATCTCGTGCTCAAGCAGATCGGCAGCCAGCTCCGCCGGACGCTCGTCGTCGTGATCTCGAAATCCGGCGGCACCGTCGAAACGCGCAACGGCATGCTGGAAGCCGCCGCCGCACTCAAGGCGGCCGGGCTCGATTACCCGAGGCATTTTGTCGCCGTGACCGGCGCCGGTTCCAAGCTCGACCAGACCGCCGGAAAGGAGGGCTGGCTCGCGCAGTTCCCCATGTGGGATTGGATCGGCGGTCGCACGTCCGAACTCTGCGTCGTGGGTCTATTGCCCGCCGCGCTGCAGGGCATCAAGATCGATCAATTGCTCGCCGGAGCTGCGGCGATGGACCGGGCCACCCGCGTTTCCTCGCTCCATGAGAATCCGGCCGCACTGCTGGCCGCGACGTGGTATTGGGCGACCGACGGCCGCGGTTCGCGCGACATGGTGGTGCTGCCGTACAAGGACCGCCTCTTGCTCTTCTCGCGTTACCTGCAGCAGCTCATCATGGAATCGCTGGGCAAGGAACTCGATCTCCAGGGCCGCGCCGTCAACCAGGGCATCGCCGTCTACGGCAATAAGGGCTCCACCGACCAGCATGCATACGTGCAGCAGCTGCGCGAGGGGGTGAACAACTTCTTCGTCACGTTCATCGAGGTCCTGCGCGACCGCTCCGGCGCCAGCCTCGAGGTCGAGGGCGGCGGGCTGACCAGCGGCGACTACCTACAGGGGTTTCTGCTCGGCACCCGTGATGCGCTCAGCGAGAAGAACCGGTGCTCCGTCACGCTGACGATTCCGGAGGTCTCACCCCGCACTCTGGGCATGCTGATCGCACTCTACGAACGCGTCGTCGGACTGTATGCCTCGCTCATAGGCATCAATGCCTACCACCAGCCGGGGGTCGAGGCCGGCAAGAAGGCGGCCGGAAGCGTGATCGCGCTCAAGCTCAGGTTGACGGAAGCATTGCGCCTCGCACCCGGAACCGCCTTCACCGTGGAATCGCTGGTGGCCCAGATTGGCGTTCCGGAACAAGCGGAACTGGCGTTCAAGGTGCTCCAGCATCTTGCTGCCAACCCGGAAACCAAAGTGACGAAGAGTCCTAAATCGCCTTGGTGGGAATCAACTTACACCTATACCGCCTGAGGGAAACTGCGAAGTCCGATGTAGGGCGGGGTCGCCGTACCCCGCCGTTTGATCGAACGCGGCGGGGTTCGGCCCGTTCGACAAGCCCCCCTCGACATGCTCGGGGCCTTGAGCTTGTCGAAACGGCTCAGGGCAGGCGACCCAGCCCGACAATAAGATCCCGCCCGGTCTCAAAGCGGAATGTCGCTGCAGGCATAAACAAATCTGCGGCCGGTTGGAACTTTGCCTCACCAGGCGGCGTCATGATAGTTTTCGCCGAAACCCCCAACATAACTTGTTGCACATTGATTGTGCCGTCTGGTAATCTCTGCTTATGAATGCCGCCAAGAAACCTCTGCTCTTCGCATTGCTTGCCCTGGCCCTCGGGGCGCTCTTTGCCGGCTGCGTGGCGC
Organism: uncultured Verrucomicrobiae bacterium; assembly: GCA_963722225.1. Lineage (GTDB taxonomy): Bacteria > Verrucomicrobiota > Verrucomicrobiia > Opitutales > Opitutaceae > Fen-1467. Next base: position 17,230 of record CAVRNM010000276.1, read on the forward strand.
CGAAAACCGATTCGAGCATTCCATGGGCGCGCCCGGCGGATTGGGAGGGGAGAATCCCCGGCATGACTGGTAATTGACCCGCCGCGTTTTTCCCGATGGCAAGGATCCGGCTTCGCGGCCGGATCCTTTTTTTCGATGGTTTCTCTCGCCGGGGGAAGTATTCGCGCCAGAATCCGGCGATTACCAGCCTGGATTTCTAACGCCCGCCAACCCCGGCCTCGCCTCGCCCAATGGACAACGGATCTCTCGTCCCCCAGTCCGGCCACCTCTACGTGGTCGCGACACCGATCGGCAACCTCGCCGATCTGACGGCGCGCGCTCGCGCCCTTCTCGGCGCGGTGGATCTCGTGGCCTGTGAGGATACGCGGACGACGGGGGCGATGGTGGCCCGGCTCGGCCTCCGCCGCGAATTGATCGCCTATCACGAGCACAACGAGATTGAAGCGGCGGAGCGCCTCGTCGGGTTGCTGGCTGAGGGTAAGTCAATCGCCGTGGTGACCGACGCGGGCACTCCGGGCTTGAGCGATCCCGGATTCCGCGTCGTCCGGGCGTGCCGCCGCCGCGGCCTGCCCGTGGTGCCGGTGCCCGGCGCCAACGCTGTCACCACCGTGCTCAGCGCTTCCGGGCTTCCCACCAACGCCTTTCTGTTCGCCGGCTTCCTGCCGCCCCGGTCGGCGGCCCGGAGCGCCTTTCTCGAGCGCCACCGTGAGTTTCCCTATACGCTCGTCTTCTTCGAAAGCTGCCACCGCATCGACAAATTCGTCGATGAAATCGTCGCCACGCTGGGCGCGGACCGCGTCCTCTGCGTCGCCAGGGAAGTCACCAAACTCCACGAAGCCTTCCTGGTCGGACCGGCCGGGGAGGTCTGCGCCCGCCTGGCCAAGACCAGCCGGAAAGGCGAATTCGTGGTGGTCATTGCTCCGGCCGGCTTCGTGCTGTAAGCGGGGAATGCAGGGCAGATTCATTCTCGGATGGAACGTTCGATTTCCTCCCGTAGGGGCGCGATCTTGTCGCGCCCAAGGAGGGACGCAGCAAGACTGCGCCCCTACGGCGGAGGAACATGTGTTGGCCCTGCCGGGGAATGACTCGGAACACAGACGAAGCTTGATCGCTGGCTGAACTCGGTGTGCTTTGATGCTCCGTGGGTACTGTTCCCTCCATCGCGGTCATTGATATCGGCAGCAATTCGATCAAATCGCTGGTCGCCATCCGTGACGAATGCGGCGGGATTTCGTCCCGGTTCATGGAGACCCTCGATGCCCGCATCAGTGCCGGCATCGGCCAGGCCCGGCCGCGGCTATCGGAGGACGGGATGCAGCGCGGGCTGGCGGCCATTCGCGAGCTTTTGCAGGGAGTCGCCGCGTTCGCTCCCAAGCGCACGGTATTGGTGGCCACGAGCGCGGTTCGCGACGCCGCCAACGGAACCGAATTCGCGGAACGCATCCGGGCTGCCACCGGATGCGAACTCCGGATACTCTCCGGCGAAGACGAGGCAAATCTGATCGGCCGCGGTCTCACGGCCGACCCGCAGCTCGCCGGTTGGCAGGACTTCTATGTCTTTGATCTTGGGGGCGGCAGCCTGGAATGCCTGGTCTTCCGCGGCCGGCGGGTGGAGCAGGCGTTCAGCCTGCCCCTGGGCTGCGTGCGGCTGGCGGAACGCCATGTCGGCGATCTGGAAGTGCCGTTCGGCGAGAGTCAGCGCAGCGCGGTTACCGCGGTCTGCCGGGAGACGTTCGCCAGGAGCGGTTTTCGTTTCTCGTTGCCGGCCGAAGCCGGTGTGGTGTTTGCCGGCGGCACGGTGACCACGGTCCGCGCCATTCTGGGAGAGAAGTCCGGCGTGCCGTTCTCGGAGACCAGCCCCGTTATTTCGGTGGGCGCGGTTCGCGCCATGCTGGACGAAGTCGGTGCCCGGGCGCTCGCGTCGCGCCAGCAAATCCCGGGCCTGCCGGCCGCCCGGGCTGATGTGTTTCCGACCGCCCTCACCACCGTGCTGGCGGTGGCGGAAATCGGCGGCTTCAGTTCCTTCCTCCATTCATCCTACAATCTCCGCCACGGGCTGGCGGCTGCGGAACTCTTGCAGTGACGGGCCCGAGCGCGGAACCTGCCTTTGCCGCGATGGAACTCGTCATTCGCAACGTCAGCAAGCGGTACCGGGGAGGCGTTTGGGGACTGCGGGAATTCTCCCTTTCCCTCCGGCCCGGCGTCGTCGGCCTGCTCGGTCCGAACGGCGCCGGCAAGTCCACGCTCATGCGCATCCTGGCCACGATCTCCCGGCCGACCGAGGGCGCGGTGACATGGGACGGCACGGATATTGTCTGCTCGCCCGACGGGCTGCGTTCGGTCTTGGGCTACCTCCCGCAGGATTTCGGGGTCTATCCCAACCTGACGCCCATCGAGTTTCTCGAATACTTGGCCGCCGCGAAGGGACTGGATGGCGCGACGGCGCGACGGCGCATTGACGAGTTGCTGCAGACGGTGAATCTCGTCGACGCGCGCCACCAGCGGCTCGGCGGTTTCTCGGGCGGCATGCGCCAGCGCGTGGGCATCGCGCAGGCCCTCTTGAATGATCCGCGGCTGCTGATCGTGGACGAACCGACCGCTGGTCTCGATCCCGAGGAACGTGTCCGGTTTCGCAATCTCCTGTCCGACTTATCGGGCCAGCGGATCGTGGTCCTTTCCACCCATATCGTCTCGGACGTGGAAGCGGTGGCGACCGATATCGCCATCATCGTCCGGGGACGGCTGGTGCGGCACGCGGCACCCGAGGAACTCCTGCAGGCGGCGCAAGGACAGGTGTGGGAATGGCTGATTCCGAGCAGCGAGGTGACGGCGGCGCGCGCGCAATTCCGGGTCAGCGGGACCATCCGGAAGAACAACGGCGTGCTGATCCGAGTGCTGGCGGCCTCCGCCCCCGGACCGGGTGCGGCTCCGGTTGCGCCTTCGCTGGAGGATGCGTACCTGCAGGCCGTGACCGCGCCGGGAGAGGTTCCGCCATGAGGTTCGGAGCTACCCTTTATCAACTGATCCGGGCCGATGTGTTGGAGCGGACACGCCGCTACAGCTTCCTGGTGACGGTCGTCGCCACCGTCTATCTGGGTTATCTCGTGAGCGAGGGTACCTTGGGCGTTCACCTGGGGGGATACCGGGGACTGCGGAATTCCGCCTGGGTGGGCATGATGATGGCGCTCTGTGGCATCACGTTTGTTTCTCTGGCCGGGTTCTATGTCGTCAAGAGCGCGGTGGAGCGGGACCGCCGGACCGGCGTGGGGCAGATTCTGGCGGGCACCCCGCTCAGCAAGGTGCTCTACCTCCTGGGGAAGACGCTCAGCAATTTCGTTGTCTTGGGAGCGATCATGGCCGTCCTGGCGCTCGCCGCCGTCGTCCTGCTATTGGTGCGGCGGGAGGAGGGCGGCTTTGACCTCGGCGCCCTCCTTGGGCCCTTTTTGTTTCTCGGCCTTCCCGCGATGCTATTCGTCGCAGCGCTCGCGGTATTTTTCGAAAGCGTTCCTGGGCTGCGGCACGGCTTCGGCAATATCGTGTACTTTTTTGCGTGGACGGCCCTGGTCGTCGTGCCAATGGAGACCGGGCGTCTCTCGGCGGATGTGCTCGGAATGAAAATGCCGATGGACCAGATCCAGTCCGATGTCCGGAGGGCCGTCGCCGATTACAACGGGACCTTTTCCATCGGGACGGCGGGGGGCGGGGAGGGCAAGGAGGTCCCGGTGCGGTGGGAGGGCATGCGGTGGACTCCGGAGCGAATCGGCTTCCGGCTGCTTCCGGCGGCCTACACGCTTGGGCTGGTTCTCGGCGCGGCGCTCTTCTTCGACCGGTTCGATGCGGCGGGGCGGGCCTCAATGAAAACATCGCGGCTTCGGGGTCTCGCGGACCGCATGGGAGGCGGGACCATGGCGAGGCTCCCGGAGCTCATGATGCGTCCGTTGGCGGCAGTGCTGGGACGAACGGTTTTCGGGCGGATGCTCCTGGCCGAGCTTCGGCTGATGCTGCAGGGGCTGCCCTGGTGGTGGCACCTCGCGGCACTCGGTCTTTGGATTGGATCCGTGGTCCCGGAGCCTGTTTTCGCGCGGGCCAACCTCCTTCCGTGGCTTTGGGTGTGGCCGGTGTTTCTCTGGTCGGCGATGGGCACGCGCGAGAGCCGGTTCCGGACGGATCAGTTGCTGTTTTCAAGCCCCCGGCCGCTGCGCCGGCAGTTTCCGGCGCTTTGGCTCGCGGGGGTCCTGGTGGCGGGCAGTCTCGCCTCGGGAATCCTCGTGCGCTTGCTGCTCGCGGGCGATTTCTCGGCGGTTGTTGCCGTCTGCGCCGGGGCGGTCCTTATCCCGTCACTAGCCCTGGCGGGCGGCGTCTGGTCGGGCGGCCGCAAGCTGTTTGAAGCCGTTTACATCATGGCCTGGTATCTCGGGCCGGTCCAGCATGCGGCCCCGCTGGATTTCATGGGAACGATCGATGCCGCGGTTGCGGTGAGATCGCCCTGGCTGTTGCTGCTGCTCGCGGGCGCGCTTTTTGGAGGCGCCTGGCTGTGGCGTCGGCGCCAGTTGAGCGTTGCGTGAAGGTAGAGCGAGGCAGGTGGTTCGCCACCGCATTCCCGATTCTGGAGACCGATCGCTGTAGGGCGGGTCACGTAGGGCTTTCGGGTTTGGCGTGCCAATCCATTGGCCGTTCCTGTGGTCCGATCGGACCACAGGAACGGCCAGTCTCGCTGATCTTCATCGGAACCCTGCGCCAAACCCGAAAGTCCTGGGGGTCGCCGAACCCCGCCTCACGTCCGAATTAGACGGCGGGGTCAGGCGACCCCGCCCACAATTCCTGCCGAACGATCCCGGATCAGGCGGATTGCGACTGGAAGCTCCGCCATTTTTCCAGCGGGAGCGCGGCCAGGCCGATGATCAGGACCTGGCTGACGACGAAGGCGATCAACCAGTAAAACGCGGACTGCATGAAACCGTAGGAGTGCAGGCCGACCCCGAGCATGTTGACGCCAAACCAGCTCCAGCTCGTGACGACATTTCCAAACACCGCGAGGATCATCAATCCGCGCTGCTTGACGAGCCCGCCCCAGCGGCAGTGCAGGATGATCGCATTCCAGAGGACAATGATGAGCGCGCCGTTCTCCTTCGGATCCCACCCCCAGAAGCGGCCCCACGATTGGTCGGCCCAGATTCCCCCGAGCACCGTGCCAACGAGGCTGAACAGCGTGGCGAAGCACACGATGCCGTAGACCATCCGGGTCAGGGCATCGGCCGTGTCTTTGGTGAGCGATTTCGTCAACGTCCCGCGGAAGATGTAGATGATTGCCAGAAATCCCCCGAGAAACGTTGAGCCGTAGCCGATCACAATCGTGACCACATGCGTCGCCAGCCAGAAATTGGAATCCAGCACGGCGCGCATCATTTCCATCGTGTCGCCCGACTGCGAAAGATGATGTGCGATGATCAGCGTGCAAAAGCCGATCATGCCGCCGGCGGCCGCCCCAATGGCATTCCGATAGACCTTCTCGAGCACCAGGCACAGCGCGACCGCCACCCAGCCGACAAACAGCGCGGACGAATAAAGGTTGGTTACCGGTGGCCGTCCTTCCAGCCCCATGCGGGTGACAATTCCGGCGGTGGCGACGAAAAACGCCAGGAGCATGATAGCAATACGTAATGAACCAAAGGCGACCAG
>CAVRNM010000277.1:0-7575 GCA_963722225.1 uncultured Verrucomicrobiae bacterium
ATGGGCTGCCACGGGGCCGACGGGAAGGGCGGCGTGCCCAATCCGAACGCCAAGACCGCCGAACAGGTGCCCGGTCTGGTCTACGTCAGCGATGGCTACACCTTGGAAGAACTCAAGGCGCGCATTGCCAAGGGACAGCGCGAGATCACGGCGATGGATGCCAAGCGTCCGCCGCCGCCGCTCTACATGCCCGCCTGGGGCGGAATGATTCAGGACACCGAGCTGGACGATCTCGCCGCCTATCTGATGAGCCTCAAACCCAAGGGCGAGGATCTCGGATTCTAGCCGCCTCCGGAGCGTTGTCCAGACCCACGACCCGCCGGGAGCATTTCAGTTTTCAACACCGCAAGAACCACGATGAACACGCCAACCCAAAACGATCCGACCACTGTATCCGCCCACGATCAGCGGCCGTCCCCCCGGATGGTCCGCCGGCGCTCGCTCGCATGCCTCGGCGGACTGGCCGTTGCCGCCGCCCTGCTGGCAACTCCGACGGCGAGCCAGGCGCTGCCCAGCTTCGCGCGGCAGTTGGACATGCAGTGCATCGCCTGCCACACCGAGTTCCCCTTGCTCAACCAGTTCGGCCGCCAATTCAAGCTGAGCGGCTACACGGCGGAAGCGGACAACCCCCCCGGCTATCTGCCGCTGGCGGTGATGCTCCAGCCATCATTCACCGAAACGCAGAAAGGCCAGGCCGGCGGGGCGGCGCCCGGATTCAGCGACAACAACAACTTCGCCCTGACCCAGGCGAGCATCTTTTACGCCGGGCGGCTGTTCGGCCCCTTCGGCGACAGCATCTTTGGCAAGGATGTGGGGTCCTTCATCAACAAGATCGGCGTCTTCAGCCAGACGACGTACGATGGCGTCGCCAAGACGTGGTCCTGGGATAACACGGAGTTGCGCTACGCCGACACCGGGACCATCGGCGGACAGGACGCGATCTTCGGCCTTTACGCGAACAACAATCCGACGATGCAGGATCCGTGGAACACCACGCCGGCGTGGGGTTTCCCGTTTTCCGGATCCGGCCTCGCGCCCGGGCCGGCCGCCTCCACGTTTATCGAGGGCGGCCCGGCCGGGCAGGTCTGGGGAGTCGGGCTCTATACCTTTGTCAACGACACGTTCTATTTCGATGTCGGGGGTTACCGCACCCTCGGAGCGCATACCCAGAGCGCCCTTGGGGTTGATCCGACCGGAGAAACCCAGATCACCGGGATGGCGCCCTATTGGCGGTTTGCGATGGAGAAGATCTACGGCGCGGCGCGGTGGGAAATCGGCACGTTCGGCATGGCGTCCAACACCTTTCCGGGCCGCGACCAGAGCGCCGGCAAGGACCGGATCGGCGACTTTGGCCTCGACACCCAATACCAGTGGTCCAGCGGCAAGCATGACCTGACCGGGATGTTGAGCTGGATCTACGAGCACGAGAACTGGGATGCCAGCAACCAGCTGCAGGCGACCAGCAACGCGGCGGATCACCTGACGAGCACCAAGGCCACGATCTGCTACCTGTACGACAAGACGATCGGGGTGTCGGCCCAGTACTTCTTCATCGACGGCAGCAACGACCCGATTCTTTACTCCGACAGCCAGGTGGGGTCTCCGACCAGCGACGGCTTCATCGTGCAGGCGAGCTACCTGCCGTTCAACAAGGGCGGCGGACCCTCCTTCTGGCCCAAGAGCAACGTGAAGTTGTCGCTCCAATACACGGTCTACAACCGGTTTGACGGCGCCCGGACGAATTACGACGGCGCCGGGAGCAACGCGCGGGACAACAACACTCTCTACCTCGAGGCCTGGATCGTCTTTTGACGGCGCGTCTTCACCGCACGTCTCCGCCTGGCGGTGTCCGATCGGCGCCACTCCCAGCCTGCGACGAGCCTCGGGCCGCCGTTAACTCCGGGCCCGACCGCCACCAGTTGATTCGTTTGGTCTTGTCGACACCTCGTCGTCTGAGATTTCAGCGGTTCGCCAGGAAAACCAACGGAATCGAGACCCTCTTTCCCCAGGCGTCTTCCGTGTGTTCGTCCCCTGGGAAGGTTCGGCTCTGGTAGTTTTGCTCGCCGTAGCCCTGTTCCTTGAAAAGGACGTCGGCAAACGCCTGGGATTCGGCGTATAGGGCGTCCAGAGTCATCGTGCCGTGGTCGAAATAGATCCGATGTGTTTTGGGCTCGGGCAGATGGCCTTGAAGGTAGTTGAATGTGGCCAGCGGGAAGGTCGCATTCTTCTCCATTGTCCCCATCCAGTGGGTGGAGAGGCAACCCGCCCCTCCAAAGATCTTGGGATACTCGCAGATGGTATACAGCGAGATGATGCCGCCCATGCTCGATCCGATGATCGCCGTATGCTCCCTGTCCGGAAAGGTCGCGTACGTCCGATCAATCGCGGGTTTTAATTCCTCGACCAAGAAATGCAGATAGTTGTCGGCCTGGGGTTTTCCACTGAGCACGAGTTTCACAAACCTGCTCCGCATCGGTTCCGGCACGAATTCCAGAGCCTTCTCGGGGAAATACTCGCTGTGTCTCTGCTGGCTGGACCAGATGCCGACGATGATCGTGTCTGGGATCTTTCCTTCGCGGATCAGCGCGGCGACGGTTTCTGCCAGGTGCCAGGCCTTCTTGTTCCAGGTCATTCTTCCGTCAAACAGCATCTGGCCATCGTGCATGTAGACCACGGAACAACGGTCCTTGCCATCATAGCCGGGAGGCAGCCAGACGTCGATGTTCCTGGCGGAAACATACTGCGATTTAAACTGGGTCCATCGCTCGATCCGTCCGGCCGAGACCGTGGGTATTGGGTCGGCCGGTTGCGAATAAAGGCCGCCCACGAGGAGGCAGAACAGGGGGATTGTTTTCATCATTGATCGATCCTCAGGTAACTCTGAAATGAGCCTCAAAGGCCATGGGAAAGTAGTTGGTCGGAGCCACTTTCTCGAGCCCTCCTTTACGTCAGCCTGGGCGGTGGTCTTGAGGTGCCTCCACGAAACTGAACCGCCCTTGTGTTGGTTCTTTGGGGGGATTATCTACAAGCGGAGTTAACCCCATGCTTCGGGAACGATGCAGCCAAGAACCGACCATCGCAGTTCCAGTTTTGCCCGGAAAAGTCGTGCCGCCCGGCCATGAATGAGCATCGTGAGAGTAATGCTCTGCCGTTGCCGGCAACGCCGACTGGCGGCGCGGCCTGGTTGGGAGACGCTGGTCAGGATCTCCGGACCGCCGCGGCAATCCTGCGCAAAAGCCCGGGCTTTTCGCTGGCCGTGGTGCTGCTGTTCGCCGGCGGCCTCGGGGCCAGCATCGGCTTCTTCAGCGCGCTCAATGACGTATTCTGGCGGTCGCCCCGCGGCGTGCAGGAGGCGGAGCACCTTCTCGTCCTGCGCCGCAACCTGGACGGGAATGACCAAGGGTTCTCGCACCTCGGTTACCTGGCGTATCAACAGCAGACCCAGTCGTTCGCGCACCTGCTGGCGTTCCGCGATGCGACCGTTGTGTTGCGCGACGGGGACGCGCCGGCGCGGCTCGAAGCCAAGCTGGTGACGGAGAATTTCTTTTCTGCGCTCGGCGTCCGCATCCCGCGCGGCCGCGATTTTCGGCCGGAAGAGTACCGGACGCCGGGCACCCACCCGGTCGCGATTGTCAGTTACCGGCTCTGGCAAAAGCGCTTCAATTCTGATCCGGGACTCGTCGGTCGCACGGTGCGGCTGGACAAAACCGCTTTCACCATCGTCGGCGTCGCGCCGGCCGGGTTTGGCAGCCTGGAACTCGACCTGGCCGGACCGCCGGACGTCTGGCTGCCGCTGATGATGGAGGCGCAGGTGGGCGCGGCCTTTCCCACGCTGAACGGCGATCTGTCTCCGTCGCTCAGTGTCATCGGCCGGCTGCGACCGGGCGCCAGCCGCCAGCAGGCCGAGGCCGAACTGGCCGTCCTGTCGGCGCGGATTGAAAAACCGGATGCAAAAACTGGGCGGCAGAGGCACGTCGTGCTCTATTCACACTTGTGGTGCTATCGCCCGGCGGACCGCGCGGAGGCTGTTTCCATCCTGGGCTTGCTCAACGGCATCGTCGGTCTCGTGCTGTTGATCGTTTGCGCCGATGTCACCAGTCTTTTCCTCGCGCGCGTCACCACGCGCCGGAAGGAAATCGCCGTGCGGCTGGCGCTGGGTGCGGGCCGCGGGCGCATCCTCCGTCAGCTGGCCGGCGAAAGCGTTTTGCTGGCGCTGATCGGGACGATCCCGGGACTCGGCGTGGCGTGGGGCGTGGCCGGCTGGTTCTGGAAACTCACGGGCCTGCCCGTGGCAACGGCGGGCTTGGATCACCGGATCGCCCTCTACGCGGTCGCGCTGGCCGTGCTGGCCGGCCTGGCCTGCGGGCTGGGTCCGGCGTGGCTGGCCACGCGCCGCGATCTGCCGGCCGACCTGAAGCCAGGCGCGGGCCAGGCGACGCCGAGGCGATCGCGGCTGCGGACCGCCCTGCTGGTCGCGCAAATCAGCGCGGCGTTCGTGCTCCTCAACGGCGCAGGTTTGTTCATCCGGACGCTGCAGAAACTGTCCGCGATTGATTTCGGCTTCCCGGCGGAAAACCTGCTGGTCGTGCAGACGGACTTGAGTCTGGCGGACTACCCGGTGGAACGGGCGGGCGCATTTTACCGGCAACTCACTGAACGCATCGCGGCGCTGCCCGGGATCCGGTCCGTGAGCCGGTCCGCCGAACTACCGAACCGCAACAACCTCTTCTGGGGAAACCGGCAGGTCGTGCCGGAAGGTGGCAAACAGGGATCGAGCGATGCCGGCGTCGTGGTCGAATACAACGAAGTGGCACCGGACTATTTCGCCACGCTCGGAGTTCCCCTGCTGCGCGGGCGCGAGTTCACGGTGCGTGACTCCGCGTCGGCGCTCCTCGTGGTGATCGTCAACGAAACTCTGGCGCGCCGGCTCTGGCCGGGTGAGGACCCCCTCGGCAAACGCCTGCGATTTGGCGGCATGGGGCTGGGTCCTTTCCATGCCGTGGTGGGTGTCGCGCGGGATCTGCGCACGTTTTTCCGGGAGGAGAAACCAGCTCCCCAAGTCTACCTTGCGCTCGAACAAAGCCAGGACATGGACGCGCCTTTCCTCGTGCGTGTGGGGGGTGGCGGACGGGAGGTTGCCGCCCTGATTCAGAACGAACAGCACCAGTTGGACCCCGGATTGCCGCCGGCCACGATCAAAAGTTTCCGCGCCGCCCTCGCAGAACGGCAGTCCGGCGAGCGGATGTTTGCTTTGCTGGCCGGCCTGTTCGGCGGCGTGGCGCTGGCGCTCGCGGCGTTCGGACTCTACAGCGTGCTGGCCTATGCCGTGGCTCAGCGCACCCGCGAGATCGGCGTGCGGATGGCTTTGGGCGCGCAATCAAGCGACGTGCTGCGGCTCGTGGTGCGGGAGGGACTCGCCGTGACGGCGGCCGGCGTGGGCCTCGGAATGGCGGTCAACTTCAGCCTGCGGCGCGTCCTCGCCAACCAACTCTACGGGGTGACCCCGCTCGATCCGACTGCAGCGGTCACGAGCGTGGCCATCGTGGTCGGAGTGGCGCTGCTCGCCTCCTGCCTGCCGGCTCGTCACGCGGCCCACGTGGATCCATTGGTGGCCCTGCGGGCAGAGTGATAGGCGCGCCGAGGAACGCGGGCTTCGAGGCCGGACCGTGGCGAAAACCGCCGGAGGGACGACAAGGCCACGACCTTTTTGCCGATGGCACGACCGTGCGGGACAATCCCGATGAGTGGTCCGACTGCTTGGGCGAGGCGAAGGCGCTCGCGCTGCCGGCCAACGGCGCGGCCAACCGGCGGATCATTTCTCGGGCCCCCCGACTACCCCGAGGGATTTCGGCTCACCCAATATGACCTTTCCTTCCGGAACCTTCTGTCGCAGCAATCCGTGGCTGTCCTGACCGAAATACCTTGAGGCGTATTGCGCCATCGCCGGAAGGGCTCTGGCGAAATCATTGCGAGATGTCGCGATGCTGAAGCGCGTTTCCCAGAGCAGCTTGTGTTTGTTCTCCTTCCGGAACACCTGGAGATCATACGCCAGCAGAACGACGAAATACCGATTATCCTCGAGCTCCGATAGCATCTCGTCGTTATGCATGCCCACTACCCCGGTGTGCCCGGCATTGGAACCGGGTCCTACTCCAATCGACACGTCGGAATCGTAACCCAGCAGCGCCGCGTTTCCACTTGAAGCATTCGGTGTGCGGTCATTGAGTGATGGTGAGCAAATCCTCCCTTTTCGGGCCACCTTCACGGTCGGCCTGGATGATAGTTTAATTCTGAGACAACTGAAGCCGGTTGTCCATCCCTGGCGAAGGGAAGGCCCGGGCCGGCGGGCCCTTTTTGGGAAAGCGACGGGCGGAACTTAGCGTAAGCAATCCGCGTCCACCTAAGCCCTGGGTGGTGAAACCATGCGCCACACGAGCAAGGCAGGGCTCCTGGCCGCGGCTTGGTACTGGCGGACATTGGCTCCGTCTTCCCTCTTCCGGGGATGGACAAACCCAAGCCACAATATCAACCTCGGATCACTGCCCGGACTGACGCTAGCAGCAGCCTGTCGGGCTTCGACCCCTTCAGGCTGCTAAATGCAAAACCGCCCCTTTCATTGAGCTGGGAATATAATCCGATGAGCCAATATGACTCCAATCCGTGTAAAGATCGCCGAGATTCTGCCCGTTTCCCCGGGTTGGATTCGGCGGTTTTGCCAGTAGGAGGCTGGCCGGACGGAAGTCCGACAGCCTCCTGGGGGAACTCGCCAAGGTGAGTCCGGTTCGGGCGAGTGAATCGAACGCAATTCTCTGATTATCCAGAACGTCTCTTTGGCGACGTGGCATTCAAGTTCTCAACAATCTACCCGCCTATGAACTCCCTATTGAAACCTATGTCCGTGGCTGGCTATTCGGTAACACTGGTGATCGCCGGCCTGCTATCGCCGCTCTCAAGCTCGCTGAAGGCATCTGCCCTTTGCCAAGGGTGCGGATGTCGGCTGGCTCTCCCAGATGGAGGCCAGCGGAATCAAGTTCTTTAACGCTGGCGGAACACCGCAGGACGGTCTGCAGGTCCTCCAGGATTGCGGCATGAACTCGATCCGGCTCCGCGTGTGGGTAAATCCGGCTGGTGGCTGGTGCGGACAAGCCGATGTGGTCAAGATGGCGGTGCGGGCAAAGAATCTCGGCTACCGGATCATGATCGATTTCCATTATAGCGACTGGTGGGCTGATCCGGGGAAGCAGAACAAACCGGCCGCCTGGTCCTCCCATCGCATCAGTCAATTGGTTACGGATGTGTCGAACCGCACACGACCTCCGTGCTCACCGCGTTAAAGGCGGCAGGGGTTACCCCCGAATGGGTGCAGGTCGGCAATGAAACCAACGATGGCATGTTGTGGCCTGACGGAAGGGCTTCGGCCAACATGGCGGATTTCGCGAGGTTGATCACCAGCGGATACAATAGCGTCAAGGCCGTGTTTCCCGACGCCAAGGTGATTGTCCACATCTCCAATGGATATCTACAACGGCTTGTTCCGCTGGATGTTCGATGGCCTCAAGGCAAACGGCGGCAAAT
>CAVRNM010000278.1:0-8725 GCA_963722225.1 uncultured Verrucomicrobiae bacterium
TCGTGCACCCGGCACCGGGGCCATCGAGCAGATGGCATCGGCGCCCCATGGACTACCGCCGGCCGAGAAATTCTGTGATCCCGGCGAGTTCTTCCGGCGGGGCGTCTTCCAGGACGTAATGTCCGGCGCCGGGCAGATGGCGCAGGCTCGCCTGCGGGTAGATCGTGCGCCAGCGCTGGAAGAACGAGTCGTTGAAACAGAAGTCCGCGCCGCCCCAGAGGATCGTGATGGGATGGTCCTGAAACTGCGCCAGCCCGGCCGCCACCTGCTGCAGCGCCGGCATCGTCGGATGCCCCGCCCGCATCGGAATATCGGCGACGAAGCGCGCCACGCCGATCCGGTTCGCCCACGAGTCGTAGGGGAAAAGGTAGCCGCGCTTCACGTCGGCGGGCAGGGGCTGGCGCCGGACGGCCATCCACGTCGCCGGCCCCGCGAATCCGTTGAGCCCGCGGACCAGCGCCGCGCCGAGCAGCGGCGCCCGGCACAGGCGGATGCGGAGGGGAATCCGCGGCGAGGGAAACGCCGCAGTATTCAAGATTACGATACTGCCGACCATCCCGGGATGGCGCCCCGCCCACCCCAGCCCGATGGGGCCGCCCCAGTCGTGCACGACCAGGTGCACGCGCCGCAGCCCGAGGGAGTCCACGAGCCGGGCGAGGTTCTCCCGGTGCGTCGCGAGCCGGTACGGGTAGACCTGGGGCTTGTCGGAGAGCCCCATGCCGATGTGGTCCGGCGCCACGCACCGCATCCCCGCCGCCGTCAGCCGCTGGATGAGTTCCCGGTAATAGAACGACCACGTCGGGTTTCCATGGACCAGGAGCACCGCCTCGTCGGCCCGGGGGCCCTCGTCGACATAGCTCATCCGCACCCCTCCGCTGGGCAGCGAGCGCGGCTCGAAGGGATACAGCCGACGCAGCCAGCCGGGAAGCTCTGCCCCGGTCACCATTCGAGGGCCAGCATCATGCAGTTGATCCCGCTGCCGATGCCCAGCAGTCCGACCCGGTTGCCCGCCACGACCGCGCCGCTGGCGACCGCCCGGGCCAGCGTCGCGGGCAGGGAGACCGATCCCATGTTTCCCAGGGTCTCGAAGGTGGAGAAATCGCGGGCCAGATCGAGGCCCAGGGCTTCGTACAGCCGGCGGCGGTGCATCGCACCGACCTGATGGCACACAAACCGATCGATGGCCGCCGCCGCCCAGCCGGTTTCCTCCTGGAACGCGGCCCACGCGCGCCGGGCGACTTCCACGCCCGCCACCAGCAGCTGCTCCGAGTCCGTTTGCATTTCCAGCCCGTCTCCGCCCGCCGCGTCGCCCTGGCAGAGCTCGCTGTACTCGGTGGCGGTCAGGCAGATCCCACCCCGCAGCCGGTGCGGCCGGTCGCGCACGAGCGAACGGTGGCAGACGATGGCGGCGGCGGCGCCCGAACCGATCGTCAGGTTCGCAAAGAACGGCTTGATCTGGTTGCGATCCAGCGGCGCGGTCGCCAAGTGCTGCAGCGTGCGTTCCACCAGGGGCCGGCCGTTTTCGCCGGCCACCACCATGCCGCAGCGGATCTGCCCGGATTCAATCATCGCGGCGAGAATCGTGAGGCTGTTGAGGAAGCCCAGGCAGGCATTGGAAACGTCGAAGATCTGGGCGCCCGCGGGAAGGCCGATCTTCCGGTGCGCGAAGGCCGCCGTGGCCGGCTCGAGCATATCCCGACAAACCGCCGCATGGATGAAAGTCTCAATCTGTTCCGGCCGCAGCGTCGACTGCGCCAGGGCCGCCCGGCCCGCCGCCGCACTGGCATCCGACGGCCTGGTTCCCGGCGGCCAGAACCGGCGCTCGCGAATGCCGCTCATCAATTCCAGCCGTCCGAACGGCAGCCGGAGCCGCTCGTACAGCGGCCGGAGGCGTTCCTCGATGGCCGTGGACGTCCAGGCCTCTTCCGGCAGCGCGACCGCGAGTGCCTCGATGCAAACATGTTCAAAACGCATGGCGGGGGATTTCAAAGGCCAAACAATACTCCACTAGGAGGCTGTCGGACTTCCGTCCGGCCAGCCTCCTACTGGCAAAACCGCCCAATCCAACCCGGGGAAACGGGCAGAATCCCGGCGATCTTTGCACGAATCGGGGTCATCTTGGCTCATCGGATCATATTCGCTGCTCAATGAATGGGGCGGTTTTGCTTTTAGCAGCCTGAAGGGCTCGAAGCCCGACAGGCTGCTAATCGTTGGAATTCTGGCGTTGAGGATTTGGCGTTCGCGCCGCCGGCGACTCCGGACGCATGGCCAGTCGGATCACATCCTTGTCGAAGTAGTTGGCCCCGAGTCCGGCATCGACGATCAGCGTGGTCCCGTTCAGCCCGCTGCTGCGTGCGCTGAGCAGGTACACGGCAGCGTCGGCCACTTCCTGCGTGGCGAGCGCCCGTTTGCGATAGGTCAGCTTTTCCGCGTAGAGATAGCTCTCCAGATAGCCGGGAATCCCGGCGGAGGCGCTGGTCTTCAAGGGACCGGAGCCCACCACGTTGAAGCGGATCTCGCTCTCCGCGCTGAACGACTTCGCCAGGAACCGCGCCGTCGACTCCAGCGCCGCCTTGATCGGGCCCATGTAGCCGTAGTTGTCCGGCGTGATCAGGAGCGACGAGATCCCGATGGTCACAATGGAGGCGTCGCGCGCCAGATAGGGTTTGAAGGCGCGGGCGATCTCCACGAGCGAAAAGCAGGAGATCGCGGTGGCCTGCAAAAAATCGGCGCGCTTCGTTTCGTGAAACGGCTTGAATCCTTCAGCGTAACGGGCGAACGCGAGCGAATGCACGATGCCGGCCAGCGGCTGGTGCGCGGGCCCCACCGTGGCGCCCAGCCGGTCCGCCGCGCCCTCCTGCTCGACATCGCAGACGTAGACCGGCCGGTCCTGCAGGAGATCGGCCAGCGCCTCCTTCTCTCCTCGGACCGGACGCTATACACGACCTTGGCGCCTTCCGCCTCGAGGGTTCGGGCCACGGCCCACGCCACACTCTTCCGGTTGGCCACGCCGAAAACCAGAAACGTCTTCCCGGTCAGGTCGAGGAAGCTCATGGGGCGGGGGGGGCCGGGTTCGCCCCGGCGGCGGTGGCGGCCGCCTCCTTCTCCAGGAGCGCGACGCCGAAGCTGACCGTAAGCACCGGGCGATGGTCCGCCGTCCGGACCGATCCGCTCAGAAACATGAAGCGGCCGAGGCGTTCCTTCAGCTTGACGTCAATGATCAGCTCGTCGCCCGGCTTCACCAGGTTCTTGAATCTGACGTCGCTGATGCGCGCCAGCACGGGGGTGTAGCGCGCGAGGTCCTCCTCGGCGGCCGCCATCTGCCGCGAGACCATGGCACAGCCCGACTGGAACACCGACTCGCAGATGAGCACTCCGGGCATGATCGGATTGCCGGGGTAATGCCCCCTGAAGAAATCCTCTTCCGGCCGCACGCGGAAGCGGGTGGTCATCGTGTCAGTGCCCACCGCAGTGATTTCGTCGACAAAGCGGAAGGGCGGACGATGGGGAATGAGCTGCTCGATGGACTCCATGGACTGGGGGATTGTTTGTCCGGGGCGGACCTACTTGCGACAGTTTTCTGAAGCCCCCGGCAACCGGCCCGCCGGCGGACCCGGCTGGCTTCTCCGGCAATCTCCCGGTTAACGGGTCGCCGCTTCCGAAGGCACCAAAAACCGGAACATCGGCTGCGGTCCCGTTTTCTCAATTTTCGGGGGACTCAAGGCATTCCCCGAAAAAGGTATTGGAAGTCGCGGCCCTTTTACCGTACCCCTTGCACGCTTACTAACTTCCCGCAACGCCATGTGGATTGTCCGTCTCGCGCTTCGCCGGCCCTACACGTTTACCGTCGTGGCGCTCCTGATTCTGATCATGGGCACCCTGTCGGCCCGGCGCATGGCGAAGGATATCTTTCCCCCGATCGACATCCCCGTCGTCAGCGTCATCTGGCAGTACACCGGCCTGACCCCGGACGAGATGGAAAAGCGGATGGTCCTGCTTTCCGAACGCGGCATGACGACGACCGTGAACGATATCGAGCATATCGAATCCCAGTCGCTGCTGGGTGTCGGCGTGATCAAAGTATTTTTCTATCCGGGTACCAACATGGGATCCGCGGTCGCCCAGGTCACGGCCATCTGCCAGACCTCGCTGCGACAGATGCCGCCGGGTACGACGCCGCCGCTCATCATTCGCTATAGCGTGGACAACGTCCCGATCCTGCAGCTCGGGGTCAGCAGTTCGAAGTATTCCGAGCAGGCGCTCTACGATTACACGGCCAATTTTGCGCGGGTGCAGCTGGCCACGGTGCAGGGAGCCTCCATGCCCAATCCCTACGGTGGCAGGCTTCGCCAGGTCGAGGTCGACCTCGATCCCCAAGCCCTCCAGGCCAACGGCCTCACGCCCGCCGATGTCAGCGCCGCCATCAATGCCCAGAATCTTACCCTGCCCTCGGGCACCGTAAAGATCGGCGACCGGGAGTACGGCGTTCTCCTCAACAACAGCCCCGGCCTCGTCGCCGACCTGGGCAACCTTCCCATCAAGCGCACCAACGGAGCGACGATCTACATCCGCGATGTCGCCCAGGTGCGCGACGGCAGCCCGCCCCAGACCAATGTCGTCCGCCAAAACGGGCACCGCGGCGTGCTGCTGAGCGTCCTGAAGAACGGCGCCTCTTCCACCCTCGATGTGATCCGCGACCTCAAGGCCGCGTTGCCACGGGTGCGGGCCATCCTGCCGCCCGAAATCAACTTCGTCCCGCAGCTCGACCAGTCGATCTTCGTCCGGGCCGCGCTCAACGGGGTCATCCGCGAAGCCGGCCTCGCCGCGCTGCTCACCGCGGCGATGATCCTGCTGTTTCTCGGCACGTGGCGCAACACCCTGGTCGTCGTCATTTCCATCCCGCTCTCGATTTTCTGCTCGCTCGCCTGTCTCGCCTCCTGCGGGCAGACGATCAATGCGATGACGCTCGGCGGCCTGGCGCTCGCCGTCGGCATGCTGGTCGACGACGCCACCGTCACCATCGAGAACATCGAGCGCAATCTCGGCATGGGCAAATCGCTCCTCCAAGGCATCCTCGACGGCGCCCAGCAGATTGCCGTCCCGGCCTTTGTCTCCACCCTGTGCATCTGCATCGTCTTCGTGCCGATCTTCTTTTTGAGCGGGGTGACGAAATATCTTTTCAGCCCGCTCGCCCTGGCCGTCATCTTTGCCATGCTGGCCTCCTACTTCTTGTCGCGAACCGTCGTGCCCACCTTCGTCCACTACCTGCTCGGCGGGCCGCCAACGCGACACCAGCCGTCAGCCGCGGGCTTTTTCCAGGGGATTCATCTGGGCTTCACCCGGCGGTTCGAGCGATTCCGGACGGC
The DNA here is from genome assembly GCA_963722225.1 of uncultured Verrucomicrobiae bacterium. Lineage (GTDB taxonomy): Bacteria > Verrucomicrobiota > Verrucomicrobiia > Opitutales > Opitutaceae > Fen-1467. Next base: position 5,367 of record CAVRNM010000278.1, read on the forward strand.
TTACGTCGGCCGGCTGAACTGGTGCCTGGACCACCGGAAGAACCTGTTGGTCGCCATGGCGGCCGCGGCCCTGCTGACCATGGTCCTCGCACCGTTTCTCGGGCGTGACTTTTTCCCGCGGGTGGACGCCGGCTCGTTCCGCCTGCACGTGCGCGCGCCGGCGGGAACGCGGATCGAGGAAACGGAGCGGCTCTTCTCCCGGGTGGAGGATGACATCCGGGCCGCGATTCCGTCCGCTGAGCTCGAGACGATCCTCGACAACATCGGATTGCCCAACAGCAGCCTCAACCTGGCCAACAGCGACATGGCGACGATCAGCCCCGCCGACGGCGACATCCTGGTTTCATTGAATCCGGAAAAGCACCATTCAACCTGGGGTTATGTCCGGCTCATTCGAACCCGCTTGAACCGCGATTTTCCGCAATGCCAGTTCTTCACCCAGTCGTCGGACATCGTCGGCCAGATCCTGAACTTCGGGCTGCCGGCGCCCATCGACATCCAGATCGCGGGTGCGAGCCGGGATCGCGATGCGAACTACGCTCTCGCGCGGGAACTGGTGCGGCGCGTGGCGACGATTCCCGGCGCGGTGGACGTGCACGTCCACCAGGTAGTCGACGCCCCGTATTTCCAGGTCAACGTCGACCGCACGCGGGCCGAACAGCTCGGCCTGAGCCAAAGCGTGGTCGCCAGCAACCTTCTCTTCTCCCTGGCCGGCTCCGGACAGGCGGCACCAAATTTCTGGCTGAATCCGGACAACGGCGTGCAGTACCTCGTGGCGACGCAAACGCCCCAGTTCCTCCTTGATTCGCCGGCCGCCATGCTGGAAACGCCGGTTGGCAGCACCCAGACCGGTTCGCCCCAAGTCCTGGGCAACGTCGCCGAAATCACGCGCATCACCGCGCCGGCGGTCGTCAGCCATTACAACGTCCAGCCGGTCTTCGATGTTTACGCCAATGTCGACGGTCGCGACCTGGGTTCGGTCGCCAGCGCGGTGCGCCGGCTCCTGCCCGAGTTCGAGCAGAGGCTGCCGCGCGGCAGTTTCATCAGCATGCGGGGCCAGGTGCAGAGCATGGACGATTCCTTCACGAGCCTGGGCATCGGGGTGGTTTTCGCCATTGTGCTCGTCTACCTGCTCATGGTGATCAACTTCCAGTCGTGGCTCGATCCGCTCATCATCATCATGGCGCTGCCCTGGGCGCTTTGCGGCATCGTGTGGATCCTCTTTCTCACGCGCACCACGCTGAGTGTTCCCTCGCTGATGGGCGCCATCATGTGCGTGGGCGTGGCCACGGCGAATTCCGTCCTCGTGGTCACCTTTGCCAACGATCAGCGCAAGGTGGGAATGGACGCCCGGGCGGCGGCGGTCTCCGCCGGGCATACCCGTCTGCGCCCCGTCTTGATGACGGCGTTGGCGATGATCATCGGCATGCTGCCCATGGCCCTGGGGTTCGGCGAAGGCGGCGAGCAGAACGCCCCCCTCGGCCGGGCTGTGATCGGAGGACTGATCGTCGCCACGGTGGCCACCCTTTTTGTCGTCCCCGTCATCTACGCGTCCTGGCGCAAGCAGGCTGGCCATCGTCCCGAGGACCTGCTCGATAACGAGATGCGCCACGATTCGTCCGCTTCCTCACCGTCATGAAATTTCGGACTCCTGTCATCGTCCTGGTCCTCGTGCTCGGTGCCGCCGTCTATTTTCTCGGCGTCAGGCCCCGGTTGCAGTCCGCCGCTGAGCCGGCTGCCGGCACCGTCGACAAGCCGCGCGTCGAGGTGACCGTGGCCCGTCGCGCCAACGCGGTGGACAACCTGCTTCTGCCGGGAACTCTCCAGGCCTTTGTCGACACGCCCATCCGCGCCCGGACCAACGGATACATTGCCAAATGGCTGGCCGACATCGGCGACCGGGTGAAGGCAGGCCAGACCCTCGCCATCATCGAGTCCCCGGAAGTCGACCGGGAGTTGAACCAGGCCCGGGCCAGTTTGGCGCAGGCCCAAGCCAACCTGGATCTCGCGCGGGTGACAGCGGAGCGTTGGAAGACGCTGGGGCTGGAGAACGCCGTGGCCAAGCAGGACATTGACCAGAAAAACGCCGATTTTGAAGCGCGCCGGGCGGATGTGGAGGCGGCCAAGGCCAACGTCGAGCGACTGGAGCAGCTCAAAGGATTTGAGACGGTGGCGGCGCCCTTCGACGGTGTCATCTCCGCCCGCAACATCGACATCGGGGCCCTGATCAACGCGGGCAGCGGCCCGGAGCTTTTCCACCTTTCCCAAAGCGACACCCTCCGCGCCTACCTCGACGTGCCCCAGCGCTACGTTCCTGACATCCGGGTGGGCGTGTCGGTCGACGTCGAGATCGCCGAGTTCGCCCATGAACGTTTCCCCGGCAAGGTGGTTCGCTTTGCCGGAGCCCTGGACGCCGCTTCGCGCACGCTCCAGGTCGAGGTGGAGATTCCCAACCATGACGGCCGGCTTTTCGCCGGTATGTTTTGCGAAGTCCGGCTCCATCTTACCACCACCAATCCGCCGATCCTGATCCCGTCCAACGACGCGATCATCCGCTCCGCCGGCACCTTGGTGGCCGTGGTTACGGACCGCAACACGATCCACCTGCAGGCCGTGAAGCTGGGCCGCGATTTCGGCACCCAAATCGAGGTCCTCGACGGGCTTCCCGAAAACGCCCGGATCGTGGAAAACCCAACTGACACCCTCAGCGAAGGCGAAGTCGTCGAGCCGATGCTCGTCGAGGCTGGAGGCGGTGCGAAGCGCTGAGACGGGTTCATGCAATTGGACTTGCTGATCGAATGATGGTACCGTTTTCGAATGTTTGTAGGGCGGCGCCCTACAGATTCACCGGCCTGAGTCCGGCGGAGGCGGACTCCAGTGGATTTTTTTGAAAACACGGCAAATCGCAGTGGACACTGCTCCGCCCGTTGTGCAGCCTTCGCCAATCGAAATCTCAATCTCCAACTCCTGACCCGATGCATTACTCCAAACCAAAAACCCCGCGCACCCAGTTTTTCTCCGCCACTTTCGCGCTTTTGCTGGAGCGAAACAACGTCAGCCAGGTTGAACTGGCCGCCGCGACGGGAATCGCCGTGAGTCGCATCAACAACTATCTTCACGGGAAATATCGGACGATCCGGCCCGACCACCTGGCCTCGCTGGCCCGGGCGGCCGGAAAGACAGCCGGTGAACGCAGCGAACTGATCCGGGCGTACCTCCTGGACCTTCTGCCGGAAAGCCTCCATGGCGTGGTCCGCATCGAGGCGGTCGCGGCGACCGCGAAGCCGGCGCGCCCGCCGGTGGAAGATCGAAACGTTCTGCCGCAAGCGACCAAGACGGCGCTGATCGAGCTGCAGCGC
>CAVRNM010000279.1:0-10962 GCA_963722225.1 uncultured Verrucomicrobiae bacterium
CGAGCCCTGGCTGAGGTAGGCATTGGGCTCGAAGCGAACGACGGCGGGCGACGGCTCCCCGAAAAGTTTCTCGTCAAGCCGTTGCCTGACTTGGACCAACTGTCGAAGCAGAGCGCTTTCCCGAAACTGGGGAGGCACGGGCGCGTCGAGCGCCTTGCGCAGTATATCCGGTTCCAGCCCGACGGCCTGCACCGCGGAGAGCATTTCCCGGTTCAGGTCCTCCAACGTCTTCACCTCCGGCAGCGGTTCGACGTCAATCTCGCCATCCTGATCCCGCAACATACGCTGGGAGGGCCGGCGCAGGCTCAGGAGCAGGTTGTCGCGCAACGTGCTGTTCAACAGAAACGGAGCCTGCTGCACGACCCCCGCTTCGCGGGCCAGCGTGCCCAGGGAAACCTCATCCACTTTGAGGTCGCGCAGGACAACCTCGCCGCCCGAGGGATGATTTCCCTTGAACAACAACCGAATGGCGGTGGATTTTCCGCATCCGGCGGGGCCGACAAAAGCGACGTGTTCGCCCTCCCCGATTTGCATCGTGATCTGGTTCAGGATGCGGGTGCCGGCGGCAGAGACCACATCCGCCTTGCGGTACCCGATGCCGTTTCCCGGCGGCAGGACCGGGCTCGGCCCGTCGGTTTCGGGAAAGGCGACGGGAAGGTTTTCATATTGCTTCACGCCTTCGAGGGTGCCGTGGCTCATGCGCCAGTCCAGGAGCACGCCGCTGAGGTCGCCGATCGGCCGTTTGAACAGGCCTGCCACAAGCATGAACTTCATGACATCGCCCCAGGTTACCGGACCGAACAGGCTGGCCGACTTCAAGGTGAGGAGGCACAGTACCGCGCCGATCCAATAGAGCGCGCTATCCTGGATGGTGGCGACAATCGGGTTGACGACATTGAAGAAGCACCGGAGCCGCGAAACCGCATCCATCGCATCGTGATAACGCTGGAAAGCCCGGTCCAACAGTCGCAGGCCATACCCGAAAGCATTATTGGGCCGGATTTCCTCGACGCTCCCGACGTATTCCTTGGCCTGCCCGCGCACTTTGTCCCAGGCGCCGCCACTCGCCCGATTAGTCGCCTGCATGCGCTTGTCAAAGAGGAGGAAGTAGCCGCTCAAGAAAGCACAGGGGGATCAGGCAAAGGGCGAAGAACCAGTTCGTGTAAACCATGAAAGCGCCATAAACGACAATGGAGCCGACCATGAGCGGCATCTTGAGCAGGAGATCGAACCAGAAGGTCACCGCGCTCCGCATGTCCTCCAACGCCAGGGAGTTGATCGACTCGGCGTCATGGTTGCGGAAGAAGTCCGCATCGGAGCGGATGAGGCGGCGATACATCGCCATGGTAGCTTCGCGAATCAAGCGGTTGCGATAGCGGTCCATCAGCCGGCCGCGAAAATAGTTGATCAGGGCGATGAACGCCTGCGAGCCGACCAGCAACGCCACCGCGCGGTTGATCTGGGACCAACTGACGCCTCCCGCCTGCGCCTGGAAGAGATTGGTCAAACGGCCCACCTGTTGCGGCAGCACCAGTTGCAGCACCGTCACGGCCACGCCCATGAGCCATAGCACCATAATCGCCCGGCTCGAAGTTCTCACTTTCTTCCAGAATGCCAGCAGACCACTTACCATAGGGATGCCTCTTTCTTGGGCGATCTGACGCCTTCCGGGTTGACGCAGTAGAGCGGAATCAGGCCAAACCCTTTGGGCAATTCGGTCTGGCCCACATAGTCGAACCGAACCGCTTTGCTGCTGGCGGCGACCGCGAGGGAAGCGAACGCTTCGCTCGCATACACTTCGTTCGGCGGGGTGATCGGCTCGATGCGCGCCGCCCGGTTGACGTGCGCGCCGCACACCTCGGCATGTTGCGTGACGGGATCCTGATAGGCGTAGACCGGCCCGGCATCCAGCGAGATGCGAATCCCCAGATTTGGCGGCAGTCCGCATTCGTCCCAACGGGTGCCCGCCACCAGGTCGCGCAGTTGCAGCGCCACCGTTGACGCGGCCTCGAGATCGGCAAACACCAGGAACAGCCCGTCGCCGGCGGTACGCCGGGACAGGATGCGGGCAGAGTGCCGATCGAGCACGTCCGCGACCTTCTGCATGAACTCGCGGGCAAAGCGATAAAGTTCCAAGTCTGACAGCTTGCTGTAACCTTTGACATCCCCGAACAGCATGGCGCGGATGGCATAGTTCTCTCCGCGCGCGTTTCCGTTGGCCGGCTGCGCTGGGCCGGCCGGGTTGCGCCAGGGCTCCTCCTTGATCGTTTCGTACGGGCACGGGACATTCTCAAAGGCGGACCAGATCAAAGAGGGATGCTGCGGTGTCGCGGGCTCCCGGGCGTCCTCCGTCGACCACACGTGCAGCGCCACGTCCAGGCGCTGCGCGCGCAGGATCCCGGCGCCGAGGGCCCGCAGACGCGCAAACGCCCGATCAACGGTTTCGTCCAGGGAACTCGGCTGGGCGTCCTCGGTGGCCAATTGCACCCGGGACAGCAAGCGGTCAAAACGCTCGGCCCAGGCCGGAGCCGACTCGAAAATCCGGCGGCAAACCTGGTGCGGGCCGGGCAGCAGCACGTTGATTTCGCGTCCGGTTTCCAGCATGGTCTCAATGAACAGCAGGTCGGCTGGAGACAAGGCCGAGGCATAGCCGCACACAACGCCGGCTTCGGCCAGGCGCTTTCTGAATTCATCCTTTTGCCGTTGCTCCCATTCGCTCATCTTCCCTTCGTCGGCCAGTTTCGCCAGGGTGGGCGCAGTAAACACCGCGACCGAGATCACCGGGAAGAGCCGGTCAACAAAACCGGGCGCCAGACCGAGGGGCGCGGCCAGCAGCCGGGCCTGGCGCCGGGTGGAACAGAGTTCCCGCCAGTTGCCCTGCACCAACTGGGTCGCAGCGCGATACGCCACCTCCGCTTCAGCGTAGCGCCCGCCGATAAGTTCGGCCTCCGCGAGCGTGGCGGCCAGCCAGTAATCTGCTTTCCCTCCGTCCGCCTCCATCCGGCGCGACCGGTCGAGGCAGATTTGCTTCACCCGCTGAGCCAGCGGCCGCGCCTCCGCAATTCGGTTTCGCAGCACTTGCACGGCAGCCGCGTTAATGCCGCAATAGCCGGCGTCCCCTGCGTCGGCATCCCGCCCGTTGGGCCTGGCCGCAAGATCGGCTTTCTCAAAACCGGCCAAATAACTTCGGTACGACTGCTCCAGGCCCTGGTCGCGCCCTGCCGACGAGGCGTCCTTTCCTGCCAGATCCTTGTAGACCCGGCCGAGCAGGCCGAGCGTCTCGGGGGTCGCGAAGCCCTGCTCGCAGAGCTTGAGCAGAATGTTTTTGGAGCGCTCGGAGGCGCCGCTTTGCGCCAGCGCCAAAGCCAGCAACTGGTTCATGCGCAGGCGCAGGGGCCCTTGACTGTCGTCTGAACCTTTTGGCTGCTCCAGGGCACTGAGCCCCTTCGAAAGCACGTCGTAGGCGAGAATGGCCTCGCCCTGCTTCAACATGCGCTCTCCCAGCCGCCGGTGCACCTCCGACGGACAGCTGAAGGGGCTGGACTTGCACTGGCTCCAAAGATCGCGCAGCTCCGCCAGCGAAATGATGGCCGTGCTCCCCAACCGTTGGAGAAGCGCTGCGAAATGCTGGGCCTCGTCGGCCAGCTTCCGTTTGGGCGGGAGAATCTCGAAGCCCGCGTCCAACAGTCCTTGAATCGAGATCCGGGCCGTTCGACGGTCAACGTCCTTTTCGCTCTCCGGCAGCTGCTCGTAGGCGACCAGACCAGGATGCTGTTTCAGGTCGCCGCTCTGGATTTTTCCCCACGTCCACCCCTCGGCCTTCCGCTGCTGGACCCAGGCTTCGTGGACCCTGGCCGCCAGGAGCTCGAGCATTTCCTGAATATCCGGCCGGTTCAGGTCTCGCTGCGCGTCGGCCTTTGCTGGAACGGCATTCATTTTCGCTTTGCCGGATCAATGCACCGTGCTGGCGGACTGATGGCTTTCCCTTGCTGGTGCGGCCATCCTGGAAAAAGCCATGAGCGCGGATTTGGCCTCGACCGCGGTCAGGCGGGGAAAGCGCTCCAGGAGCAACGCCACCATGCCGCAGACGTGGGGCGTGGCAAAGCTGGTTCCCGTCTGGATGCCGTAGCCGCCGCCGGGGGCCAGCACCTTGATTTGTGTGCCCCGGGCATCAAACTCGATCATGTTGTAGGGGCGGTAATGGACGCGGAGCTTCTCCACGTATTCCTCTCGGTCGACGCTGATGACGGAAGAAAACATGGCGGGGCAGCCCAGGTCGCCGAAGTTGCGCTTGGCGGCGACGATGATCGAGTTTTGCACGTACGCCCGCTCACAAAGAGGAAATAACTTCTGAATATCGGCCGGCTTTGAGGTCGTCAGGCTCATGTTCAGCAGGCGGATGTTCTGGTCCAGGGCCCATTTCAGGCCCGCGATGAGCACGTCGCCCGTACAGGAATTGTAATCATCGAGGACCTTGACGCTGACCAGCCGCGCGGCGGGAGCCAAATCGGCGATGATGCCCGCCACGGCCGTGCCATGCCCGTAACCATCGCGATTCTTTCCGGCCTCGACCTCGCGGATGACGATTTCGCCCCGGTTGTTTTTCGCCACGGTGCAGCCCCGGCTGACGCGTCCGTCCAGCTGCGGATGAGAGGCGTCGATCCCGCTGTCGATGACAGCCACTTCGATTCCCTTGCCGCGGGCATGAGAGGCCAGCCACTTCAGGTTGAGCCTCGGATTGAGCAATGGGACGTTCATGGGAGGCGCGGCCTGCCGGTGCGGCGCTAGGAGGGCGAACCCGCCAAGCCGTCGATGAACTGCTTCACCAGCGGCAGCCACTCCGGATGGCCGTGTCTCATGCGCGTGACCGCGTCAAACAGCTCGAGCAACTGCCGATCCTCCGGCTCCAGGGCCAACGGCAGGGCAGCCGACGGGTGCCTGGCGCCAGCCAGGCCGCGCCGCAAAACTTGTTCGCGACAACGCTGGCGCATGATCACCGCCCCCAGGTCGGCAAACAACTTATAGGCGGCCATGTCTTCGCCGCTAAAATGGTCGGCGCCCTGTTTGTTCACGGCGCTGATTGTGCCGACGCTTTCCCCGGCGATCTGCAGGGGCGCGACCAGCACATTGCGAAAACGGGCCCGGGCGGCATTCTCAACCCCGGCATATAACGGCGTGTCGGTTTGCACCTCGCCCGTCGCGAAAGCCAGGCCGTGGCGGGAGCCCTTGAGCGGCACCTCCTGCCCAATGATCCCCGCGGCGCCGTCACCAATCGCGGCCCGAAACACCAGCTTCCGCCTTCGGGCATCAAGCAGTGTCAATCCGGCGCCGCCAGCGCCGACCACCTGCATGGCGCACTTCAGGAGCGTCTGAAGCAGCGCGTCCTCGTCCAGCGCCGGCGTCAAGGCAAGATACGCGACCAGAGCCTCCCGGGCGGCATCGGACAGCGCGCTCGAGGGTTTGTTTTTTTTGCCCGGCTTGGCCGCTTGATGACGCAACCGGGCGATATCCGCAGCAAGGGAGCTCAACCGGCTCTCCACTCTCCTCAGGGGCAGCGTGATGTTCATGCCTGTGAAAAATCGTGACCGGGAGGAAGATCGATGCAAGGGCGATTTGGGCAGGACCGGCCCGGCCCTGGGTTTCCGCGCCGATCCGAATGCCCCGTTGTTTCTGATCGCTCCGATCTATTTCCCGTGGTGGTGGAAGAAACCGGCCAGAGCCGCCCGAAAACGCAAACCCGGACGGCCACGCGACAGCTGCGCCAGCCGCCGGTGTGCCGCTGACCCGGGTCTGCAGAGGAGGCTTGTTCGCCCTCTGCTTCCAGACCGTGAATAACCGGCCATCCATAAAGTCGAGCACAACACGGTGCGGACGGTCGATGACTTTCAAAAACTCCTTGGCTCTATTCCTTTGGTCTTCGGTCGGGGAAAGGCCGAGCTTTCGTGCAGCGGAATACAGGTCGTCCTCCTTTTCCAGGCCAAACGGAAGCTTCAGTGTACATAGGGAGACGCGAACGCCGACAGCGACGACATCGTCGCCCGCACAGGTCACAATGATCCCGTCGCGGCCGCTGTAATTCCCGTCGCGCTTCCCGAACTCGTGCAGATCACATTCGCTGCTGAATTCATGGAACTCCTTGGATGCCCTCTTTACCTCAAGAAGGTGGCAGAGCTCGTCCCAAGTGACAGGCGCTGCCGCTGCGAGAGCCTCAGTCGTGAGCAGTAGCGCGAGAAAGAGCCGTAAATTCTTCATGGTTCTCTTCCTCGACTCCGAGTGTGTTACAGCTCACGGGCGATCTTATGCCGTTCGGCCATTATCTGCGCATACAGCTCTGGTGGTAGATGTCCAGCGCCATGGCAGGTCGGACAAACCGGCGTTCCCCGACCCAGGCAGAACATGCAGGTTTCCATTCCCGTTCCTTTGCACCGGGGACAAGATGAGACAGGCCGATCAGGATTTCCGTAGCAGGTGGAGCAAGGGAGAAGACCGCGCCCACCGCAAAGGCAAGATCCCTCGGCGCGCTGCGAACCGTGGCAGTCTGGACAAGGTGTGAGATCGTAGAAGCCGGGCATCGATAGAACCTGCTGCGATAAGTTCGCCTAACGAAAGAAATTAACCGGCCCGACCGGCGGCCGAATGGTGGACGAAGAAGAGGAATCAGGTCCGTGAGACAGGGAAGTGGGCAGTGCCGGTTGGGTCCAAGGTAAACAACGGGTTAGGCTGGTCAGGAAATGGCTAGGTCTTGGTTGGCTTCTTGCGCAATAGGTACGCAAGCAAGCCCACAAACGCAAAAATCACCATTAGGATCGCCGTAGTTGCAATCCCTGGACGGTTCCCGGCCCACTGCGACAACCGGGGTTGAGACAGTGGAACGATTAAGAGCAATGGAAAGGCCACGATCGAGATCACCCCAATGAAAAACTTGGCCCACGACCAAATTCCGCGCTGCTTTGCAGTGCGATAGGCATTGAAAGCCAGCCCCAAAAACAAAACAGCCAGGATCCCTTGGATCATCATCGTCTCCGGATTGAGGTGAATTCAGACATGTGGATTCGGCCCATTATTCATGGTACCTTCATCGTAGGCCGCGAGCAGCGTCTGAAGGTATTCCCTCACGTCGGCGTCGCCAACCCGCGCCACCCCAAGATCGTTCGAAGGGAAAGCCAATTCTGCGCGTGCTTCAGCAATCGCCTGTTGGCATAAGTGGTTATCTGGAGTCTCGCCGGCGAGACTCATTCCCGCTGCTCTTGCGGTGGCCTCGTAACGGAATCGGAACAGATAGAAGATAGTCCGGAGTCGATCTATCGGCCCTACCGCATTACTGACCATCGTCCAATCCATAGGTTTTTGATGCCGATCTGGTGGTTATCCCGACTTTTGCCTGCACAGGCACAGGCTGACATCGGGTTCCTGGTTGGTTATCGCCGGCAGGCGGCACCAGCCGCAGAAAGAGTCGTCCGCCCGATCTGAGCAAGCAGAGCCTTCCATGCTCAAAGGCGGTCAATCGACCACGCCGGGATCTCAACCTCGCCCCCGCCCCGTTCGATTTTCCGGTTTTCCTTCCCCATGTTTAGAATCCAAAGACCTCTGTCAGTCTGCACCTCGTACAAGTCCTGGAAGGTCAGGCTCAGCGTCGGCAGCGGCTTCTTGATGATTCCATCCGCGACACAAGTCTGAAGACTGTCCTTGATGAAACGCAGGGGCAGGTTCTGCGCGACCATCCAGTTCTCTTCAGATTGCTTGAGGTCCATCGGGCCGTAATAGGCAAACACCTCTCCGGCGCCGACCTTGGATCGCCAGGCCGCCTTAGCCTTTGGGGCGTAGTGCATGGCCAGGAGCGGCTCACAATCGGCGCGGAGGGCGGTGAATCCTCGAGTCGTATAGACCTCCGACAGTGCAGCAATCGACGGCAACGCTCGCGGCTGATCAACGGTAAGCTCGGTGATCCCCTGAATCTCATCCGTCTGCGGCGTGAATCCGACCAGCGTGTCAAACGCCGTGCTCTGTCCATCCCAATCTGTCCCACGTGAGTCCAAGACAAAAACGACACCCCCGTCGGTCGCCCACTGTTTGATCCGGTTAGTCGTGGCTGCCTCCATGACCTTCGTGCTGGCGACAATCAGCACGGACTTCCCCTGCAACGCCCCATCCTGAATCAGGCGGTCGTCCGCAAAATCGTAATCCACAAAGCGGCGGATCTGGCTGGCCAGTTCGCTGAAATCCTCCCGGTCGTACCGGGTCTCGGTAGCGGACGGATTGGGGTAATACAGGGCGACATCGATGATCGGTCGCGTTGTTTTCAGGAGACCTCCGTAGAGCTGGTGGTACTTCCCGCCATCACCCGGAACGAGCCGCCCATTCTGTTCCGCAATCAGCTGGGGGGTGTTGTACAGGAAGAGCTGGCGCGCCCCCGCCGTCATCGCGTTGAACAGGCGCCCAAGCATCCCGTTCGGTGTCACGGTCCCGGCCGGCTCATGCCCAAAATAGGTCCCGTAAAAGCGGCAGGCCGATCCCACCATCCGGGTCAGGCGGACATTCATGGGAAACGAACTGGCCTCGTTGGTGATCCGAATGCCGGCCCCGTAGCGGGCCGCCGCCTTGGCCTGGGCGCTGAAATCCGAGCCATGCTCCGGGGCCATGTCTCCACCGGTGCACAGGTAGATGTCCACATCTGGGAACAGCTCGCGGGCCGTCTTCAGCCAGAAGTCGGCATAGGAGGTCATCGAGCCACGATACCAGCGGAGAAACTCCTGCCAGGCCCGCTCTGAGGGCGCCTGGGCTGGAACGAACGGCTTCAGCTCATCGAACGAGGTGTAGTGGGAGTGCCAGGCCTGGTTGAGCACCGCGATGCCGCCAGGATAGAGGTCGCGGACCGCCTGGCGGAAATCAGCCACCGCGAGCGGGTCGCCGCACCAATACCCGGGATGCGAGTGGTATTCGCCCGGCCAGTTGCCAACCACGGAGTAGATCGCCTCGCCATAGTCGCCCGAGATCCCAAGGTTGACCGACTCGAGAATTCCCATCGGCCGATAGTGCTCGGCGAACTTCCCGAGGTAGGTGCGCACGTACTTCCGGAGCCGCCCGGACCAGATCGACGGGATGCCCGAGGCGCGGCTGTGCTCAAGGCAGCGCAGCATCACGATCTGCTGATCCTGCCTGACGAATTCGGGCGTCACGTACCAGGGACCGGCAATCACGAACGGCACCCAGCGGAGGCCGTGCTTCTTGAAGAGGGCGACGTCGGCGTCGTATTCCGACCAGTCAAGCACGCCAGGCGTCTTCTCCACCTTGATCCAATAGACATAGGTTTGAATGCTCGTCACGCCCAGGCCCTTGAGGACTTCGAGCCGCTCCTCGATGTCCTTGTCGCTGTGGCAGACTCCGCAAACGGTGACCGCCATGGGCAGGCCGGACTCTCCCGCCGGAGCGGCTGATGATCGCCTTGTGGCCGCGCAAACCGCGAGCACCCATGTGAGGAGGATGGTCCATCGCTTCATAAGCGTCAGTCTTGAACCGCTCCGGCAGGTGTCAGCTCCTTTCCGCACGATATGCCTCCGCCAGCATGACCATCGGATGGGCCACGCGGGTGCTGTCATCACCGAGCTGACGCAGTCCGCCCTTGATCTGAAGGTGGCAGCCGGGGTTCGCCGTGGCCACGATCCCGGCGCCGGTGGCACGCACATGACCGACCTTTCGGCGTTGCAGCCGGGTGGCGGTTTCGGGATGGGTGATGTTGTAAATCCCGGCGGAGCCGCAGCACCACTGGGCTTCGTCGCATTCGCGCAGTTCGAGGCCGGGAATGGACTGGAGAATCTCGCGCGGCTGGGCGGAAACCCCCTGCCCGTGACAAAGGTGGCACGACTCCACATACGTCACGGGCTTGGCGGCGACCTCACCCTTCAGGCCCGTCGGCCGCCGAAAACCGATTTCGACCAGCCATTCGTGGACGTCGCGCACCTTGCGCGACCACTCGAGGGCGCGCGGGGCGTAGGCGGGATCCTCCGCCAGCAGGTGATCGTAATGCCGCAGATGCGAGCCACACCCGCCGGCGTTCGTAATGATCGCGTCGACGGCAAACGGATCGATCCGGTCGAGATAGCGCCGCGCGAGCGTCCGCGCGGCCGCCAGGTCCCCATTGTGCGCATGCAGCGAGCCAGCAGGCTGCGCCCGCGGCATGTGACTTGGCGGTGAACCTCCAACAGGACGTCAACCGTTGCGCGATTGATGTCCGAGAAGGCCAGGTCCTGCACGCAGCCCGTGAGGACCACAACGCGATACCGTGCGGCCTCTCGGGGTTTTTCCACCGCGGCAATCAGCGCGTCGGAGAAGTGGCGGCAAATGGAGGGAGTGGCGGGTTCGAGCGTGCAAGGCGGCCCGGCAGCAGGCGCGTCAGGCCGGCCCGGCGGACGAGCGACTGCAATCCGCCGGCCTGGTAGAGCCAGAGCAGCCGGCCGGCAACGCGCAGCAGCCGCGGATGCATAAAGAGCAGCCGGAGGGTGAGCCATCGCACGAAATTGCGCTTGGGCGAGCGCAACACCTTGCTTTGCTCCACCTGGGCCCGGGCCGTCTCGAACAACGCGGCGTAGTCCACGCCCGCCGGACAGGCGGTGGCACAGGATAGGAGTGAGCAAATCGCCACCCGAGGGTATGATAACGTGGCCGGTATCCAACCCGTCGAGATTAGGTTAACGGAGCTTCTCGTTCCCCGTGCCATTTGTGGCGAGGGTAGCTAAAACTCGGAACGTAGGGCGCCAAGATTAGCCGTGGCATACGGGGAAGCCGGCTGGTTTCTGTGCGTGCCTTTTCGCGCCTATTTGATCTCTAGTGAAGTGCTCTGGGCGAAGGATTGATATATGCCAATTGAAGCCGAACCAATCGTTGCATCCGACACCCACCTCAGGCACGTCTCCTGCGGTACACGAGCCGCGCCACCGTTGGCGCGGTTAGTTAGGACGAAAGGCC
>CAVRNM010000280.1:0-7262 GCA_963722225.1 uncultured Verrucomicrobiae bacterium
GAACGAGACATTCGACGACGGCATCCGCACCTTTGATTTCCGGGCCGGTTTGGGTCGCGGGCTTGGCGGTGGGCAAGGACGGTTTTGTCATGGTGGGAGGTGGAAAAAGGCAGTCACTAAAGACGATCGTTTTCCAGAGTGGCAAGCTCGGTTTTCCGCGGCGGGCGCTTCTGGCGGAGCCCGGACGTTGCGATCCGCCGGCTGCGGCGCGGATCAAGATGGTCGTGGGGCAGCAAATTGAGCAGCTCGGCTTGGACGATGCGGGGCGTCACACCCCATGGTGCCGGAATTGGCGGAAACGTCAAACGACGCGGACGCCGGGATGCGAAAAAGCGTCTCTCGCCGCGCCGTTTCATCACATCCGGCTCGTCTTGTCCATCGAGGGGCGTTTAGCTCGATGGCATGAATCCCGCGTCCGATCCCGTCGACCTGGTGATGCAGGCCACGGCGGCCTTCCCGCACCGTCCGTCCTGGGATGAATATTTCATGGCCACCGCGGCCTTGATCGCCTCCCGCTCCAATTGCGAGCGACTGCATGTCGGCTGCGTGGTGGTAACGGGCGGCGACCGCAAAAACCGGATCGTGACAGCGGGCTACAATGGCTTTCTGCCCGGCACACCGCACACGTCGCGGATGCGCGACGGCCACGAACAGGCGACCGTGCACGCGGAACAGAACGCCGTGGCGGACGCGGCGCGCCGGGGCAGCAGCGTCGAAGGCTGCGTCGCCTATGTGACTCACTACCCCTGTGTCAATTGCGCGAAGATTCTGGCGGCTGCCGGCATCGCTGAGATCAAGTATCACGAGGATTACAGCAACGATCCGCTGGTGAGCCAGATTTTAGGCGATGCCGGAGTAAAAGTGGCAAAACTCTAGGAATTTGACGGCGGCCGCCTTTCGGCAACATTTTCATCATGCGCGAACGCAGCAAGGAGACCTTGGGCCTGGCGGGCTCGCTGCTGCTGGCCCATCCGGCCATGCGGGATCCGAATTTCCGGCGAACGGTGGTGCTGTTGTCGGCGCACGGCGGCGACGGGGCGATGGGACTCGTGCTGAATCGGCCGATGAGCAAGCAATTGGGTCAGCTCAACGCCGAGTTTGCCGCGAGCCTGCTGGCGGGCGTGCCGGTCTACCAGGGAGGCCCCGTCCAGACGGACCAGCTGATCCTCGCGGCCTGGCAGGCCGATCCTTTGGGCGACGGTTTCAAGCTCCATTTTGGCCTCGATGTGGAAAAGGCGGAGGCGCTGCAGACCGAGGCGGGAGTCCAGCTGCGCGCTTTCCTCGGATATTCAGGATGGATGAAGGGCCAGCTGGAGAACGAGCTGAAGCAGAACACCTGGGTCGTCACCCCGGTGAACACCGGCCTGGTTGAGCGCGAAGAGGGACCGGAACTTTGGCGGACGATTCTGAGCAGCTTGAGCCCCGAGTGGAAACTCATGGCCAACGAACCGGATGACCCGGCGATAAACTAGAGGCGGTCCGAAAAGTCGGTTGAACCTCGATTCTGCGGCGCATCCGTAGGGGCGCGAACTTGCCGTGCCCTTTGAGAATGGGCGCAGCAAGCCTGCGCCCCTACGGTTATTGCCGGACTTTTCGAACCGCCTCCAGGATCTGGCGCGGCCAGATTGCTGGGGAAGCAGGACCTCGATCGGTTCGTCCGGCCGATGCGGGCTCACAGACCGAGCGATGTCCGGTAGACTCGCGGAACGCGCTTAGTCACCGAGCAGAGCGTCTCCCACGGAATGGAATCCGACCAGTCGCTGAACTCGGCGATGCTGATTTCGGCGCCATCCTGCCGGCCGACCAGCGTGGCCTCATCGCCGCAGCACACGCCGGGCACGTCGGTGACGTCGATGATCGTCTGATCCATGGTGACGCGACCGAGCACCGCGCAGCGGATGCCGTGCACCAGGACTTGGGCGCGGTTGCTGCAGGCGCGTGGAATGCCGTCCCCGTAGCCGGCGCAGAGGACGGCGACCAGCGAATCGCGCCGCAGGGTCATGGTGCGGCCGTAACTGATGCCGGTGCCGGCCGGCAGCCGTTTCACCACTCCAACCCGGGTGTGAAAGCTGAAAACCGGCTCGGTATGCACCCGTGCGAGCATCGAGTTGGGGTGGGGCAGGATCCCGAATTGCAGCAGGCCGACGCGGACGGCGTTGAACGGCTGTTCACCATGCGCGGTCTCGAGACCGGCGCTATTGTCCGCGTGAATCAGCAGACGGCCCGGATCGAGTCCGGCACAACTACGCAACGCCACCAAGAAACGCCGCCGTTGTTCGTCCGTAAATGCGGGATCCTCATCCGCGCTGGAGAAATGGGTGAACGCGCCGTCGAGACGGACATGCTCCGCCCGGCGGATGCGGTCGTAAAGCTCGCCGGCGTACTCGTGCCAGACGCCGAGCCGGCCCATCCCGGTGTCAATCTTGAGGTGGATGGCCACCACGCGGCCAGCCTCCCGTCCAACGGCGTCGAACCGATCCACCTCCTCAGGCGTCGAGACTGCGGCGGTGATGTCATACTCGAGAATGAATTTGTCCTCCGCCGGCAGCACCGGACTCAGGACCAGTATCGGCCAGCCGGGGCCAAGCTCGCGGATTGCGGCGGCTTCCGTCACGTTGGCCACCGCAAAGAGATCGGCGCCGGCGTGCATGAGACGCGCCACAGTCTGATGCAGGCCATGGCCATAGGCGTCGGCCTTGACGACCGCGACATATTTGATGTGGGCGGGCAGCGAAGCGCGGATGAGTCTGAGGTTGCGCTCGAGCGCGGCGAGGTCGATCTCGGCCCAACAGCGGAGCGGCAGTTGCGGAGGTGAGTACATGGAGGGGGTGTCGGGATAAAACCGGGCAATTCAGCGGTGTCGCGGAGTGCGCGCGGCGCTCGAAACCCGATGAATTTGCGGGTTCCAGGCGAGGTACGTGGCATCTTCGTGGAGAAATGCGTCAGGCTGCGGCGCGGCGCGCAACAAATCGGCGTCGCCTTGGTGTTGCCACAACCCGGAAAGCGCGTAGGGGACCGTGGAAACCTCGCCGGGCAGGCCGGTCCAGGCGCGGAAGCCGGCGGGCGTGAAGCGCCGGCCGGCGAACGCGGCAACGGTGGCGGTCGGGACGCGTTGCAGCGGGCCGATCGCGCCCTCCGGCGGCGCGACGACCCAGTGCCAGGAATCGCGGCGCGCGTCGGCGAGGACCGCAAACGGCGCCTGGATCTCCTGGCGGCGAAGGTCATGCGCCACCAATTCCAGGCTCCGATATGCGAAGACCGGCAATGTGCGGCCGCCCGCCGCTGACCAGAGCCGCAGCGCCATCGCCGCGGTGCGAATGCCAAGAATTGAACCCGGACCTTCGCAAAAAACGAACCCGCCGAGGTCGGCGACGCCGATCCCTGCCTGCGCCAGCAGCGCCTCCACGCCGGCGAAAATTGCGATTCCTGCCTCCTGATCCGATGCGTTCCAGATGGCCTCGCGATTAAGCTGCCACAATCCGACCTGGATGCGCATCGAGGAGGAGTCGATCAACAGCACCCGGTGGTGGGTGGCAACGAGTGAACGGAGGCTGGGCATGAAGCGTCAAAAGACCTCATCACAACCTGCCTCCCGGTTCAAGGACTCCGTCCGGCTAGCAGCCTGTCGGGCATCGGCCCTCCAGGCTGCTAAACAAACGGCGGACGCCGTTTGGTCCTGAAAACGGAACATACGAAGAAAGTTCTAAATCGGGCGAAACCTTCTTCGCTGAAGGGCGTCGTAGCGGTAGACCCGCCCGCGCCCGGCCCGGAAGCGACACCCAAGGAAGTGATGGCGCACCGGCTCAAGACGATCCTCGGAAAGAGGCCCTACAAACTGCGCAGGCAAACCGTGGAACCGGTCTTCGGCATCATTTGCTTAGGAACGTGGAAGGCGAAGCCCGACACGTTCCTAGGGGGGCAGTCAATCAGACGGTTGTGCCCGGGTCGCTGCCGCCGCCATGAAGTAGTCTTGCGCGCAAAACGAAGGTTCGCCGCCGGACCGCGCCACAGGCAGGTAGGCGCCGTTGACGTGGAGTTCCCGGGCATTCTCGTTGTCTTGAAACTCGATTGGAAACAGCTCGTCAAGTACGCGCTGACGAAGATCGGGGGCCTCGATCGGGAACAGCACCTCGACGCGGCGGAAGAAATTGCGCTGCATCCAGTCGGCGCTGCCGGCGAGAACCAGCGACTCGCCACCATGATTCTCGAAATAAAAGAAGCGGGCGTGTTCGAGATAACGACCGACGATGCTTCGCACCCGGATGTGCTCGCTCAGGCCCGGAACGCCCGGCACCAGACCGCACGTTCCCCGCACCATCAGGTCGATGTGCACGCCGGCGCGGGAGGCGGCGTAGAGATTGTCGATCGTCGCGCCGTCGACGAGGTTGTTCATCTTGGCCAGAATGCGGGCGGGCTGGCCGGCCGGCGCATGGTCCGCTTCACGGTCGATCAGCTCCTGGATCCGGGGGTGGAGGTTGAAGGGCGCGACGATCAGATGGGTGAAATCGGGGGAGCGGCTGAAGCCCGTCAGGGAATTGAACAGGGAGGCCACCTCGCGGGTGATATGGTCCTTGCAGGTGAAGAAGCTGAGGTCGGTGTAGGCGCGGGCGGTGCGCTGATTGTAGTTTCCGGTGCCGAGGTGGACATAGTGGCGCAGGAGGGTCCCTTCGCGGCGGACCACGAGGCTGCACTTGCAGTGGATCTTTAGCCCGACGACGCCGTAAACGACGTGCACCCCTGCTTCTTCGAGTTGCCGTGCCCACTGGATGTTGTTGGCTTCGTCGAACCGGGCCTTGAGCTCGACGAGCGCGGTGACCTGTTTGCCATTATGCGAGGCTTCGATCAGGGCGCGAACGATGGGCGAGTCACCGCTGGTGCGATAGAGCGTCTGCTTCATGGCAAACACGTTCGGATCGCGGGCGGCCTGCTCGACGAAATCGACCACCGGAAGAAATGACTCGTACGGGTGGTGCAGCAGGAGGTCCTGTTCGCGGATGGCGTCGAAGATGCGCTCGGGGGGCTGTAGGTTGGACGGATGAACGGGGGTGAAGGCGGGAAACTTCAGCTCCGGCCGGTCGATAAGATCGTAGAGGCTCATCAACCGCATCAGATTCAGCGGCCCGGGCAGGCGGAAAACATACTCGTGGGAAAGGGCGAGATGATCGCACAGCGCGGTGAAGGTCCGGTCGTCCACGCCCTCCTCGATTTCGAGGCGCACGGCGGCCCCACGGCGCAGGTTGCGCAGCTCCTCCTCGATTTTCTTGAGCAGGTTCTCCGCTTCCTCTTCGTCGATGTACAGATCGCTGTTGCGGGTGACGCGGAAGGCATGGGCGCCGTGAATCCGGTATCCGGGGAAAAGTTCGTTGGCGCAGAGCTTGATAATCTCGCTCAGGAAAATGTACCGCTGCGGCCCGTGCCCGGCTGGCTCGATGTTGACTAGCCGGGGCAGGATGCGAGGCACTGGCAGGATGGCCATGAAGCCGGCGACATCCGGCGTCTCGGGATTGTCGAGCGACACGACGACGCTCAGCGTCTTGTTGCCGATCTGCGGAAACGGATGCGCCTGGTCCACGGCCAGCGGCGTCAGCACGGGGAAAACCTGCTCGCGGAAATAGGTCCTGACCCAGTTGAGTTCGGACGGGTTGAGCTGCTCGGCGGTCTTGAACTGGATGTTGGCCTCCGCCAGCGCCGGCATCAGCTGGCCGTGCCAGCAGCGCTGCTGATCCGCCAGCAGGGAAGCCACGACGGAATGGATGCGCCGCAGCTGTTCGCGCGGTCCCAGGCCGTCGATGCTCGGCTCGGTTACGCCGCTCTCGACCTGCTGGATGAGGCCGGCCACGCGGATTTCGAAGAATTCGTCGAGATTGGAGCTGAAAATGGCCAGGAATTTCACCCGTTCGAGCAAGGGATTGCCTGGCTTTTCCGCTTGTTCAAGCACCCGGCGGTTAAAGGCGAGCCACGAGAGTTCCCGGTTGAAATAGGCGACGCGGGCCGGCCGCCGGGGCGCGGCGTCTGGGCGCGGCAGGGGCGAGTTCTCGACCGCTGCCGCGGGTGCCGGGGCGAGAGTAGCCACGTCGGGAGTCGGCTTGGAACGGGACGAACGCTTCACGATGAGGAGAGGAGGCGGCAACGACGAAAAGGAATGAGGGTAACATTCCCTCCAGGCAAAACCAGAACGAAGTGGGAGGTTACGGATAGGTGACTTTTGTGGCTTCGCCCTGGTCGGAACGACGCAGTTGAACGGTCGTTTCGTCCGCGATTCCTGCAACCCAATGAATGTCGGGCGTCGCTCGCCCCCCGTCTTGCCTCAGGGGGAAGAGCGCGGCCAGGCCGCCCCGCTCCACAACTCCGGCCGGATGGTTCCGGGTTACAAACTTTCCAGCAGCTTGTAGATTCGGGCGACCATCTTCTGCGGATCGTCGAGCAGGCCGGCCGCGATGAGGGCGTTGTCGAGGATCTGCTCCGCGACGAGTTTCGCCACTTCGGGCTTGGTCTCCCGGGATGCGGCGAGGTGCTTGATGACCGGATGGCGCGGGTTGATCTGGAACTCGACGCGCGGCGGCGTGTCGCCGGCGCCCTCGGTCTTCATTGCCTTCATCAGGCGCCGCATATGCGGTGACATGAACTTGTCCGCGTTCAACGCCAGGGCCGGAGAATCGACGAGGCGTGCGCTCACCTTCACGTCCGCCACGCGGTCGCCGAGGGTTTCCTTGAGCCAGGCGGTCAATCCTTTCGCCTCTTCATCGGCCGCGGCGAGACCGAGCGCCGCATCGAAAGCATCTCCAAGGTGATCGAGGAAGCCAGCGCCTCGCGCTCGTCGGCGCAAGGAGCTGAGCATCCGGGCCAGGATGCAGTTCGACCCCAAGGCGGACCTGGTGCTGGCCGATCGGGTGCAGATACAGCAGGTGATGATCAACCTGCTGCGCAACGCGATCGACGCCATGCGCGGCGCCCGGCGAGGACGGAGCTGAATGTCGCGGTGACGGCGCGGCGAAGACGGATTTACCCTGGTGTCGGTTTCGGATACCGGCTCGGGTCTGGGCGCAGAGGTGCTCGAGCACCTGTCGAGCCGTTCATGACCACGAAGAAGGAAGGCATGGGCGTCGGCCTGTCGATCTGTCGAACCATCGTCGAAGCCCACGGCGGCTCGATCTGGGCGGAAAACAACGAAGGCGGCGGCGCACCTTCGCCTTCACCCTGCAGCGGGCTGAGGCGAGCGTCGATGCCTGAGCAATATGCTGAGTCAGAGACGCACAACATAA
>CAVRNM010000281.1:0-13908 GCA_963722225.1 uncultured Verrucomicrobiae bacterium
CCGGTTGCCGCATGCTCTCCCTCTTTCGCAAATTCCAGGACGGCCTGGCCAAGACCGTCGCGGTCATCACGCAGAAGACGCACGCGCTTTTCGGCGGTCGCAAGATCGATGCCGCTTCGCTCGATGAACTCGAGGAGGCGCTGTACACGGCTGACTTCGGGGTGGCCACCACGACGGAGATCGTCGAGGAGATCAAGCGCGTCCACCAGAAGGAGCGGGAAATGCGCGGCCAGGATGCCGCGGCCATCGGGGCCGCGGTCCTCCGCCGCGTGTTGGCCGGCAGCGAGGGCCGGTTCGAGAGCGCGGCCCGCGGCCGGGTTGGGTCGGCCAATCCGGAGGTCATCTGCCTCATCGGCGTCAACGGCTCCGGCAAGACGACCACCGCGGCCAAGCTCGCCTGGATGCTAAAACAGGACGGCCGGTCGGTGACGGTCGCCGCGTGCGACACCTTTCGCGCCGCGGCAATCGAGCAGTTGCGCACGTGGACCGAGCGGCTGGGCCTCGAACTCATCGCCAGCCAGACGGGAGCCGACGCCGCCGCGGTGGCCTTCGACGCCTGGCAGGCGGCGAAGGCGCGCGGTCGCGACCAGGTGATCATCGACACGGCGGGCCGCCTGCACACCAAGAGCAATCTTATGGAGGAGCTGGCGAAGATCCGCCGCGTCCTGCAGAAACACGATCCGTCGGCGCCGCAGCATTCCTGGCTGGTCATCGACGGTTCGCTCGGCTCCAATTCGATCGAACAGGCCCGGGTGTTCCACCAGAGTTTCGGCCTGACGGGGCTGGTCGTCACCAAGCTGGACGGCACCTCCCGCGGCGGCGCCATCGTGGGCATCTGGCGCGAGCTCAAGCTGCCCATCTACTTCGTGGGCCTCGGCGAGCAGGCCGGGGATCTACAGCCCTTCAGCGTCGACCACTACGTCAAAGCCGTCTTCGGACTGGAAGGGTAGGGCGGATGAGATGAAACGTGCAGCCGGGTCGCCGGCCCGGCCTGCCCGCCGAAGCCTTGGCGATGGTGGGACCGGCCTCACCGAGGCCGGCTACACCGCCGACGCTTTTTCCCGGGGGAGAACGTGAAGGCTAAAACCACAATGGAGTGGCGGCGCACAGGCGGGCGGTTTTGGGGCGAACGCAAGCAGGTCGTCTTGAATCCGAGCGCCGATGTCATCTATTAAATGACAAAGGTGGCGCTCGGCTGCGGGTGACTTGCCGTCGTCCAATCCCCCTTAGCCGGAATGATGCAGTTGGGCCACGAATATGCAGGGAAACATCCGTTCCCCACCCCCTCACTCTCACTTTCACTCTCACTTCTTGTTTCCGAGTGGAGGTAGGGTCGGCCCTTGTGGCCGGACCGTTGGCGCTCGGCAAGCGGCCCGTCGACCCAGCCTCCGCCAAGGCTACGGCGGGCAGGCCAAGCGACGGCCCTGCACTCGAATGCATAAATCCGGCTTAGAAGGTGAGCCCGACCGAACCGAACAGACCCCGGCGCATGCCGAATTGCGCGGCGTTGACGCCGACGCCGGAGCCGTCGCGCAGCTCGTAGCTTTTGTCCAGGAGGTTGATCACATCGAGGCGGATCTTCAGCAATCGCCTGGCCTTCAGCCGGTAGTCCTGCTCCATGCCGAGGTTGATCGTATAATATCCCGGGACATGGCCGCCGTTCGGGATGATTTCGCCGAGACTGTCCGTGGCGTCCGTGCGCAGTCCGCTGCCATACAGGGCGTCCACGTACACGCGCGTGCTGCCCCGGGATTCCTTCCACGTGTAATTCAAACCGGAGGAGGCCGAGAAATCCTGATCATGGTCCAAATGAATCCAGTGGTTCTGGAGGTAAGCCAGCTGGCTGGGATCGAAGAGGAACTGCGCGGAGTCCCAGCCCTGGCCCAGGGCGCGCGATTTGGCCAGGTTGGCGTACGCGGAAAACCCGCCCTTGGTATAGGAACCGCTGAATTCGACTCCATCGATCTTGCCCTCGCGATAATTGAACGCTGAAAGAATGAGCGACTGGCCGAATAGGCCGTCATCCAGCTGGTTGCGGGCAGTCTTGTAATAGCCGTCCACTCCGACCTGAAGTCCCGGGGCCAGCTGTTGGTTGATCCCCGCGTCGAAATAATTCGCCCGCTCGGCCTTGACCGGGTCGTCCTGCGTCACCGCGGAGGCGTTCGATGTCCCGTTGAACAGCGCCACGTTGGTCGCCGAGACATTTTCGAGGGGCGGCGGGGTAAAGTATCGGGAATAGCCGGCGTGGAAGGTCGTCTCCGCCGTCGCCCGGTAGATGAGATTCACCCGCGGACTGACCTGATCCTCCTTGTCGGACGAGGAGGAATAGACGTCAAAACGCGCGCCGTAGTTGAGGGTAAGCCTGGTCGTGAGCTTCCATTCGTCCTGCGCGTACAGGCCGAGGAACAGGGCGTGCTGGGCGCCGTTTTCCACAATGGGGTAACTCGGGCCGGTCGGGTTGCCGACGTCATCCAACGGAAACACGGTGGTGGTGGTGTCGGCGTTCAAGTGTTCCTCCAGCAGCATGGCGCCGACGCGCACAGTGTGGTTCTCGTGGAGGAGGTCGCTGGCGTCGACCTGCAGCCCGCCCGAGTAGATGGTGCGGTCCACGTCGCTGGCCACACCGTTGAAAAACAGATCGCCCGTGGGGTCGGGAAGGAAATGAACGCTGCTATACCGGCCGTAGCCGGCAACCTGCAGGTTCAGGTCGCCGGCCGACTTCTGATAGGCCGCCACGCCGAAATAATTCTGCTCGTTCTGCCGCTCGTTCAGCCGGGCGGAATCGAAGTTTCCCGGCAGCCAAGGGTTGCCGTCGGGCGACGTCCCCGCGGGCAACCCCGGCGTGTCGGGGACCTGGAAATTGCTGTAGGAGGCGCTGCCCATCACGCTGATCCGGCTGGTGTCGTCCAGGACGTGGGACAGGTAGCCAAACAGCTTGGACTGGTCCGTGACGTCATGGACCGGCGTCGCGCTGGCCGTGGGGTTCTCGATGCCGATGTCGTTGTGGTCGAAGCTGCCGTCAAAGAAATAGGTGGATTTCCCCGCGGTGCCGCCCGCTTCAAAACCTTCCCGCAGCGTGTCGAAGCTGCCGCCGAACACCTCCGCCTCGCCACCGTTCGCGAACGCCCCGCCCTTGGTGTGAATATCCACGATTCCGGCCGTGCGGAAGCCATACTGCGCGGGGAGCGATCCGGTGATCAGTTGCATGGAGTCGACGAAACGGGGATCGAGCTCGAGGCCGAACCCCGTGATTCCCTCCGGCAGCAACACATCGTTGATGCGGTACTGCAGGTTGGCGTGCTCGCCGCGGACGTGCAGGTCGCCGTTGACGGCCGAGTCCTGCGCCACTCCCGGCGCTTGCAGGATCACCTGGTTGAACGGCGCGTCGTCGCCGAGCGGCTGGAACTCGATCTGCGCGCTGGTGATGACAAAGGTGGTGGCGCCGAGGCTCGGCACGATATTGTCGCGAGCCTTGTCGAGCTGACCCGTGACGACGAAAGGATCGAGGGAGACCGCGGTCTGGTTGAGGGTGGGGTCGGCGGAAGGATCGTCCCCGGCGAAGCCGGTGGCGGCCAACAAGCAGGAGAGCAGAAAATGACGATACAACATGGCAAGGCGGAGTGGAATTGAACGCGAGGAATCCGGGCCAATGCACGTGGCGTGGGCCCGGTCGGAAGCGCCGGATGCGCGCAGGCATCCGTCGCGAAACGGCGGTCAATTCAACGCGGGCGGCGCGTTCCCCGGGGGCAGCCAATAACGGCGTTGGCCCAGGTCCGGTCCGGTGGGCGCGATGACGGCCAGCGCGACCGCGATCCAAACCACCGCGGCCACCGTGATCGCCGCCACCACCGCGTCCGCCCCGTGCTGGAAAAGCGTGACGGCGCACTCGTGATCCGCGTCGCCGGCATCATGGTGCAACCATTCATGCAGGGCGGGACTCGCGGCGAGAATGGCGAGCAGCATGACCAGCGCCGCGCAACCGCCGGCCAGCAAACGGCCGAACAGCGGTGGCAAGGTGCAAAGGCGGGATGGGCGGAACATCATGGCTCGAATCAGTTTGATTGATATGCCGATGCGACGCGGGGGCAAGCAACTTGGGCACAAATCCGCGTTTCCGGTCCGGCTGGTGTTCGCCGGCGGCCAATCCCACCGCCGGCTGAAACAGCGTTGCTGGAAACGGCGCGGCTGGGCATTCTGCCCGCCGGATCTCCTCCCGCCCATGAACTC
This sequence comes from uncultured Verrucomicrobiae bacterium, assembly GCA_963722225.1. GTDB lineage: Bacteria > Verrucomicrobiota > Verrucomicrobiia > Opitutales > Opitutaceae > Fen-1467. The sequence continues at coordinate 4,228 of CAVRNM010000281.1, forward strand.
ACTCACGCTCCAGCAACTCATCCCGGTCATCCAGACGGCCGTCGGCCCCGTCATCCTGATTTCGGGCGTCGGCCTGCTCTTGCTGTCGATCACGAATCGCTTCGGCCGGATTGTCGATCGCTCGCGCCTGCTCGCGCGCGAGCTGCCGGGCGCGACCGCCGAGCGGGATCAGCTGTCGGCGCAACTGGCCGTCCTCTTTCGCCGGGTGAAAGTTCTCCGGCTCTCCATCGTGCTGGCCACCTCGAGCGTCCTGCTCGCGGGCCTCCTGATCATTTCGCTTTTTCTAGCGGCCTTGCTCCATCTGGAAGCCGCGCTGCTGGTCGCGCTGTGCTTCATTCTTTGCATGGCGTCGCTGATCGCATCGCTGATCGTGTTTCTCCTCGACCTCCAGATGTCGCTCACGGCGTTGCGGGTGGAGCTCGCGCAGGCGGGTTTCGACGGAAAGTAAGGGTTGCAGGTGCTGAGCGTCGTCATCTAAGACTTGTAGGGCGGGGTCGCCGGACCCCGCCTTGTCCTTAGAAGATCGGCGGGGTTCGGCGACCCCGCCCTACATCTTCCAAGGTTGCCCGAACCGCGCTCAATTCACCGTCCGCAGCTGGATGCTGTCGACGAGACGGTCCTGGGAAAGAATGTCGGTGACGATGATCAGCTTCGCCCCGGTGCCGACGCGGCCGTGGCGCTTCAGGTACTGGATCGCATTCTCGATCGTGATGTCCGGATCGGCGGAAAAGGTCATCAGGTAGGTCTCGACGCCGCGGAGCATCTGGAGCTGGCGCAGGGTTTCCAGCGACGGGGTAAACGCGAGGATCATAGCGTTGCGGGGCCTCATCGCGGCGAGTCCCTGCGCCATGAAACCCTGGCGGGTGAAGGTGAGCAGGAGCGATCCAGGCAGTTCATTGGCCATCACGGCGGCCGAGTGCAGGAGTTTCACCTTGTCGCCGCCCAGGCTGACGGGATCAAGCACGTCGTCGGGCTCTTCCTGCTCGATCCGCCGCGCGATCTTGTCGAGGACCTGGACGCATTCGACGGGGTAACGCCCGACCGTGGTTTCACCGGAGAGCATGACGCAGTCGGCCCGTTCATCCACCGCATTGGCCACGTCGGTGATCTCGGCGCGGGTGGGCATCGGCTGCTGGATCATCGATTCGAGCATGTGGGTGGCGATGATCACCGCCCGCCCGTGGTGCAGGCACGCGCGGACGGCGCGGCGCTGGATGATGGGCAATTCCTCGAACGGACATTCGATGCCGAGGTCCCCGCGCGCGACCATCAGGCCGTCGCAGGCGCGCACAATCTCATCGAGGTTGGCGATGGCCGATTGATCCTCGATCTTGGCGATCAAGCGCGCCCGGGAGTTGTGGCTGCGAATAAATTCCCGCAGGTGATCGATGTCCGCCGCTGAGCGGACAAAGGAGAGCGCAATCAGATCCACTCCCTCCTCCAGGCCCACGAGGGTGTCGGCGCAGTCTTTCTCCGTGAAAGCGGGCAGGTTGACATTCACGCCGGGGAGGTTGATGTGGCGGCGCGAGCCCAGCTGGCCGGGAATCAGCACCCGGCAGCGAATATGCGCGTCGCGCTTCTCGAGCACCTCCAGCCGGATGAGGCCGTTGTCGACCAGCACCGTGTCACCCACGCTGATGTCGTGGATCAAATCGTGGTAATTCACGTCGACCGAGCGCACCTCCTCGCTGCTCTCGCGCGGCCCGGCGGGCTTGACGGTGAAGTCAAAGATCTCGCCGGCCTTGAGTTCGATGGGCGCCGCGAGATCCCCGGTCCGAATTTCGGGTCCCTTGATATCCATCATGATCGCGATTTCGCGACCGACGCGATGCGACACGGCGCGGGCCCGCCGCATGATCTCTCGCGTCCAGTCGGGTGTGGCGTGGGCCATGTTGATGCGGCAGACGTCGGCGCCCGCCTGGATGATTTTTTCCATGACCGTCTCGCTCTCCGTGGCTGGTCCGACGGTGAAGATGATCTTGGTGCGACGGACGGGCGGATTCATGAAGTGAAGCAGAGTAACTCGATGGGAGCGTGAAGCAAATGGCGCACCAGCAACTGCCATTGCCAACGAGTCGAATGTGGGGCGGGGTCGCCGAACCCCGCCGCGTCTTTGGGGACAGGCTTTACGACCATTCGACCTTGCCGCCGTCAGAATTCGAAGAACGGCGTGCCCGTCCCCGGGCGGACGATCGAGCAGCCGCACTTGAGCGCGGCCAGCACGCCGGCACAGGCGGTTTCCACGGCGGCGGGACTGTTGCAATCGCGGCTGAGATGGGCGAGAAAGACGTGCCGCCAGCGCGGCGAAGCGACCGAGAGGAGCAGTTCCCGGGCGCTGTCGTTGGAAAGATGGCCGTGCCGGCCGCTGATGCGCTGTTTGACGGACCAGGGTCGCTTCCGGTCGTCCTTCAGCATCTGCGGGCAGAAGTTGGCCTCGACGACGAGGACGTCCGCCTCCCGGATGCGCTCCCGAATATGCTGCGGAGCATGGCCCAGGTCGGTTAGCCAGGCGAGGCGCCCGGTCGGAGTGAACAGGTCATCGGACCCGTGGGTGAAGAGAAATGCCACCGGATCATGCGCATCGTGCGGGACGGCGAAGCTCTCGATCTCGAGATCGCGGAAGCGAAAGCGGGCGCCGGTCTCGAAGTATTGCCAGTTTGGGCGGTGTTTCAAGCCGGCCTGGACCGCGCGCGCCGTGGCGTGATTGGCGAAGACCTTGATGTGCGGATGGCGCGACAAACCGCTGATCCCGGTGGTGTGGTCGCCGTGTTCGTGCGTGAGGAAGATCGCGTCGATCCGGTCAAGCGACTCGCCGACCCCGGCCAGCAACTGCTCGAGGCGCCGGGCCGAGAAGCCAGCATCGACGAGAATGCGGGCTTGGGCCGTCTGCAGCAGCGCGCAATTGCCGTCGCTGCCGCTGCCGAGAATGCAGAACCGCATGGTCATGTGAGTGGTGCCTGATGCAATGTCCCTCGCCTCGGGCGAAGCAAGGGCTTTCGCAAGGAGCCCGTCGGACTTCGCCCTCCGTACTCCTTGCAAACGGCGGACGCCGTTTGAGCAATCCGTCAGAAAAAGAGATCCCGTGGCGGCAGAGGCCGGACACCGATCAAGCAGTGGCGCAGCTTGCCTGCGCCCGGGAGCGGACCGGGAGATGCGGGCGCACGCCAGGTGCACCCCTGCAGGCAAAGAACCCTGGCCCGGTGGGCGTCATGGCGCCCGGGCGATTTAGGGTCTCCAAAGTTCGATTTCCGTCTTCCGCTCTCCGGTCTCCGGTTTTCACTCTCCAGTATCGGACCACCCGTCCCTTCGCCGGCCCGTTCATCCAAAATCGCTGCAACTCAGGCCCGATTTGCAATGTCCTCAGGCCCACGCGACCAGTCTTGCGTGCGCTTGACCAAGAAATTTCAGCCAGCCTAGTTTTATAGCTTTCCCAACGTTTACTGAGCCGTTGCTTGCATCGTGCGGCGGGTTCAGCAAATTCTTTCCTTCCCTTTGACTATCAAACCATGAGCTCCATCACTTTGCCCCGTCCCGAAACCGCGCCTCTTTCGGCGGCCGTCCCCGCCCGCAAGAAATCCCGCCGGATGTGGTGGATCATTGGCGCCGTTGTGGTTGTCGTTGGCCTGATCGTCGCCGCCGTGATCAAGGGTAAGCATACGGTCGTGCCGACAACGGTCACGACCGAGAAGGCGGTCATCCGCACCATCACGCATCTCGTCACTGCCACCGGCAAGGTGCAGCCGGAACTCGAGATCGGGATTGCCCCGGAGGTTTCCGGGGAGTTGATCGCCCTCCCGTTCAAGGAGGGCCAGCTGGTCAAGAAGGGCGACGTGATCATTCGCATCAATCCCGATGTGTACGCGGCCCAGGCCGATCAGCAGGAGGCCGCGCTCGCCTCCGCCAAGGCGAGCAGCATGCTGGCCAAGTCGAACCTGGACAAGGCGGAGGAGGATTACCACCGCGCCGACGATCTCTACCAGAAGAAGCTGATCTCGGACGCCGATTACACCACGGCCAAGACCACCATGGCGGTCGCCCGCGCCAACCACGCGGCCTCGCTGGCGGCGATTCACCAGTCGGAGGGCATGCTCAGCCAGTTTCGCGACATGCTGAGCAAGACCAATATTTTCGCGCCCATGGACGGCACGATCAGCGTGCTCAACAACGAGGTGGGAGAGCGGGTGGTGGGCACCGCCCAGTATGCCGGCACCGAGGTCATGCGCATCGCCGATTTCAACCACATGGAGGCGCGGGTGAAGGTGAATGAAAACGACATCGTCAACGTGAAGGTGGGCGATCATGCCACGATCGCCATCGACGCCTTCCCCGGCCGGAAGTTTGAAGGCACGGTGAGCGAGATCAGCAGTTCCGCCCTGAGCACCGGCGCCACGAGCGCCGGCAGCAACCAGTCGGCGCTGGCCGCCTCGGCCTCGGACGAGGTCACCAATTTCCTCGTGCGGATCCGCATCACGGACAAAGAATCCCAGCTGCGACCGGGAATGAGCGGCACGGTCGATATCGAGACCGAAACCGTGAAGGACGTGATCGCCGTGCCCGTGCAAAGTGTCACGGTCCGCGCCGAGGGCGGCAAGACTTCGGAGGAACTGCAGCAGCAGCGCGCGAAGGAGGCCAAGGAGCGTTCGGGCAACGATCTTGAAGTCGTCAAGGAGCGCCAGGAAGCCAAGCTCGCCAAGGAAAAGCTGCAGCGGGTCGTGTTCGTGAAGCAGGGCGACGTCGTGAAGATGCGCCCGGTCGAGACCGGGATCGCCGACAACACCTCCATCGAAGTCAAGAGCGGCCTGAAAGTCGGCGAAGAGGTCGTGTCCGGCAGTTACGCGGCGATCAGCCGCACGCTGAAGGACGGGGCAAAGGTCCTGGTGGAAAAGCCGAAGAAGGAAGAGAAAAACTGAGCCGGTTGGCCTGTTGCCGCCTGGTCACCGCCTGGATAACCGTCCTGTCCGAACGCCCGCTGCCATGATCCCTCCTCCCGCTCCTGTTCCCACGGCGAGTCGCACGTTCCGCCCCCGGGGGGCGCTGGTGATCGATATTCAGGGCGTCACGAAACTCTATCACATGGGTGAGGAAACCGTGCATGCCCTCCGCGGCGTCTCCCTCCAGGTCCACAGCAACGAGTATCTGGCGATCATGGGGCCGTCCGGCAGCGGCAAGTCGACCCTGATGAACATGCTCGGCTGCCTCGATACCCCCACCGGCGGCCACTACCAGTTCAACGGCAAGGACGTTTCCAGCATGTCGGACGACGAGCTGGCCAGCATCCGCAACCGCGAGATCGGGTTTGTTTTCCAGACCTTCAACCTGCTGCCCCGCTCGACCTCCCTGCACAACGTCGAACTTCCGCTGATCTATGCGGGTATGCCGCCCCACGAGCGGCGGGAGCGCGCCCGGCACGCGCTGCACAACGTCGGTCTCGGCGACCGCATGCTGCACAAGCCCAACGAACTGTCGGGCGGCCAGCGCCAGCGGGTCGCGGTCGCCCGGGCGCTGGTCAACGATCCGTCTATCATCCTGGCCGACGAGCCCACCGGCAACCTCGACTCCAAGACCGGGGAGGAGATCATGCAGCTGTTCGACACGCTGTACGAGCAGGGCAACACGATCATCGTGGTCACCCACGAGGAGGACATTGCCCGGCATGCCCGCCGCACCGTCCGGCTACATGACGGGTTGATCGCCAGCGACCAGATGATGACGGCCTGATCCGCCGGCCGATTCCAGCCATGAAAGCCCTGGCGCGCTTCTTTTACGAATTCACCGAGTCGATCCGCATCGCCTGGGCGCAGATCCGCGCCAACAAGATGCGCTCCGTGCTCACCGCGCTGGGGGTGATCATCGGCATTGTCGCGGTCACGCTGATGGGCACGGCGATCCGCGGGATCGACACGGGTTTCAACAACAGCCTGGCGATGCTCGGCGACGACATCCTCTACGTACAGAAATGGCCGTGGGGGGGCGTCGAGGACTGGTGGAATTACGTCAACCGCCCGCCGATTGTGATCGCGGATGCCGACAAGCTCAACCGCATCATCGAGGATACGCCCAATTCGCTGCTCGAGATCGCGGTGCCCGTCGCGGGACGCGGCGCCTCGGTGAAGGCGGCTGACAACCGCGTCGACGGCATCTACGTTTTCGGCACGACGGCCGATTATTCGCGCATCAGCGGGGTCGATTACAAGGAAGGGCGGCTGTTCAATGACCTGGAAGCCGAAGCAGGCCGCTCCGTGTGCGTGCTGGGTTTTGATGTCGCCGAGGCGCTGTTCCCCGGGCGGTCTGCGCTGGGCGGGACGGTGACGGTCGATGGGCATCCCCTCACGGTGATTGGCGTGTTTGCGAAGCAGGGCGAGTTCCTCGGGCTTTTCAGCTTTGACAACGAACTGGTCATGCCCCTGACCGCGTTCCGGAAAATGTACAGCATCCTCGGCCGCACCGACCTGCGCGTGAAAGTCAGGGACAAGACGCGGGTGCTGCAGGCCAAAGACGAACTCGTCGGCGCGATGCGGCGCGTGCGGGGACAGCTGCCCGATGATGGCGATAATTTTTCCATCAACGAGCAGGAGGCGTTCAAGGCCCAACTGGATCCGGTAAAGACCGCCATTGCGCTCGCCGGTCTGTTCATCACCGGGCTTTCGCTCTTTGTCGGTGCCATCGGGATCATGAACATCACGTTCGTGAGCGTGAAGGAACGCACCAAGGAGATCGGCACGCGCAAGGCCATCGGTGCCCGGCGTCGCACGATTCTCCTGCAGTTCCTGATCGAGGCGGTGTCCATCTGCCTCATCGGAGGAGTTATCGGCATGGGGGTGGCCTATGCGATCTTCCTCGGAATCCACTACCAGATGCCCGGTTTCCCGGTCCAGTTCTCGCCCGACCTGGTGGTGATCAGCGTGCTGGTTTCGGTCGTCACCGGGATCCTGTCCGGTTTCGCCCCGGCGTGGGGTGCCTCGCGGCTCGATCCCGTCGTCGCTTTGCGCTATGAATAACTTTGAATTTGCGATTTTTGATTTCCGATTTTCGACCGGCACGACGGAACAGATGCTCGGAAAACTGAGATCAAGAATCTGAAATCGAAAACCCGTTTTTCCCATGCCGCTGGTTGAGATCCTTCGCATTGCCTTCGCCTCGATCGGAGTGAACAAGCTTCGCTCGATCCTCACGATGCTGGGCATCACCATCGGGGTCTTCTCGGTCATCGGGGTCATGACGACGGTGACCGCCCTGCGCGGTTCGATTGAAACCGGCCTGAGTTTTCTGGGAACGAATTTCTTCCAGTTCGGGAAATATCCCACCGGCCTCTCCGGCGGCTCGAACCGCCGCCAGATCGAGATGCGCCGCAACATCACCCTGGCTCAGGCAATGCGCTACCAGCAACTCATGGAGGGCACGGCGGACGTCATCTGCCTGAAGGTGTTTGACTACAACGGCGCCGACCAGGCGGTGTACAACGGCCGCAAGACGACGCCGGACGTCACTTTTGGCGGCACCAACGAATACTTTTTGAATGCCAATCAGTACAGCATCGATCTGGGCCGGAATCTTCAGGGCGAAGACATCGAACTAGGGCGGCCGGTCATTGTCATTGGGCAGGATGTGGTAAAAAAACTCTTCCCCGCTGAATCACCGCTGGGCAAGACCATCAAGATCGCCCAGCGCACCTACCTGGTGATTGGCACCTTTGCCGAGAAGGGCCAAACCTTCGGCCAGAGCGCCGACAATATCGCGGTGATCCCCATCACGAGGTTCTTCAGCGACCTTGGCTCCGAGAATTACACAGTGAACATTGCCACCGAGGCCCCCAGCCATCTCGTCTACTACGAGACGATGGACAAAGGGCTCACGGCGATGCGGGTCGTCCGCGGGCTCAAGCCCGAGGATGAGAACGACTTTGAGCTCTATTCGAATGAGTCGCTGCTGACCGCCTTCGCCAAGGTGGCTGATGTCATTACCGCGGGTTCATTCGTGATCAGCGGCGTTGCGCTGCTGGCGGCAGGGGTGGGCATCATGAACATCATGCTCGTCAGCGTCACGGAGCGAACCAAGGAGATCGGCATCCGCAAGTCGATCGGCGCGCGGAAGAAGTCCATTTTGACCCAGTTTCTCATCGAGGCGGTTGCTATATCGTTGGTGGGCGGAGTGTTCGGAATTTTGCTCGGAGTGGGAGTGGGCAACCTGCTGGCGGTTTGGATGAAAGCCGACGCGATCATCCCTTGGGACTGGGCGTTCCTTGGGTTGCTGGTGTGTTCGGGCATCGGTATCGGCTTCGGCTTCTATCCGGCGTGGAAGGCCGCGTCGCTGGACCCGATCGAGGCATTGCGCTACGAATAATTTTTAACTTTTTGATTTTTGAGTTTTGCTGGTCGCATGACTGAAGCCGAACTCAAACAACGGACAAAGACATTTGCCCGACGGGTGTTAAGGCTCATCGAAGCTGGCTGGAGCTTGTGGTTGAGGAACGGCTGCGCCCACCGCAGATGGTGCAACCGCTTCACGACGAGGCTGATGCTCTGACCGCAATCATGGTGAGTTCCCGCAAGACTTTGGCGACGAGGGGGCAGAATTAAAAAATCAAAACGTAAAAATCAAAAACGGAATGTGCGGCGTTCTACAAGCATTCCGCAAACCGAATGAAACCGGAAACGCGAGTCCAGCGTCTTGGTTGGTGATTCCTGGATTGTGCTTGGTTCACCAATGACGCGGTCCGGGATGATAGTTGAAGCTGGACTTGGCGGGGTCGCTTTCGGGCGGCCCCGCCTTGTTTGGTGTTGGCGCGGAACCCCGGGCGGCTTTAGCTGACAGTGCGTCAGCACTATGCGTATCCTCATTGTCGACGACGAAGCCAGCATCCGTAAGACCACCACCATCGCGGTGCAGACGATGGGACATGAGGCGGTGGAAGCTCCCACCGGCGCGCGGGCGCTCAAGCTGGTGGAGACTGAGGGCTTCGACGTGTGTTTTCTCGACGTCAAGCTCGGCGCCGAGGACGGGCTGCAGGTTCTGGAGAAGTTGCTGCAGGGCGCCCCCGGTCTGGCGGTCATAATGTTCACGGCTTTTGCGAGTATCGCCACCGCGGTCGAAGCGATGCGCCGGGGGGCGTTCGACTTCATTCCAAAACCGTTCACGCCGGAACAGATCCGGCAGGTGCTGCAGAAGATTGCGCGGACGCGGACGCTGGAGCAGCGGGTCCGGCAGCTCGAGTCGCAGCTGGCCGACGAATCGCCGGAGATCGACCTGACCTCGGTCGAGCCCGCGGTGCAGCGGGTTTTTGATATCGCCTTCAAGGCCGCGGACACGACGGCCTCGATTCTGATCCTGGGCCCGAGCGGCACTGGCAAGAACGTGCTGGCGCGCGAAATCCACCGGCGGAGCGCGCAGCGCGACCGCCCGTTCGTCACGGTCAATTGTCCCAGCCTGTCGAAGGAGCTGCTGGAGAGCGAGCTGTTCGGGCACGTGAAGGGCGCCTTTACCAGCGCCGTGCAGGACACTTTCGGCAAGGTGGCCGCGGCGGAGGGGGGGACCTTGTTTCTCGACGAGATTGGCGAGATGCCGCTGGAGATCCAACCGAAGCTTCTGCGCCTGCTCCAGGATCGCGAATACGAGCGGGTGGGCGAGGCCCGGCCGAGGCGGGCCAACGAGCAATACGAACGGAGCCAAGAAGATGCGCACACA
>CAVRNM010000282.1:0-16099 GCA_963722225.1 uncultured Verrucomicrobiae bacterium
CGCGCCGCCTCACCGCGACGCGGCGGGAGTTTGACGGCCTGCTGCGGCGAAAGCTCCCGCGGATCGCCCGGCTGGGGGTGCCGGGTTTGCCGCCCGGGGTCGGCCCGGCCCGCGGCTTGTTTGTGTTTTTCACCGATTTCGACCGGGCGTGGGTGTCGCGCACCGCGGTGCGCGGGGGCCAGCGCCGCATGGCCGACGATCCGGCGGCGCCGTCGCGTTCCTACCTGAAGATCGAGGAAGCCTATGGCGTGCTGGGGGTGGAGCCGCAGCCGGACGAAACCGTGATCGACCTGGGGGCCGCACCCGGCGGCTGGAGCTACAGCGCGGCGCAGCGCGGCGCGCGGGTGCTGGCCGTCGACAACGGTCCGCTCAAGGGCGGCGCCCTGGCGCATCCGCGGATCGAACACCGCCGCGCGGACGCCTTCGGCTTTCGTCCGGCGCCGGGCGAGATTTTCGACTGGCTGTTTTGCGACCTGGTGGAGGAGCCCCACCACGTGCTGCGCAGCCTGGTGGCGCCGTGGCTCGGGCAGGGCTGGTGCCGCCGGTTTGTCATCAATCTCAAGTTCGGCCGCACGGACCCGCTGGCGCTGTTGCAGGAGCTCCGGGCGGCGGATTCGCCGTTCACGCGACACGCCGCCGCGTGGCGCATCCGCCATCTTTACCACGATCGCGAGGAATTTACGGTGGTCGGCGGCGCCAGATTCTAGTTTGGTCCTTCTGGTGAAACCGAAAGAACACATGGTGTGCGGCCTGGCGGCGGTGAAAGCGCTGTTTGCGCGGGATGCGGGCGCGATCAAGCGGCTGTACTTCGATTATCCGACCGGGCGCAGAATCGGCATCATCTGCCAGGCTTTGTCCCGGGCCCGGAAGGTCTACCGCTGCGTCGAGCCGGTCGAGCTGGAGAAGATCTCCGGCACCGTGCACCATGGTGGCATTGTGGCGGTGATCGAGCCGCGCCTCCTGCGGCCGCCGCGGCCCGAGGAACTGCGCCGCTGGGCGCAGGCCCGCGCCCCGTTGCTGCTGCTCGACCGGATCGGCAACGTGCACAACCTTGGTGCCATCGTCCGCTCGGCGGCGTTCTTCGGGGTGGAGCACATCGTGATTCCCGAGGATCCGGAACAGGCGCGGCCGGGCGAGGCGGCGTACCGCGTGGCCGAGGGGGCGATGGAGCACCTGGAGATCCATGCCGTGAAATCGCTCGCCGAGTTCGTTCGCGAACTGAAGCCCTTTTATCGGGTCATTGGAACGGCGGTCCGCGGCGCCGCGCCCATCGACGGCGGCGGCGCCCGCAACTCCTCCCGGGAAGCGCCGGAGCGCCCGGTCGCGCTGGTGCTCGGCAACGAGGAGCGCGGCCTCGCGCCCGAGGTGGCGGCGGTGTGCGAAGAGCTGGTGCGGATTCCCGGGAAAGGTGCGATCGAATCGCTCAACGTCTCGGCGGCGGCGGCGGTCCTCTGCTGGGAATTCTTCGGCCGGCCCAGTATCGGTCCATCACGCCGTACATCACCCAGGTGATCCAGACGGAGGCAGCTTGCGCGGATTCCGGTGATGGGTTAATTCGCGGGCATGATTCTCCTGCACGAAGGGGTCGGACCGGGCCGGAAGACGGCGGCCGGAACCCGGGTGTACTCACTTCGCCTGACCGTGGGATCGATTCAGCCGCGCATCTGGCGCCGGTTGCTGGTGCGCGAAAGCATGTGGCTGAGCCGCCTGCATGAGGCGGTCCAGGCATCGTTCGGCTGGTACGATTATCAGGCTCATGTCTTCTCCATTGGCGAAAAACGCTATGGCAACCCCGTGCATCATGCGGGCACCGTGATCGATGATGATCGGGACGCGTCGCTCGCGACGGTCCGCTTGGCCGAGCAGGAACGCCTGGCGTACGACTACCTGTTCGCCGACGGATGGCACGTTGACCTCTGCGTGGAAAAGATCGTGCGGGCCAGCAAGGGAGGGGTTTATCCGACCTGCGTGGCCGGTGAGCGCGCCGGGCCGCCGGAGGATTGCGGCGGCCTGGCAGGGTACCAGGACATGATCTGCTGCCTCCAACACCCTGAAACCGACCTGGGACGCGAATGGCGGGGATGGCTGGGCGGCGGATACGATCCCGAGAAATGCGATCTCGCTGCCATCAACAAGGCGCTGAAGCGGCTGCGCAAGGCAAGCTGAAGCCGGGCGGGCGCCCCTGCGAACGGGCACCGTAGGGCCGGACCTTGCGTCCGGGCCGAGTTCCGACCCAAGCGCGGTTCGCGCACAAGGCGCGACCCTACGGAGGCGGCCCGCCGCCGAGCGGCGACCCTGCGTCCATTGCATGGTCTCAGGTCTGCGCACCATTCATTGCACCGGAGTCAGCACGCCGCGGAGCTTGGCCTGCAGGCGCGAACGGTCGAAGGGCTTCTGAATGAAACCGGCCGGCTTCGGGTCGGCGAACCAGCCGACCGTGTCCGCTTCGGTGAATCCGCTCATGAGCACCACCGGCACCGCGGGGTTGATCCGGTGGAACTCGCGACACGTTTCCTCCCCGTCCCTCCTCGCCATGGTGAGATCCAGCAGCACGAGACGGAGCGTGCCGGCGTGCTCGCGAAACACGCGCACCGCCTCAACGCCACCGGAAGCGGTGAGCGGCTGGAAGCCGAGGCTTTCCAGCGTTCGCGCGGTCACCGCCCTCACGGTTTCCTCGTCGTCAATGACGAGGGCGAGTCCCGAGCCGCGCCAGGCGGCCGCGTCATCATCGGGAGCGGGAGCGCGGGCGCCCTCCTCGAGGGCCGGGAACAGCAGCTTGAAGCGGGTGCCGCGTCCCGGCTCGCTGTGGACTTCGATCGTGCCGCGGTGCGCGCGCATGATGCCGAGGACGGCCGCCAGCCCGAGTCCATGGCCGGGAAATTTTGTCGTGTAAAATGGCTCAAAAATGCGGGCCTTCACGTCGGGGGGCATGCCGCAACCATCGTCGTTGACTTCAAGGAATACATAGTCTCCGACCGGCAGATCGGGGGAAAGGAAGGTCGCCTCCAAGTATTGGCGGTCAACGCGCATGACCCCCGTAGAAACCCGGATGAGGCCGCTGCGTTCGCCGATGGCGTCGGACGCGTTGATGACCAGATTCAGGATGATCTGCCGGATCTGGATGGGATCGGCCAGGATGGCAGGCAGCGGCTGACGCTGCTCGAACTGGAGCACGCATTTCTTGCTGATCGACACCTGCAGGAGCTGGGCCGTGTCTTCAACCAGGTTGCTCAGGTCGGCCCGGGTCACCGCGAGGTGGCTGCGGCCGGAGTAGGCGAGCATCTCTTTGCACAATTCCGCGGCGCGCCCGGCGGCCCTTTCGATCTGGCCGAGCGAGTGGTGCACCGGCGATTCCGCCGGCAGCTCGAGGCGCGCGAGGCTGGCATTGCCGAGCATCGCCGTCAGCAGGTTGTTGAAGTCGTGGGCCATGCCGCCGGCCAGGACGCCCAGGCTCTCGAGTTTCTGCGCCTGCAGCATCCGGCGCTCCGTTTCCATCCGATCGACCTCGGCCTGTTTCTGGCGGGAGATATCCCGGATGATCGTGGAGAGAAAGGCCGGCTGGCCGTCGTCGCCGCGATGCACGAGCAGCAGCTGCGACACGGGGAATTCGCGACCCTCCCGATCGAGCATGGCCGTCTCGCCATGCCAGGAGCCCTGTGCCAGCGCGGCGGGAATGGCGTCGCGAAACAGGAGGCGGACGACCCAGTCAGGATGATGATCGGAGAGCGGCCGGCCGCGCGCGGCGGCGAGGTCGGCGTAGGCCCGCAGGCGGAGCAGCATGCCGTTCGCATAGATGGTCCGGCCCTCCAGATCCATCGTGGCAATGTAGTCGGTGGTGGCCTCGATGATCTCCAGCAGCCGGTTCCGCTCGGCCTCGGCGCGCTTGCGTTCGGTCAGATCGATGTGCGTGCCGGATACCCGCAGCGGGCGGCCGTTCTCGTCCCGCGCGACGACCGAGCCGCGGGTGAGCACCCATTTCCACCGGCCGTCCTTCATGCGCAGCCGATGTTCGGTCTCGTAAAAGGGTGTTTGCCCCTTGAGATGGTCGTCCAGGGCGCAGGTCACGCGGTGCAAATCCTCCGGGTGAATGAGCTTCTGCCACGAACGTTGATGCGGTTCCAGTTCCTCCAGCGTATAACCAAGCATCTCCGCCCATCGCCGATTGAACGTGAGATGGCCCGACGCAATGTCGCGATCCCACAGGCCCAGTTGCGCCCCGGCGATGACCCGGTCCATGCGGGCCTCGCTCGTGGCGAGTTTGGCCTCCGCGCGGAAACGCCGGGTGACGGTGGATCCCAGGCCGAGCCCGACCACGACCGCGGCGCACTCGAAAAGCAGGAAGTCGACGATGGTCTGCGGCGGCGCCTGCGTCAGGTGCAGCTCGACCAGGCCGCTGAGCGTCAATCCGGAGGTGGCAAGGGTGGCTCCGGCCAGGCCGTGCTTGAGACAGATCCAAATCAGAGGCAGGAAACACAGGTAGAACGCGTGGTGTTCCAGCAGCCAGCCGGAGCTGAACACGAGCCAAAGGCAGGCGGGCAGCGCCAGAAGCTGCGCGGCGAACTCCGCCCAGGTTCGCCAGGTCCATTGCCCGAGCCGAGGCGGGGGTTTTCCCTGAATCCAGGGGGCCGCGAAGACCATGATGGCCGGGACCACCGTCAGGATGCCGCTTTCATCGCCGATCCACCATTGGGCGAACAGTTGGAAAAGTCTGCCTGGAGCGACCAGGCCGCTGATCTGCAGCAACCCGCCGCTGGCGAGGGCGGAAGCGACGGGAGCGGCGCCGGTCGCCAGCATCACGAGCAGGGTTTCCCGGAAATCCCGCAGCAGGGGCGCCGGCCCGACGAGCCGCCGGATGCACCAGGCAATGCCGGTGTAATTGGCGGTGAAAATCACCGGCAGCAGCAGCTTCAGCCACCAGGTCGGCAGAGCCGGAGCCGTGAACGCCGCCAGCAGGTGGGCCGCCAGGACCACGGGAAAGAAACCGGGACCCAGCAGAGTGAGCAGCGCCAGCGCAAGACCGGCCGGCAGGTACCAGATCGCGACATGGGGACTGAACTCGAACGTCGTGGCTGCCCGATCGGTCAGGACGTGCAGGAGGCAGTAGATGATGCAGACGAAAGAGACCCGTGCCGCAGGGGTGGACTTCATGCTGGTAAATCGGGGAGATTCTGCAGCCTCAAAAGAAACGCAGGCAAGCTCAAGGCTTAACCGCCAACCGCGAAAGCGCGATCGCGCAATTTCGAACTAAGGAAAACACCCCGTCTTCGGGGTGGAGAATGCGGGGCCGTCCGGGCGACTGTCTCGAAAAATGGCGGCGACGGAGCACCGCCCTCCAGTTTGGGCTGCAGAAGCGCGGCGACAGATGGAACGATGCATGCGAATGTAGGGCGGGATCGCCGGATCCCGCCGTCCCGCCGAATGCGGCGGGGTACGGCGACCCCGCCCTACAACGTCCACCGGAGCGTTCGCGAACAAGAAACGCCCCGGCAGCAGGACGCTGCGTGACAAGGTGATCCGGGCTCAGTCCGCCGGCCTGATCGCCTGGCGGATCTTTTCGCAGAGGTGGGTGCAGCGCTGTTTCGATTCGCTGTTGCGCACGGCCATCGCATAGGCGGCGGGTTCGCCCACGAGGAACACTTTCTTTCTCCCCCGGGTCAGGGCCGTGTAAAGGAGGTTGCGCTGGAGCATCACGAAGTGGCCCTTGAGCAGCGGAACGACGACTGCCGGATATTCGCTGCCCTGGCTCTTGTGAATGCTGATGCAGTAAGCGAGCGCCACGTCGCCAAAATCGCCCCGGGCCAGGGTGTGATGCTCGCCGTCGAAATCGGCCGTTAGCGAGTCCGCCCCGGGTTCGACGGAGACGACCACGCCGATGTCGCCGTTGAACAGGCCTTGGTCGTAATTGTTGCGCAGCTGGATCAACTTGTCGCCGATGCGGAATTCGCCCGCGACGGTGCGCAGACTGGCGCTGGCCCGGGCGGATGCGCCGCGCCGGCCGGGATTGAGCGCGGCCTGGAGTTCCTGATTGAGATTGGCCACGCCGGCCACCCCCTTGTGCATCGGGGCCAGCACCTGGACATCATTGACCGGATGCAGCCAGCGATAGTGCTGCGGGATGAATTCCGTGCAAAGCTTCAGGATCTTCTGCAGACAATCCTCGGCGGAATCGGCGGCGATGAAATGGAGATCGTTCCAGTCTTGCAGAGCCCCGAGGTCGTGAACCACCGGCGGAGGCTGCGGGTCGCCGGCGTTGATCGCGTGCGCCATGGTGACGATGAGACTCTGCCCTTGCTGGCGATAGATGACCAGGAGGCGGGTCACGGGGATGGCGGAGAGCGGAGGCCGGAGGTCGGACGGACCGGGGGCGCCGATGGCGATGAGATCCTTGAGCACATTGCCGGCGCCGACCGAGGGGAGCTGATCGATGTCACCGACCAACAGCAGGTGAGCGCGCGACGGCACGGCCGCGAACAACGCCGCCGCCAGCCGCGCGTCGAGCATCGACGCCTCGTCGACAATCAGGAAATCGGTCGCGATGGGGGCCTGCTCGTTGACGGTGAAGCCGCCCTTGGCGGCATCGAATTTCAGGAGGCGATGGATGGTCGAGGCAAACCCCCTGGTGGTGGTGGCGAGGCGCTGGGCGGCGCGGCCGGTGGGGGCGGCGAGGTGCACCCGCACCTGCTTGGCCTTCAGGATGTCGACGAGGGCGCGGAGGATGGTCGTCTTCCCGGTGCCCGGGCCGCCGGTCAGGATGCTGAGCTTGTGGGTGAGCGCACGGCGCACGGCGGTCGCCTGCAGCTCGTGAAACGCGAATCCCGCCCGCTTCTGCGCCCAGTCGATGGCGGCGTCGATCTTGATCGGAGGCAGGCCCGAGCCCACCTGCGTCAGGCGCGCGACCGCGCTCGCGATCCTCTGCTCCGCGCGGTCGTTGACGGGCAGCTGGATGAAGGCCGAGCCGGGCAGCGGGGATGGGGCCGGGCTCGCTGTTCCCGGCGCGCCGGGCTCGCTGCCCCCGGCGACCGTCGGCCAGTGGCGGACCAGTTGGCCCGCCTTCACCAGGGCGTCGATCCGCGCCGCGGTGAGGGCGCGCAGCGTCTGCAAGAGTTCGGCTGCATGGTCGCGGAGGTCGGCTTCGCGCGCGGCGGTGTGCCCGTCCTCCTGGAGCGTTTCCAGCGCAAAGAGGATCCCGGCATCGAGCCGGGGTGGGGCGTCGTTGGCGAAGCCCAGGTTGATGGCGATCCGGTCGGCCGTCTTGAAGCCGATGCCTTCGATCTCCCGGGCCACGCGGTAGGGCTCGGCCAACAGCACGGCTTTGGCCTGCGCGCCGTAGCGGTTGACGAGTTTCACGCACTGGGACGTGCTCACGCCGTAGGTTTGGAGGAAGATATGGATCTCGCGCAGCAGGCGCTGCTCGTCCCAGGCCTGCTTGATCGCGGCCGCCCGCTTTGGCCCGATTCCGGCGACGCGGCGCAAGCGGGCGGACTCCTCGCTGAGCACGCGAAACGTATCCGTGGCGAACGCGTCGACAATCTTGTTGGCGTAGACCTTGCCGATGCCGGGCACGAGGCCGCTGCCTAGGTATTTGCGGATGCCGTAGACGGAGGCCGGCAGCTCGGAGGTGAAAGACTCGATCTTGAACTGGTCGCCATGCTCGCGGTGGCGCGTCCACTGTCCGCGCAGGTGCAGGGTCTCCCCGCACTGGACTCCGGGAAGGGCGCCGACGATGGTCACTTTCCCGTCCGCGCCCTCGGGGTGGAATTCGGCGATGGTATAGTGGTTCTCCTCGTTGAGGAAGATGATGCGTTCGAGCACGCCCTTGAGTGCGTCGGGCGATGGAGAAGAAATGGCCACGGCCAACAGTGATAGACATGGATCCGACCAGGGAAAGCGCGGAAAATGGACCGCCCTCCGAGAAAAGGGCTGACAGGAGGCGGAGAGTGGATCTCATGGACGCGGTGACGAGCAATCAAAGGAGCACCTATGCCCGCGTGTACCCGTTGTAACGGCAAAGGTTCCATCGACTGTCCGCAGTGCGAGGGCCGCGGCATCATCGATGAAGGTCAGCTTGAGCTGATAACCGAGGTTGGCCGGGGAGCCCCGGTCTGTCCGGCCTGCCGCGGCGCCAAATTGATCGCGTGCCCGGATTGCGAGGGATCGGGCCAGATCGTGGACGATGGCGACGATTGAAGCCGGCGGCGCGTTTCCATTGAGCCTGCGAGCTCCCCCATTCGGGACTGCCGACTCCTGCCGCGGCGGACGCGGAGGTCGCCCTCCCTCTAAACCGGAACGATGCAGTTGGATATGTAGGGCGGGGTCGCCGGACCCCGCCAGTTCTCGGGAGACGAGGCGGGGTCCGGCGACCCCGCCCTACACCAAACAGTTTCGGGAATCGCGAGCGAAACGACGGCTCAACTGCATCATCCCATCTAAGCGCGGCTTCAACTCTGCTCAAATCGCTTTGAGGTCGAGCGGGAGCGCGAAGGCGTCGCGCGCCAGCGCGGGCAGATCAGGGAAGACCTGTCCGGCTCCGGCGGCGCGAAGTTCTTCGGCTGAGTGGGTGCCGGTGGTGACAAAAAAGCCCTGGATCCCGCCCCGGCGCGCGGTCTCGGCGTCAAACGGCGAATCTCCCACGAGGCAGGCGGTTGTCGCATCAGCTTTGAGAGCCGCCAGCGCATGAGCCGTGAGCTGCGGATCAGGCTTCAGCCACGGAGTGTCGCCGGCGCCAAACACACCGTCGAGCAGCTGGTCGATGCCGAGATGCTGGCAGATGCGGCGCGACGAGGGGCCGTGCTTGTTGGTGAGAACGGCCAGGGTGACGCCGGCGGCGCGCAAGGCGCGCAGCAATTCCCCCGCGCCCGGCATCAGCTCCACCCCATCGAGCATGGTCTGGTCCCAATAGGCGCGGAAAAGGACCAGCGCGCGAGGGAGCTCGGCCTCGCTGACAAAGCGGCGCATGGCGTTCTCCAGCCCTCCACCAATGGCGTGCCGGACCTGCTCCCGGGTGGGCGCCGGCAACCCGAGCTGCGGCAGCGCGTGGGCATAGCAGCGGTGGATGGCCGGCAGGTGATCAAGCAGCGTGCCATCGAGATCGAACAAAACGGTCTGGTAACGCATGAGTGGGAGGGCGAGCATGGAGCGCGCGAAACCGGCCGCAAGAAGCAAGGCGGAGGGCCGTCGCTGACGCAAAAAACTCTCGTGAAGTGGCCGGGAACCGGTGAAAGTACGGTCGATGACCGTGGTGCCCTCCCAAGCTCTGCGCCGAGCCGACCGCCGTCGGAGACGATTTGGTGGTGACGGTGGGCGGCGACTGGCGCATCACCGGGCGGCTGCCGGCGTGGCACAAGGTGCGCGGCGACCGCGCTCCGCGCGCGGTGCGCATCCGGGCGGAAGGGCTGGGGCGGTGGGATAGCTCGCTCGTGCGGTTTGTCCATGAGGCGCAGGGCTGGTGTCGGGAAGCGGGGATCCCCTGCGACACCTCCGTGCTGCCGGAAACGGTGCGCCGGCTGGTCGGGCAGCTGGAACGGGCGCAGGAGCAACGCCTGCCCTCCGACCATGCGCAAAACTTCCTGGTGACGATGGGCCTGGCGGCGACCGATGTGGGGCGGCAGACCCGGGAATTCGCCAATTTCGTTGGCGAGTGCACCCTGAGCGCGATCAGTCTGGTCAAACGGCCGGGACGCTTTCGTTGGCGGGACTGTTTTTCCGAGATGCAGCAATGCGGCGCGATGGCGGTGCCCATCGTCAGCCTGAGCAGTTTTCTCGTCGGGCTGACGCTGGCCTACACCGGAGCCATCATCCTGCGGCAGTTTGGCGGCGACATCTGGGTGGCCGACATCGTCGGTTTGAGCACGTTGCGGGAAATGGGCGCGGTGATGACGGGCGTGGTCCTCGCGGGCCGCACCGGCGCGGCGTTCGCGGCGCAACTCGGCAACATGAAGGCGAACGAGGAGGTCGACGCGCTGGAAACGCTCGGGATCGCGCCGGTGGACTTTCTGGTGCTTCCGCGGCTGGTGGCGCTGACATTGATGACGCCGCTGCTCACCATGTATGCCAACTGCCTCGGCATTGTTGGCGGCATGGTCGTTTCGGCCACGGTGCTCGACATTCCGCCGAGCGCCTACTGGATCGAGACCCAGTCGAACATCGGCCTGTCCGATGTCAGCGTCAGCCTGATCAAAAGCGTCATCTTTGGCATGTTGATCGCGGTGGCCGGATGCCTGCGCGGACTGCAGGCCGAACGCAGCGCCGCCGGCGTGGGCCGGGCGGCGACGTCGGCCGTGGTCACGAGCATCCTGCTGCTGATCGTGGCCGACGCCGTGTTCGCGGTGCTGTTCAACGTTCTCGGACTATGAATGGAAGTCCCGACACGGCAGTGCCACCCCCCGGCCCCGGCGCCCTGCCGCCGGCAATCGCCGTGGAGGGCCTCGAGTGCCGCTACGGCGACACCGTGGTCCTGACCGGGGTTTCCTTTGCGGTGCGGGAGGGCGAGCTGTTCTTCGTCATCGGCGGCAGCGGCTGCGGCAAGACCACGCTGCTCCGGCACCTTATCGGGCTGCAGAAGCCGGCGCGGGGCGCCGTGCGCTATTTCGGGGAGAATTTTACGAACGGGGACCTGGCGGCGCGCCGCCACCTGCTCAAGACCTTCGGCGTGCTCTATCAGAGCGCCGCCCTCTGGAGTTCAATGACGCTGCGCGAAAACGTGGCGCTGCCCCTCGAGCAGTACACCGCGCTCAACCGGCGCGAACGCGATGAGATCGTGGCCCTGAAGCTTGCCCAGGTCGGACTGGCCGGCTATGAGGAATTCTTCCCCGCCGAACTGAGCGGCGGGATGCGCAAACGCGCCGGACTGGCCCGCGCGCTGGCCCTTGATCCGCGCATCGTTTTTTTTGACGAGCCCTCCGCCGGGCTCGATCCGGTCACCTCGCGGAAATTGGACGAGCTCGTCCTGCAGATCCGCGAGACGCTGGGCACCACGATGGTCATCGTGTCGCACGAGCTCGCCAGCATTTTCGCCCTGGCGGATCGCGTGATCATGCTGGACCACGACGCCCGCGGCATCATCGCCGAGGGCCGGCCGCGCGAGCTGGTGGCGGCGAATGACGACCCGCGGGTCCGGGAATTCCTGACTCGCGGCGAAGAGAAAGTTTAGACAGGCGGCCCAAAATGACCAAGCTATCCCCAGAGCCGGTGTTGATCCCCGGGCTGCGCTGGCAACCAGTTCGGCGCGGTGGGGTCATTCTCTTCCGGAAGCCATTGTCGTGAAAACCAAGATCAGCCCTAGCGTGGTCGGCGTGTTTATGATCGGAGCGATGCTGCTCATTGTCGTCGCCCTGCTGTCATTTGGCGGGGTGAATTTCTTCTCCAGGCCGCAGCGGTTCGTGGTCTACTTCGATGAATCGATCCACGGTCTTGACCTGGGCTCCGCCGTGAAGCTGCGCGGCGTGCGCGTGGGCCGGGTGGCCGATCTGAACATCCGGTACGACGCCGCGACCAACAAGTCCGTCGTCGCCGTCCTGTGCGAATTCAGCCGCAACATGATCAGCGATGACCGGGGACAACCCATCGACCTGTCCGAACGGGCCAAGCTGCAGACGATGGTGGACCATGGCCTCCGGGCCCAACTCGGGGTGGTCGGCCTGGCGACCGGGCTGCTGTTTGTGGAGCTCGATTTCTACGACCCGCAGCAGTATCCGGCGGGGGCGCCGGACCCGGCGGCCAAGCACGTGGTGGTTCCCGCCGTGCCGTCCACCATCTCCGAGTATCAGGCGAGTTTGACAGAAATCCTTTCCGACCTGAAGCGGGTGGATTTTGCCGCGCTGTCGCGGAACCTGAACGCCACGCTGGCGACGGCGAACCAGAAGCTGCAGGGGCTCGACACGGCGCGGCTGAGCGAACATTGGATCAAGACCGCCGATGCGATCCAGGTCATGGCGTCCGACCCGGAGATCAAGAAGGCGATCCTCAACTTGAAGGCCGCGGGCGACGACCTCCGGGCCCTGATCGCCCGGCTCGACGCGCAGGTTCAGCCGACGAGCGACAAGCTGGCGCAGACCCTTGAACAAGCGCGCCAGGCCCTGGCGGCATTCGACGCCGCGGCCACGGGCGCGCAGCGTTTCATTGCCGCCCAAAATGGCATCGGCGAGGAGGCGAACCAGACGATGGAACAGCTGCGCGAGGCGGCGGCGGCCGTGCAGCGGCTGGCGGACTTCCTCGAGCGCCATCCCAATGCAATCATCACCGGCCGCAAGCCGGAGTGACCTTTTACCGCGAAGATCTGGAGAACGACCATGAAGCCGATTTTCATAGCTCAAGCGTCCCGGCAGGGTAGTCCGGCCCCGGCTGTCAGATTCCCAGCCGCCGCCCTCCACCGCCTGGCCTCCGGTTGCCGCCCTGGAATCTTTGTTCCCGGCCTGCTGGCGGCGGGCCTCGGTCTGCTGACCGCCTGCACGATTCCGCTGCCGTCTGCGCAACCCGACCTGACGCGCTACTATCTGCTGGCCGCCGCTCCGGGCCAGCCGGGAGGAGACGCGGGCCCGGCGCTGAAACGCTGGATCGTGGGCGTGCGGGCGGTGAATATCGCACCCTACCTCCAGACGAGGTCATTCGCCGTGCGCTCGCAGGCGAATGAGGTCATCCTGCTGGATTCCACCCGTTGGGGCGAACCGCTCGACCAGGGCATTGCGCGCGTGGTGGCGGAGAATCTTCAGTCACTGAAGAACGTGCTGCGGGTCTCGACCCAGCCCTTTCGGGCCGACGAGCAGCGGGATTTCGAAGTCCTGCTCCGCGTGACCGCGTGCGAAGGCGCAACAAATGGTGAGGTGCGGTTCTCCGCCGGCTGGCGGATCCTCGCCCCGACCGCGGTGGCCGGGACCGTGGCCGAGGGGAATTATACCGCTTCCGGCCTCCGCTGGGACGGGCGCGATTACGGCCAGTTGGCCGCGAAGCTGAGCGAGGCCGTTGGAGCGCTGAGCCATGAGATCGCCGCGGCCCTGCCCAAGGACACGACCAAGAGTTGAGGCGAATTCATGCGGGTGAGAGTGTTAATGTGGAACTCAGGAATCCGGGGGAACGATGTCGTAGATCGCAGCGCGACCAATCGTCGTAGGTTGGACCAGCTTTCCTGATTTCCACATTGCCAGAGCGTTTCAAATGACGAACTCAGGCTAGCGCCAGTATTTGGCATGATTTGGGCTCATGACAGCTTCGTTATGAACTCAGACAAACCAGACGCCCGCGACTTTTCTGTCATCCAGTTCTCACTCACCGTCGGCAGCGACGGACGGCCGCTGCAGCAGGCCGTGCCTTGTGGTTCCTTCGCTTCGGTGGAGGAGGCGTTTGAGGTCGCGCGGAAGCTCGCCGACGAAGAAGCCGGGCGCCTGGAACAGACCAAGTCGGAGAGCGTCGGATTGGGTGAGCCGAAGTTGGTGCAACTGGTCGACACCGAATGGGGTTATGATCTGCACTTCGGCTGGCTGATCGTCACGCGTTTTTGGGTGCACGACGCCAGCGCCACCCGGCCGCTCCTGGCCGAACTCTAGGCGGCATATTTCACGGTTTCAGCCGTCGCTGGGTGATCCTCCGGCCGCGGATCTGGTGCAGCGTTGGAGGGCGGGGTCGCCAGACCCCGCCGTTCCTCCGAAGACGAGGCGGGATCCGGCGATCCCGCCCTGCATCCGATTGCATCATTCTGGCTCCGTATGGATTTTCCGGGCTGGCGCTGTCTGCCGCGTCGCTGCAGTTCAAAACGCCACTGGGAACATCCGATCCGGGGAAGATTGCGCTTGCGTTCTACTACAAGTGTATGTTTTATAACTACACGGATAGGAGATGCCGATGAAGAATCCCCCGATCAACCTTTCCCGCCTGGAGCTGGAGGTGCTGCGACCGCTCTGGCGGCTGGGCCAGGCGACCATCCGGGAAATCCGCGAGGCGCTGCCGGAAAAGCGGCGGCCGGAGTACACCACGGTCCAGACGATCGTCTACCGGTTGGAGGAGAAGGGCGCGGTGCAGCGGGTGAAGAAGATCGGCAACGCGCACGTGTTCGCCCCGGCGGTCTCCCACAAGTCCGCCGTGGGCGCGCTGGTTGAGGACCTGATCCGCCGGCTCGGCGGCTCAGCCGGGCCGCTGATGGCCCATCTCGTCGAGTCCGGCCAGATCGGGCTCAAGGATCTTCGCGAGCTGGAGGCGTTGCTGCAAAAGCCGAAGGATCCCCGCAATCAATGAAGGGAGGCCTTCGATGAATCTCTTCTCCGATGTCTGGTGGCGGGCGGCCGCGCTTCATCTCTGGCAGGCCACACTTTTCGGGCTGATCATCACGTTGGCCATGGTGGTTCTGCCCGGTCCAGCCCGGTTGCGGCAGTTCGCGGGCTGCCTGGGCCTGCTGCGATTCCTGCTGCCGGCCGGTCTGCTTGCCCCTGCGCTCGCTCCGTTGCTCGGGATCCTGCCCTGGACATCGAACGGCGGGCTGTGGAGATCGACCGGGTTGGGCACCCTGTGGCTGCCGGCCTTTGTCGTTTCGGGAAACGCCCTGCGGACGCCACCGGCCGTGCTCAATCTTTCGCTGCCCGCGATTCTGGCCGTGGCCTGGGGCGCGGGTGCGCTCCTGTTTTTCGGCATTGGAATGATGCGACTCGCCCGGGGGCTGCACGCGGTGCGGCGACAGGAAATCCCGTTTTCCACCGGAGACCAGGAGCGGTTGGACACGTTGGCGGGCCGCCTGGGCCTCGTTCCCGGCCGCGTTACCGGCTGTTACGTTCCGCCTAGCGGCTGGCTGGGAGTCGTGGGTATTTTTCGATCCAGAATCGTTGTCCCGGAGGGTTTGTTTTCGGCGCTGGATGAGAAGGAAGTCGAGTCGGTGCTGTTGCACGAGCTGGTGCACGTGCAGCGGCACGACAACCTGCTCCGGCTTTTCCAGGCCGGGGTGGTTGCCCTCTTCTGGTTTCATCCGGTCGTCTGGTGGCTGGACCGTCGTCTGCGTTGGGAAAGCGAGAGCGCCTGCGACGAAGCGGTGCTCCGCCTGACCGGCGCCAGCCGCGTCTATGCCACGGGCCTGTTCAAGGCCGTACGGTATGCGCTCGAACTGGATCTTCCCGGGGTATCAGGCATGTCGCGGACGGGTCTGCCATCGCGCCTCCGCGCCGTGCTCAACCACAAAAATCGAGAGGATTCCCCTGTGAAAATCACATTAACGGTCAGCAGCCTCGTCGCCTTCTTCGGTCTCGCCACGCTGGTGGCATCAACTCCCGCCGCGCCGGGAGGAACCGGCGCACCCGCCGACCAAAACCAGGTCGCGGAGAAAGCCGGAACGCCGGACAAGACCGCCCCTGCGGACAGCGCGGCAGCCAGCCCATCGGGGGGCAAAGTCTTGGACATTGGTGAGGTCGATCAAATCCCCGTCGCTCTTACGCGGGTGATTCCGGTTTATCCCACCGAGCTTAAGGAAAAAGGAGTGAGTGGGGAAGCGATCATTGGTTTTGTGTTGGATGAGAATGGGATTGTTGGCGACGTGAAGATCGTGGATCTCAAAGACCGAGGAGGCAGCCGGACGATGAAGGTCGGCGACGTGACGGTAGTGCTCTCCCACGACGAAAGATTCGGCCAGGCGGCGATGGATGCGGTGCGGCAGTGGACGTTTTCTCCGGGAAAGAAAGACGGGAAGCCTGTGAGCGTACGCATGAGTGTCCCGATTGTATTTACGCTCTCTGAGCAGAAGCCCGATAAATGATGCCCCGTAGCCGTTAGGAGCCTGGCGCGACGAACGTCCGGCAGATTTTTGGCGTAAGCCCTTTCTGGATCGAAACTCCGCGCCCTCCTGGAGCGGGGAAGCTGCGAAAAACCGCCGCCTGGAAACGGCGGTTTTTCTTTGGGGCGCGGCTATGGCATCACCTCGGCGTTAGCCCTACTTCGAGAGCAGAAGGTGTTTTCTGTGGTTTTTGGGCGAATAATCCTATGGTCTTCCCTTGGAGAGGCCGGGCGTTTTGCCGATTTTGGCGATGTAGTGGAGACCGCGCTGTTGCGGGTTGGCGGGTAAAGGCGAAGATCGGGGCCGATGTTTTTGCGCCGTAATCGCCGCCAGAAGAACGGAGAGCTCTGGCGATTA
>CAVRNM010000283.1:0-9337 GCA_963722225.1 uncultured Verrucomicrobiae bacterium
TTCCGTCGATGATGACGTTCTTCTCGGGCCGCTGGCGAACGATGTACTCGACGGCAATGTAGACCATCTCCATGCAGAGGTCGTTCTGCGCGGCCGAGTAGTCGAGCACGCAAGGCGGAAACACGTCGAAGCCCAAGTCGCACCGCCGCCGCCGCCGCCGGCGCTGAGCCCCGTGCCGATCGTAACGCCTCCTCCGCTGCCCTCCGCACCTCCGCCGGCACCGGCCCAAAGGTGACCCCGGTCAACGAAAAGTTCCTGGTCGCCGACGACCCGATATCGCCGAAGGTCTACAACGAACTCAGCCCGGGCAACACCGCTCATAGCTCGTATAAGGTCAGCGGCGCCGTCGAGATTCCGGGCTTTCGGAGAGAACTGGGCTCTGAGCGCAAGCTACCGCCACGTGCTCTATCCGCACTACTCGAACTTCGCCACGAGCGGATGCACGCCGGGAAGCGCCTGCTGCGGCACCTTCACCGGCGGGGCGTTCGAATTGGGCGCCTGCCCCTCGAACGATCAAGGCTGCGTGACGACGGTCGGCGCCGGGAATGTCGAGGGGGTGTTAACGGCCTCGGCCAGATCTACGCGGCAGCCTTCAATGCGGCCGAGAACGATCTCGACGTGCAGGATTCGTTCCACCGCCCTGGCCGGTTGCGCAAAATCCTCCGGCGAGAGTGGCGTGCTGCGTTGGCCGGTCTTCTCGTGAAAGAAGAACAGCATGCCAGGCTCGGCATGCGCCGCGAACGCGAGCTGGCAACCGCCGCCCACGCGGCCCTGCAAGGCCCGCTCCAGACCGAGCTGACGTCCCGTCGCCGGATCGAGCGCGGCGGTGAATCGCGCCGAATCCTCCGCCCGGCACTGCACCGCAATGGCACCCTGCCCACCGCTGGGACCATCGCTGCGAATTCCTGCGGGTGAAAATCCAGTCCCGGCCAGGCTGCCAGACCGAGCCGATTCAGGCCGGCCGCGGCCAGCACGGTGGCGTCCGCCGCGCCGCTGCAGATCTTCTTGAGGCGCGTATCCACATTGCCGCGGATCTCGGTGAAGGTGGCGTCCGGCAGCTGGAGCTGGATTTGCAGCCGCCGTCGCGGGCTGCTGGTCGCGATCACCCGCGGCACAGTGACGCCCTGGCGCACGATCAGGACGTCGCGGGGGTCTTCGCGCGGCAGATAACCCGCGATCACGAGGCCGGGGGCTGATTCGTTCGGCAGGTCCTTCGAACTGTGGACCGCCACGTCCGCCTCCCCGCGCAGCAACGCCTGCTCCAATTCCGCTGTGAACAGTCCCTTGCCCCCTTGCTTTTCCAGCGACCATCCGAGTTTCCGGTCGCCTGTGGTGACGATCTTGAGGAGCGCACATTCCGCCCCCGGAAATTGCGCCCCCAACCGCGCTGCGGCCAGGTCCGCCTGGGCCAGTGCGAGCGGGCTCTTGCGCGTGGCTAGGACGATTTTATTCACCACGGAGACACAGAGCACACAGAGAAATGCGGAAGCAATGCTTCAATTTCTCCGTGCCTCTGCGGTTCAAAACCCAATCAATACGCCGCCTGGACACCCTTGATGTTTTTCTTCGTCATCCAGGGCATCATCGCCCGAAGGCGCTCGCCGGTCTTCTCGATCGGGTGGCTCGCGCCCGCAGCGAGCAGCCGGTTGTAGCTCTTGAGGCCGGATTTGTATTCCTTCACCCACTCCCGGGTGAATTTGCCGGTCTGGATCTCCCGCAGGATCTTCTTCATCGCGGCCCTGGTTCGACGGTCGACGATGCGCGGTCCGCGGGTGACGTCGCCGTACTTCGCCGTGTCGGAGACGGAGAAACGCATGCCAGCGATGCCCGACTGGTAGATCAGGTCGCAGATGAGCTTCAATTCATGGAGACACTCGAAATAGGCGAGTTCCGGCTGGTAGCCGGCCTCGACCAGCGTCTCGAAGCCGGCCTGGATCAAGGCGCTGGCACCGCCGCAGAGCACCGCCTGCTCGCCGAAAAGATCGGTCTCAGTTTCCTCCTTGAACGTGGTCCCGACCACGCCGGTCCGGGTGGACCCAATGCCTTTCGCCCAGGCCAGCGCGAGTTTCTTGGCCCGCTTCGACTTGTCCTGATGAACCGCGATGAGCGCCGGCAGGCCCTGGCCCTCGGCGTACAGGCGGCGCACCATGTGGCCCGGGCCCTTGGGGGCGACCATGACCACGTCGACGTCTTTGGCCGGCTTGATCAGGCCGAAATGGATGCAAAGCCCGTGGATGAAGACCAGGCATTTGCCCTTCGCCAGATTGGGCGCGATGTCCAATTCGTAGGCCTCGGGCTGTTTCATGTCGGGCAGCCCGACCAGGATCACGTCGGCGCGACGCACGGCCTCGGCGGTGTCGACCACTTCGAAGCCGTGCTTCCGGGCGACCTGCCGGGATTTGGAGCCCGGATAGAGGCCGATGATCACCCGGCAGCCGCTGTCCTTCAGGTTGAGGGCGTGGGCATGGCCTTGCGACCCGTAGCCGAGCACCGCGAGCGTTTTGTGGGCGAAGACGCCGAGATCGGCGTCCTTGTCAGTGTATACTTTGGCAGGCATGGGAGAAATGTTAACTGTTCCAGCAGGCCGGGCGGCAGAGTCTAGGGTGAAACGGCGGAATTCTCAACCGCCGCCCATCCCGCCGTCGAACCAGGGCTCTCAGGAGGTCAGTCGCTTGAGCGCGAGCTGTCCGGTGCGGGCCAGCTCGAGAATGCCGAAGGGCTCGACGAGGCCGAGGAAGGCCGCAACCTTCCCCTCGTCGCCGGTGATCTCGATGATGACATCCGCGTGCGCGACGTTGACAATCTTCGCCCGGAAGATGTCGCAGATCTGCATGATCTCGGGCCGGGTCTTGCCATCGGCCTTGATCCGGACCAGCACGAGCTCCCGGCTGACCGCCTGGCCCTCCTTGAAGTCCGTGACCTCGACCACGTTGATCAGTTTGCGCAACTGGTTGATGCAAAGTTCGAGCGACGAATCATCGCCCTTGAGGACGACCGTGAGCCGCGACAGCGAGGCATCCTGCGTCGGGGCGACATTGAGCGTGTCAATGTTGAAGCCGCGGCCGGAGAACATGCCGGCGATGCGCGCCAGCACGCCGAACTTGTTTTCAACGAGGACTGAAATCGTGTGTCGCATGGAGAAGATTGGTCGTGGATTGGTGGACGGCGCGGGACTAGAACTTCAAGCACCGACGAAGGCACCGATCACCATAACTCGCGCTTCCGCCGGTAAATGCGCGGGTATCGTTGTTTTTCGGGCGTTGGCTTTTCGGGCGCAAAGTGCACAGAAGAGCATCCAAGAGCAAGGAAAACCTCAATTTTGGCAGAGGCAAATCTGGCCCTCGGCGTTCAATTCGCCGCATCCATCCCGCTGATCTTCTAGTTCGTTCAAATCGAGGTGGGCGAGCACCCCTTGATGAAGAAAGTACCGCATTGGGCGGGCAACTCAATCCCCACCCTGCTCAAAAGTCCGGCCTCCGCGAAACTAAAACTTCGTTAAAATCCACCCCTCTTCGGCGCGTGACGCAAGCCATGGCGATTGGCGCTTGTGGAAAATCGAGGTTCTGGTGGATTGCGCCTGATGGACTATCTGGCCGAGCTACGGGATAAGGTCCGCCTGCTGCATGGCTGCGAGGCCACACATCAACAGACTGCGCTCGTCAAAGAGCTATTCCTGGATACGATGGTCTGGGATGGTAAAGTCGAGGTTTTCGCCCTGACCGGGCACCCTAAAGCAAAGCGCTGCTATGCCTGGGGCTGTACCAATTACCAAGCACCCGAAAAGCTGGGCGTGGTGACCGTGCTGGAGATTCCTCCAGTGGAATCTCCGGAAACAGCGGTCAGGGTTTCGATTTCCGCACACGCGGCCGCTGAAACTAAAGTCACAATCACGCCCTCCTCCGATGACACGCCAATCGTCTATCGGTTGGAGGATTGGAACCGTGATCTGAATTATTGGTCCTCACGCGAGGCATTTTCACCTGCCCAATCCGCAACCGTTGCTGGAGTGATAGCATATATCCATCAGTTCTATCCCAATGACCCACACCAGGGAGATAAAGTTGAGCGGATGTGGTGGGCGCTGAAGTTTGTGGATTCGAACCGGGAAGAATTGATTCAATCAGGCGCGGCTCGAAGAGATTCATCGGGAGTGATAACTTTCCCCCCACCTCTCGTCACAGCCCTATATCGAGCGTTCGTGTCTTCTCCCACTCGAGATTTTGTCCACGCCGTTGATTTGCCGCAAGTCCTGAGATTAACCAAGGAAGACAAGGACCTTAGCGAGGGTCGAAGCTGATTCCCGCTGGGTACGGGCACGCCTAACCTGAATCGCTAGGTCCGCGAATCGACTTCACATTATGACACTACGGACCGGTGGATTACGTCGCCACGAAGGCAGCCTGAGGAAAGCCATACCCGGGATAAGCGATCTCGGAAAGTGGGTAATGGATTGTCGCCAGCTTCTCGTTGCTGGCGCAATCGATCCACGGCCGCGTATTGTCACAAGAACCGTGGAGCGCTATTTTGTTCGGCAATCTCCAGCTCCAACGGCCGAATCAAGAGATTACGCAAGCCATATGGCTGTGGCGTTGGAATATCTGAGCCGGAATTTTAAGGGACTGGTTCAACGCCGGATTTTGATGATTGATCCATCGGATAATGTTCGAGCCGACGACCCCACCTTTGTTGCGCTTTATGACGCTTTTCGGAATCGCCCGCTGGATGGCAAGGTATTCCAGATCAACGTTGATGACTTCTCAATGGCTGTGGAAGCCAGGCGGTATTACAGTTGACCCCGCAATGGGCGGGCCCACCCAGCCTTAAGCGCCAGACCCGCGCCTCCCACTGCTTTCACCTTGTTCCTCAGAATCCTCAGGGTAACGGCGCAGATTTCAACTGTCTGCTCGCACCGCCCGGCCCGCCTCACCGCGGCCCGGCTTTTCAAGCGGCTGGCCTAGAGGCATATCGGCTCCACCAGAACTCCACCGCTTGCGCCCATCCTGAAGTTCTGGGCGCCTGGCATTTTGGTCCCACAGGGAACATGACACTTATAGGGTTGACCGCGCAGTCTGCGGCAGTTGCTTTGCCGATTCTTTGGAGAATCCTTGACCCGTTTTCCTCTACTAGGGAAGCTGCGCGACGGGTGGGCCGAGGTTGGTCCACGATGATTGAACGCACGATTACCACTAATGGGATTTGTTCAGCCTGATTCCGAAGTCGGCCCCGGAGCGCAGAGCTCGGGATGCCCACCTGCTGCTCCTGAGCATGCGGCACCGAGCGAGGCTGTTGCGGCGGTGCCCCGGTCGACAACAGGGGAATTGATCCTATTGGTCGATGATGAGGCCGCGATCCGGCTGACGACGCAGATGCTTCTGGTCCGGCGGGGATATCGGGTTGTGGACGCGGCCGACGGGCAGGAAGCACTGGTTCGCTATCGGGAGTATGAGAAGGCAATTGGGGTGGTAATCACCGATGTGGTTATGCCAGTGATGGACGGCCCCTCGTTTATTCACGAACTGCGCAAAATTAACGCCACGGTGCCGGTCGTCATTATGAGCGGCCGATATGATCGTGTCCGATTTTCGCCGGAGGAAATCGCGGAGGTGCCGGGGCAACGTCGTGACCGTGGTCAACGGCTCCGGCACCTTTGCGTGCTCAGCCGCGCCAGCGGCGAGTTGCTTTGCCAACGGACGATTCAAAACGCCCCCGGCGCCGGTCCCGGCGCTCGATGCCCAAGCGGGCCTTCGTGCCCATGGTCACGGGCATGGTGACTGCCTACCAATTTCCGTCGGGCGTCGACTCGACCAATGAACCGGCCAAGGTCGCGAATGGGGCCGCGACCGACAAGAAATCGCCGAGGCTCAACCACCAGCCAGACGCCCGCGCCATCCGGGCAACTGTCCCGCTCTCCTGCCAGTCTTTATGGGCGGACGCTTGTGCAGCCGTTGGTGACAGCGCGATTTCATCGGCGGCGAGTACGTGGTCTGGTCGACCGATCGCGGCTACCTGAATTTCGGTCGCATCGAGCCCGAATCGGATACCGTTTTCGCATGAAAGTATCGGATGGCGACTGGGGGGACGATCGTCGCCCGGCCCGCGTATCTTCCGCCGAACCCGAAATGCTCGGCGACGCGGGCATCGTGTTTGCCGCCTCAACCGACGGCTACGTCTACGCCGTTCAGGAGGAAAATGGTTCCACGTTGTGGCGATTCTCCACCGGCGACCCCATCCTGCAAACCCCGGCCGTGATCGACAACCGCGTGTACGTCACCACGGAGTTGGGCACTATGTATTGCCTGGCGATCAAGACTGGCAAGAACCTATGGTCGGCCCAAGATGTAGTGCAATTTGTCGCGGCCAGCAAGAGCCGAGTTTATGCTACCGACCGCGTTGGCCGGCTGCTGGTGTCAATGCCGACAGCGGCACCCGGCTTGACGCCATCCCCGCCGAAAACGCAACGGTCAAACTATTTAATGCCAACACGGACCGCATCTATCTGGCCGACAACGGCGGGCTGATCCAGTGTCTCCGCGAGATCGAGCAGACCGAGCCGCTGGTTCATGGCAAGGGCGCAAGGAGGCGGCCAGGGCCGAGGCAAAGCGATTGATCGAGAAGAAACCGGTCGCCCAAGTCGGCCGCCGAAACGGAGAAACCGGCGAAGAAGGAGCACGTGGCGCCCAAGCCGACCACCCCGAAGACGGATCGGCCAGCCGAAGAAGACGCCGAAAGCCGCGGAACCCCCGCAAGAACTGCCCGGCGGCATCAATCCGCAGGACCCCTTTCGGGCCCGGCAATGGTCCGAACAAATAACGCCAATTGACGCCGCCACGGACCTTCACTCTGACCCCGCGGGCGGGTCATCCGCCAGGGATCGAGGGCCTCGGCCAGTTGCTCCTCGGGCAGGATGCTTATTCTCGCGGCAAATTCGCGGATGGTCTTGCCGGCAGAAACGCCTCCTTGGCCAGCGCGGCGGCCCGCTCGTAGCCGATGTAGCGGGTTCAAACCGGTCGCCATCGCAAGGCTATTTTCGACCGACGCCTCGCATGCCTCGGCGTTGGCCTCGATGCCGGCCAGGCAGCGGTCGGTGAAGGCCCGGCTGGCGTTGGCCAGCAGGCGGACGCTCTCCAGCAACGCGTCGCCCATCACAGGCATCATCACGTTGAGTTGGAACTGGCCGCCGGCGGCGCCGCAGAAGGCGATCGTTTGGTCGTTGCCCAGCACGCGGGCGGCCGCCTGCATCAGGCTTTCGCAAAGCACCGGATTGACCTTGCCCGGCATGATCGAACTCCCGGCTGAAGTTCGGGCAGCGTAATTTCGTGCAATCCGCAGCGCGGGCCGAAGCCAGCCAGCGGACGTTGTTGGCCACGGCGAACAGCGTGGTGGCGATGGTGCGCAACTGGCCGTGACACTCGACCAGGCCGTCGCGCTGGGCATTGGCCTCGAAATGGTCGGCCGCTTCGGCAAAGGGGATGCCCGTTTCGCGGGCCAGAAGTTCGGACACCCGGCGGCCAAACTCGGGATGCGTATTGATGCCCGTGCCGACGGCCGTGCCGCCAACCGGAAGTTCGAACAGCGCCTCCAATGCCACGGCTGCCCGGCCCACCGAGCGTTGCAACTGCCGGGCCAGCCCGCCAATCTCTTGCCGAGCGCACAGCGGCGTGGCGTCGGCCAGATGCGTCCGGCCGATCTTGAGGATATCTGCCACTGGGCGGCCTTTTCGGCCAGCGAATCGCCGACATTCGCCAAGGCCGGAATCAACCCCGTTTGGATCGCCACGGCGGCGGCCACATGAATGGCCGTGGGAAAAACGTCGTTGGTGCTCTGCCCAAGGTTGACGTGGTCGTTCGGATGGATGGGCCTGTCCCCTTTATTCCTTGCCGCCAGTTCATTGGCCCGATGGGCGATCACTTCGTTGGCGTTCATGTTGCTGGACGTGCCGGAACCCGTTTGAAAGACGTCGACGGGAAAATGGCCGTCGAACTTTCCGTCGGCCACCTCGCGGCACGCCGCCAGCAGGGCGTCAATCGAAATCAGTAGGGTGCGTGGCTAGCACGCGGTTGTCGTCGGAACGGGATGATATGTTTGACGTTTGCGTGGTTGCAAGCAACGACCCTCCGAACCGGCCCAGATCGCGGTTGACCGCGGCGGCCCATTTCACCAAGCCCAGGGCATGGATCAACTCCGGCGGCAGCGTTCGGCCTGAAATGGGGAAGTTTTCCACGGCCCGCTGCGTTTGCGGGCCGTAATAGGCGTCGGCCGGCAGGCGGACCTCGCCCAACGTGTCGTGCTCGGTACGGAAGTCGGTCATGGGAAGAAACTTTCGTCAAATCAATCCACCAACGCGGCCCGCAGCCATTGAACAAACGGATCGACAACCTCAATCGGCGTCGAGGAATCGGGCGGTAATGGCCGTCCCAAACGGCTTGCCCGGCTCCTTTTGAAGAGCCAGCCAACAATGAATGCGCAGCTTTGGGCAAGTGGACTTCGGAGAATCGCCGCATCGGCCTGGGAATATCTGCCAAAAAACGGTCCACCCGCGGCAGCAACGGATCAGCCTCGGGAATCAGAAAGCCCAAAAAGTCTTCGAGCATTCCCGGCAGA
This sequence comes from uncultured Verrucomicrobiae bacterium, assembly GCA_963722225.1. GTDB lineage: Bacteria > Verrucomicrobiota > Verrucomicrobiia > Opitutales > Opitutaceae > Fen-1467. Next base: position 8,602 of record CAVRNM010000283.1, read on the forward strand.
CGATTATCGGGCATCAACCAAACACCAAAAAAGAGCGGACCATCGGGAATCTGAATGATCGTACCGCTCGGAGACGGAATTTCGGCATCGAAACGGGCGGCCGCGTTCGGCCGAGGCAATTTTTCAACTGATCCCATCGGCGGCCGACGCCCTCCTCGTCGGCATCGAGAACAACGGCAAGTCGCGTTACGTTCGGCTCTTTTAGCTTGCCTGGAATTGCATCCAGCAACTGTTCGTCGTTTTCCAGGGCTTCCACGTCAAACACCGGTGGAATCTCATGGAAGCTTCTCAACGCGTATACGACGTGCTTGTCGTCCTTGCCCTCGACCAACAGGATGCGTTTTTCCTCCACTACCGCACCTCCGTCTCGAATCGCGTGGCGCTGGCCAATTCTTCCTCGGTGTAATCAGACTTTATGCTCGGGACGGTCGTTGCGTTGTTTGAGACGGAGCAATACTCCTTCGGTTTCTTCTTCTTCGGCAGCGGCTTCTCAAAATGCTTCAACGCAATCCCAGGAGTGCGTCGCGGCAAAGACCTGGACGTTATGAAGTCGAGCGGCTTGAAAAACAAAACGCCACAGGTCGGGCAGGACGCTGTAATCGAATGCCGATTTTCAATTTCGTCGATCAATAATATGCGGACGGGGATCGTAGTTGGGATTTTGGCATGAGGCGGGGGCTGACTAAGAGAAGGCGACAATACTGCAGCGTACCGCGCGATCCAAAGCGACGGCAAT
>CAVRNM010000284.1:0-8024 GCA_963722225.1 uncultured Verrucomicrobiae bacterium
AATATGGTCGGAATGGGCGTGCGAGACGAATGAACGGTCGACCGCAACCCGGGCATCAAGCCACCAGCCGGTTTGCGGCAGCCACAATCCACGGCGGTGATGAACGTCCCATGGCATGAGGGCCACCTGGCGGGCTTTTCGCGCCGGATCAGGGCGCGCGGAAGTACTTGTGCCGGGCCAGCCGCCAGGCGGTGACGAAAAACGCCGTCAGCGGGATGGCGAACATCAGGCCGAGCATCCTCCCCAGCGCCGCGCCCCAGAAAAAGACAGCAAAGATGATCGCCACTGGATGCAGCCCGGTGCGGTCCCCCATGATCTCGGCGTGAGGAACCAGCTTTCGACGACTTGGACAATGATCTTCACCACCAGCACCAAGCCGACAAGTTCCCAACCACCGTCCGGCTGAAAGAAGGCAAGTGGCAGTGCCACCGCCAGCCCGACCACGGTGCCAAGGTACGGCACGATATTCAGGACGCCAAGCGCCAGGCCGATAACGAGCCCGAACTTGAGCCCGACGAGGGAGAAACCCAGCGCGAGCAGAACACCCATGATGAGCCCGATCACGATCTGACCGCGAAAGAAGGAGACCACGATCCCGACGAACTCCTGGACCAGAAACACCACGTCGGCGCGAACGTCAGGACCAAGGAAGGGCAGATGATCGGCCAGCTTGGAAGCCGGCTCGTTGCGCGAAAGCAGGAAAACGAACAAGTAGATGGGGATGACCGCGACCGAAGTGGCAAAAGAGAACAGGGCCAGCACACCCTGGCCCGCTGCCCGCAGGGAGGGTAGGGCGCGCGCCACCAATTCCTGCAGGTCCCGGCTTAGTGCTTCCGGCGGGCCTGGCGACGTCGGCTTGCCCAAGTAGTGCTCCTTCAGTGCGATCCAGTCGGGGTAGTGTTGTTGCGCATAGCCCTCGATCCGCTCCGCCAAGGCGGGAAGATACGACACGAAATCCTGGAGTTGCCGGAAAAGGGGAGGAAGAACCACCAAGCTCAGCCCGCCAGCAGCCACCAGGAACAGGCCATAGAGGACGATGACCGCGGTGCGCCGTCGCTGATGGAGGCGCTGCTCGACCAGATCCACCGCCGGCCTCAGAATCAGCGCGACAATGCCCGCAACGGCAATCGGCCAGAGCACACCGGCAAGGCGCCCACCCAGCCAGGAAAGCGCCCAGACCACGGAGATGAGCATCGCGCCGCTCGCCAGGAGCGCAAAGAGGGCAACCGCGAAGCCCACCAGTTTACGCTGGCCCTCGGTCAGGAGGCGGGATCGGGAACCATCATGCGGAACAATGTTCGCCCCGTTTCGTCCTGACGCAAAAGAAAACCAGCCAGCGAAGCGTTGGAATCAGTTTCCCGATTTCTCGACTTCCCAATTTGCTCCAACCACCCCCTGGCGCTCGCGGCCGCTCGGTCAGCGCTGTTTCCTAGAATTCGTCGTCGTGATCGCCGAGCCCAAGGCGGAGGCGGATGTCGGGCCGTTCGGCCAGCTCGTCGAGCAATTCGTCCACCTCAAACCCGGACACCACGAAGTCGCCGCAGACAAACGTGGGGACGTCGCCTTGTTCCGTCACTTCGATCAACCGTTTCATATCGGCCCGGCTGCTGGAAACGTCGCGGATCTCGACGGGAACGCCATGGGTCGAAAAGAAGGCCGCTGCAGCGCGGCAGTACGGGCACCCGCGCTTGATGTACAAGACCGGGTCATCGATCATGGAAATAAGTTTAGCGGGTCGTCTGTGGCACGCAAGAGCCGAGAGGCGGTGCGAAGACTCCCGTGGTTTGGAGGGCGGCGGGCTGTCGCCGCCCAATTCCCGAGCGGCGCTGACAGCGCAGCGCCCTCCACCGGATAGCACAACGGGGCTTCCGAACAGCCTCCTAGAAAGGACAACGCGAGCCGGGATTCAGCGGGCGTGGTTTTCCCTTGTTTGAGGCGGCCGGAAGAATCCGCTGGACCGGGGTTTGGGCAGGGTGAATATTCAACGCGCCACGCCGCCATGACAACCGAATGCCGTGACGCCCGCCTCTCCAGCTCATCGGTCCGGCCAATAGGGGCCATCACATTTTTCAATTAGCAGGGGCAGGCGTGAATCTGATAAGCTTCGATCCCCCCAGGTCTCCCACTACTGCGTTTTTGGAACTACTCCCGTGATGTCATCTTCGGAGAAGACGATCCTTGGATTGCTCGCGTTGCTCCTGGCCAGCGGTTGCTCGGTCAATCAGCTTGTCGCCAAAAAGCTGGGCAACGCCCTGGCGCAGGGCGGCGGCGTTTATGCGTCGGATGACGATCCCGAGCTGATCAGGCAGGCGGCGCCGTTCAGTCTGAAGCTGATGGAGAGCCTGCTGGCGGAGGACCCCCATCAGCGCGGGTTGCTCAGCGCCGCTGCGAGCGGCTTCACGCAGTATGCCTATGCGTTCGTGCAACAGGACGCCGACGAGATGGAGAGTCATGACGTGCAGGCCGCCCTCGCGCTGCGCCATCGCGCCCGCCGCCTGTACCTGCGGGCCCGGGACTACGCATTGCGCGGACTGGAGGAGACCCACCCCGGTTTCGCCGCGCTGCTTCGGGCTGATCCGGGGGCCGCGGCGCGCGTTCTCCGCAAATCGGACGTGGCGCTGGCGTACTGGGCGGCGGCGTCCTGGGGAGCGGCCATCGGGATTCTAAAGGACGACACCGACCTGATCGCCGAGCTTCCCCAGGTCGAAGCTCTGATCGACCGGGCGCTGGTGCTCGATGAAGCGTACGACGACGGCGCCATCCACAGCTTCCTGGTCAACTACGAGATGAGCCGCCCGAACGGTGCGGGCAGCCCGGCTGCGCGGGCCCGCGCCCATTTTGCACGCGCCGTCGAGCTCACCGGCGGGCTGCAGGCTGGCCCCTATGTGAGCCTGGCGGAAAGCGTTTCGATTGCCGAACAGAACCGGAAGGAATTCGAGGCGCTCCTACGCCAGGCCCTCGCGATCGATGCCGGCGCCAAGCCGGAATGGCGCCTGGTTAATCTGGTGATGCAACGCCGGGCACGCTGGCTACTCGGTCGGGCGGACGATCTCATCGAGAATGAAACGAAATGACCCCATTCGGCTCCGACCGTCCGGTCTGATTGCGGCATTCGCCGCCGCCGGGCTGCTCGTCGCGGCTGCGCCGGCGCCGTGCGCCCGCGCGCAGCCGCTGGAGATCCGCTATGCCAGCATCCTGCCGCGGGGCGTCGGGCAGGATTTCGTTCTGACGAAGCTGGAGCAGGATTGGCGCAAGGCGACCGGCGGAGCCGTCATTCTGCACCGCTCGCCGGGCGGCCAGAAAGAGGGCGAGGCCGGGATCGTCCGCAAGTTGCGTTCGGGAAATTACCAGGCTGCGCTCGTCTCGGTTATCGGGCTTTCCGAAATCGAGCCGGCGGTCGCCGCCCTGCAGAAGATACCGCTCGCGTTCCAAACCTGGACCGAGGTGGACTACGTCCGCGAGAAGCTCCGGGGGCAATTCGAGGACCGTCTCGCCGCCCGAGGTTTCATGGTCCTGTTCTGGGGCGACGCCGGCTGGGTCAACTTGTTCTCCGTTCGCCAGGCGACCACTCCCGCCGAGTTGAAGAGAATGAAGCTCTTCGCGTGGTCCGGTGACGAACCGCAGATCGCCGCCATGAAGTCACTCGGTTACCAGCCCATTGCGCTCGAAACTGATTACGTCCTGTCGAGCCTGGCTTCGGGCATGATCGACGCGGCGCCGCTGCCGCCGACATTCGCCCTCGGGATGCAGATTCCGACAGTTGCCACCTACCTGCTGGAATTGAACTGGGCGCCGATCGTGGGTGCCTTCATCGTCCGGCGCGACGCCTGGGAGGAGGTTCCCGCGGAATTGCAGGCGAAACTTCGACCGCTTTGCGCCAGCGCCGGCACGGAGATTCGCGCGGAAGGGCGCCGGTTCCATGACGACGCGATCAGCACGCTCCGGAAAAATCCAAAAATGCACGTGGTCCCGCTGACGCCGGAAGAAAAGACCGAATGGCAGGCGTTTGCCCGGCAACTTGGACCGAAGATCCGGGGAACGATGGTCCCCGCGGACATCTACGACCAGGTGCAACAGCTGCTGCAGGACTATCATTCCAGCCAGCCCGCCGCCAACTAGGACCGAGGCAATATGGACGCGATTCCCTCCCGCGAATTGCCCGCCGCGCTCCCGGAATGTCTGCCGGGCTGGCGGCTCCGCCTGCGGCGCACCGAGGACTCCATCGTTGTCCTTTGTCTTGCGGCCATGGTGCTGCTGCCGTTGGCCGAGGCCACCTTGCGACGGTTCTTCAATACCGGGGTGGTTTCCGCCGCGACCATTGTCCAGCACTGCGGCCTCGTTCTCGGAATGATGGGTGGCGCCATCGCCGCGCGCGACGGCCGGCTGCTTTCACTGTCTACGCTCAACGCGGTTTTGAAAGGCCGGGCTTTGACGGGGGCGCGACTTTTCAGCAATGCGGTGGGCGCTGCGATCACGGTTGTGCTGTGCGCCGCTTCCTGGCGCTTCGTCATGGAGGAGCGCGCGGCCGGCAACGTGCTGGCGTACGGCGTGCCCCGGTGGACGGTGGAAACCTGCATGCCGCTGGGTTTCGGGTTGATCGCCATTCGGCTGTGGTGGAATTGCTCCACTGGATGGATGGGGCGCAGCTTTGCCGGCGGATTCGCCCTGCTCATCGTTGCGCTCGGCGTCTGGCCGCCGGTTCCTGCGGCTCATTTGGTGCTGCCGGCGCTGCTGGTGCTGCTGGCCGCCATTCTGCTGGGGGCGCCGGTCTTTGTGGCCCTCGGCGGAACGGCGGTCGTCCTGTTCTGGGGTGTGTCCCAGCCGCTCGCGGTCATGCCGATCGAGCACTATGGACTGGTGGTCAACGCGACCCTTCCCACGATTCCTTTGTTCACGCTGGCCGGCTATTTCCTCGCCGAGGGGGGCGCTTCCCGGCGCCTCGTGCGGGTCTGCAATGCGGTCGCCGGGCACTGGCGCGGGGGCCCGGCGATCATCACGGCGCTGACCTGCGCGTTCTTCACGTCGTTTACCGGGGCCTCTGGCGTGACCATCATCGCGCTCGGCGGGTTGCTCATGCCGGTGCTGCTTGCCGCGCGATTTTCCGAACGCGACGCCCTTGGACTGCTCACCGGCGCCGGTTCGCTCGGGCTGCTCTTTCCACCCTGTCTGCCCTTGATCCTCTACGCCATCGTCGCCCGGGTGAGAATCGAAGAGCTGTTTCTCGCCGGCATCCTGCCCGGTGTTCTGCTGGTCGCCCTGACGATTGGACTGGGCATTCTGCAGGGGCCGCCGGACAAGAGCCTGCGACCTCCGTTCCGCTGGCGCGAAGCCGGCGCCGCCGTCTGGGAAGCAAAATGGGAACTGGCGTTGCCGCTGGTGGCGACCGGCGCCCTGTTCGGCGGCTTTGCCACGCCGGTCGAAGCGGCGGCGCTGACCGCCTTCTACGCTTTCATCGTCGAAGTCGTCGTCTACCGTGATCTGAACCTTTGGCGGGATGCACCGCGCGTGATGACGACCTGCGCCCTGCTCGTCGGCGGGGTGATGTTGATTCTCGGAGTCGCCCTCGGGCTCACCGACTATCTGATCGAGGCCGAGCTGCCCGACCGCCTGGTGCAATTCGCGCAGACTTCCATTCACAGCCCGTGGGTGTTCCTGTTGGCGCTGAATCTGTTCCTCCTCGTCGTCGGCGGCCTGATGGAAATCTTTGCCGCCATCATCGTGGTTGCGCCGCTCGTCGTGCCGCTCGGGGCGGTTTTTGGCGTTCAGCCGGTGCACCTGGGGATCATTTTTCTCGCGAATCTCGAGCTCGGCTTCCTGATGCCGCCGGTGGGAATAAACCTGCTGCTGTCCTCCTATCGCTTCAACAAGTCGATGCCTGAGGTTTGCCGGTCGATCGTGCCGATTCTTGGAGTGCTGCTCGTCGGCGTGCTTTTGATCACCTATGTTCCGGCGCTGACCACTTGGCTGCCGGGTCTGTTCGCGCCGGCCCCCTGAACGATGGGTGCCAAGGAGGCGCGCCCGGATGTTGCCGCGCCGTCCCACTCCGAGCGGGACTGGCTAATCCCGTGCCGGGTCCCCGCGCCGGCGATGGTGCCGGTAAAGCCAGCGCGCCATTGCCGGGAGGAGGAGGAGCGCGCCGATCATGTTCACCAAAAACATGAAGGCGAGCAGCAGGCCCATGTCGGCCTGGAACTTGAGCTCGGAGAAAACCCACAGGCTGACGCCGATGGCGAGCGTGAGTCCGGTGAACAGAATGGAACTGCCCGTCTCCTTAAAGGCGACGAACATGGCGTCCTCGAAATACTCGCCGTCCTGGAGAGCCTTCTGCAGCCGTGCGAAAAGGTAGATGCCGTAGTCCACGCCAATGCCGACTCCCAACGCCACGACGGGCAGAGTCGACGTTTTGAGGCCGATGTTAAGATAGACCATCAACGCATAGCCAAGATAACTGACGACGGCGAGCGGCACCACGATGCACAACGTGGCGCGCACGGAGCGGAAGGTGATCAGACAAAGCACAATGACCGCGCCAAACACCCAGACGACGATCGGGAACTGCGCTGCTTGCACCACCTCGTTGGTGGCGGCCATCACCCCGGCCGAGCCGCTGGCGAGCAGGAACCTCGCTTTCGGCGACGGATGGGCGAGGGCGAACGCTTTCACGGCGTCCGTGACGGTGCGCAGCGTCTCGGCCTTGTGGTCCGTGAGAAAAATCATGATCGGCATGACGCTGCCATCGGCGTTCAACAACCCGGTCGCCGTATCGATGGGCGTCACCGCCTGCGCCATTGCCTGCTGGTTGCGGGGGAGAATGCGCCACTTGAGCGAGCCCTCATTCCAGCCGGCATTGACGATCTTGGCAACGGAAGCCAGCGAGATGACCGACTGCACGCCGGGCACCGCGCGGATGTGCATCTCGAAACGGTCCATCAATGCCACCACGTCGTGGTCGACGCAGCCGTTCGGCACCGATTCGACGATGACGGAGAGGATGTCCACGCCGATGCTGAATTTGGAGGTGATGACCCGGGTGTCCTGATTGTAGCGCGAATCCTGTCGCAACTCCGGCACGCCCGCATATAGGTCGCCGATCTTGATCTGCCGCGATTTGTGCCAGCCCCACAGGCCGAGGGAGAAGCAGGCGGCAATGACAATGAGCGACGGTCCCGGCTTCATCTCCGCCGAAATCCGAGCCCAGATCCGGTCAGTCCCGGCGCGCCGCTTGGCCACCCATTCGCCATACGCGCGCGGCAGCCGCAGCGAGGAAAGGATGATCGGCAGAAGAAACAGATTGGTGACCAGGATCACGCAGACGCCCAGGCTGGCCGAGATCGCGAGTTCGCGGATGGTCTGGATCTTGATTTCCAGGATGGTCAGGAAGCCAAACGTGTCGGCGATCAGGGCGACCCCTCCCGGCACCAGCAGCTGCCGGAAGGCGCTCCGGGCCGCGTCCAGGCTGTTGTCGCAGCCCGAAAAGACCGCGGAACGGAAGGCGCGCATCATCTGCACGCCGTGGCTCACGCCGATCGCGAAGATGAGGAAGGGAACGAGAATTGACAGCGGATCGATGCCGTATCCGAGGGCCGACAACATCCCGAGCTGCCAGATCACCGCAATGAACGAACACAACACCGGCGCTCCCGAGAGCTTCCACCGGCCGGCATAATACCAGACGAGCAGCGTGGTGATGATGATGGACAGCCCGAACAATGTCAGCACGCCGCCGCTCCGTCGCCAACCGCGCCCATCACCTTCGCGAAGCCGATGATGTGAACGCGCACGGTCCCCCCGCTTTCGCTTTCCACCCGGGTCCGCAGGGCCTCCAGCGCCTTGGCGACGCGGAGATAATCGAGCTTGCGGCCCGTGCCCGGGTCGACTTCCAAGAGCTGGGCGCTGACGATCGCGCCGGTGAAATCACTGGCCACGAGCTGCCCAATCTTGCCGGATTTGATCACATTCTGGCGGACCCGCGCGAGCCCTTCGGGGGTGGGCTGGAAGTCGGGCGGAATGACGTTGCCACCGGA
>CAVRNM010000285.1:0-4427 GCA_963722225.1 uncultured Verrucomicrobiae bacterium
TACCCCAGGTGAGCCTGCTGGGCCACCAATCCTGGGCCGGGAAACCGAATAAATTGCTGCAAGTCTATCCTGATTTTGACGAGACGCCCTGGGTAAAGCTGAAAGGGGAGCTCGAATGGCCCAATCCAGAGCGCCTGTACTGCAAGAGCTATTGCCCGCTGCATCCCAAGGTTCACGAAATAGTCTTTTCCATCGTCGACGAGCTTTGCGACGTCTTCGAAGCCGATGCCTTCCATGCGGGCATGGACGAGGTGTTTTATCTGGCGGAGTATAGATGTCCCCGTTGTGGCGGACGCGACCCGTCGCAACTATTCGCTGGGGAGGTGAAATTGATCCGCGATCATCTCGCCGAGCACAAACGAAGCCTTTGGATCTGGGGCGATCGCCTGCTCGATGGAAAGACCACGGGCCTCGGCGAATGGGAGGCAAGTTACAACAACACCCATCGGGCCCTGGATATGATACCCAAAGACGTGATGATCTGTGACTGGCATTATAAACGACCGGAGCCTACGGCCGTCGTTTTTGCGATGAAAGGGCTACAAGTTCTCAGCTGTCCGTGGAACAAGACCGAGCCTGCTGAACAGCAGGTGAAGGATCTCTTCCGTTTGCGGAAGTATGCCACTCCCGAGATGAGGCAATGCTACCAGGGAGTGCTCCAGACTGTCTGGAGTGAAGCGGGACCGTTCATGGATAAATTCTACGGAAAGACAAAACCGGAACAAGATGACGAAGGCGCCTGCTTAAGAGCCACTTTCGCTGAGATTCAGAACCAGGGACAGTGAACCTGTTCTCCGCTGAAATTCCTAGCACCCTGTCGGGCTTCCAGCCCTTCAGGCTGCTAAAAGCAAAACCGCCCCTTTCATTGAACAGGGAATATGATTCGACCAGCCAAGATGACTCCAATTCGTGTAAAGATCGCCGAGATTCTGCCCGTTTCCGCGGGTTGGATTCGGCGGTTTTGCCAGTAGGAGCTGGCCGGACGGAAGTCCGACAGCTGCGTGTGGCGACCGCGCTGATTCGCTACATCTTCAACAAAGGCTTCATCGCGGTCCATGGAGCGAGCCTAACGGTGAATCATCTGCAACGGGACGCGGCCCAATTTGAAGTATGCCTGGTTCCCGAGACCCTTGCCAAAACGACATTTGCTTCTGCCCGAGTCGGGACACGGTATAACTTCGAGATCGATCGAGCGGCGCAGGTGGTCGTGGACACGATCTCCACCGCTCTCCGCGAGGCCTTATCCCAAATGGCGGGCGGCAAAAAGCCTGCATTGGCGGCATCATCCCGCAGCAAGTGACCGTGAGCGAAGCGGATCTGGTCGAATTGGAACGGATTTTGAAAGAAGGGAGGGCGAAGCCATGAGTCTTTTGCTCGAGCTTACTCTGCGCGGTTCAGGTGAGTCGGCCGATAATTGCCGCGGTCCGGTATCGAACTTCAACGGTCCCGTTGGCGACAAAGCGGCTGAAGACATCGCGCACCCGATCGGCGATCGTCGGTCCCTCACGTGTGTCTCTGCCTGGGATATCCTCGGGTCGGTCGGCTCGGTCTACATTCTGCCGCCGGAGGAAATTCCGTTTTCCTCCGCGCTTTGCAGCTGCGGCCCGGCGCTTTACGCCACGATGCTGGAGGCTCTTGCCGATACGATGGCGGCGCATCGCGGGTATGATCGCGAATTGTGCAGACGGATGGTCCGGGAAACTGCGTTGGGCACTCTCTTGCTCCAGGATCTGGACGGCGTTGACGCCTCGGAAGTGGTCAAACGTGTTGCCCACCCCGGCGGTCCGAGTGAATCCGGCGTCGCGCATTTGCGCGCGACCCTGCCGGAGCTTTACAATGCGATGCTCCAAGAAATGCGCAAGTGGTAGCGTGCTGGAGGGCCGACGCCTCACGAGACCATTAACTTATGGGATGGTCATGCGACGGAGCCAGATTTGTTCAAACCCGGCGAATTGACCTCATTTGTCATGGGTAATATTCGGACAATATTTCTCGGAGCAATGCGGGTACGGTCGGCACGATCAATGCCCTACACGACGCATGTACCACCAATAATTCACGCCTGCCCAGCGAAGTCGTGCAGCGACCCTTGGTGCAGGCCACTTTTCTGAGGCACACGGCGCTGCGCCGATTCCATCGGCCATCGTAACGGGCTTGCCGCCATCCCAGTCTGCGTCCGCGGTGGAAGATAAAACCGGCGCCAACCGACTTGGTTTTCCAAAGGGTCCAGCTGTTCTGGTGGTCGGAATGGCGTCACTGGAATCTGCAGCGACATCTGGCCAGTAATCCTGGCTTCTCGCTGAACGGCGGGTACCCCTGGTGGAAAAGGTAATCGAGAATTCGTCCCAGGGGCAATCCCGGGGCCGGTCCTTTTTCAAAGAGCGAAAGTAGCCGGCGTTGGATCAGGTGAGTTGAAAGGAAGTCGGCGACTCGCAGTCCCGGGGCAGAAAATCGCCTCCGGATCAAGACAACGGACGCCTGCGATCACCGCCGAGCAAAAAACCCGGAAATCACTCGGCCCTTCCAGACTCCGCCAAAATGGCGCAGCCGTTTTATTCTAGCAGCGCGGAGGACAAAGTCCGACACGCGGCTAGCCGGGGTGTTTCACCCTCTACGCGACAGCCTGCCTGCAGCATGTATCCGCAGCGCGACAAACCCTGGGCTACCGAGGACTGACCGGGGTGCGATTGGGCAGACCCACGATCGGCTCCTCTTGGATGGCCTGTTCCAGAGCAGCCAAGGCATCCTGGCACACCATCATGACCTTGCGCTTTTCGCTCAACGAGATGGTCAGGGAGCGGACGTTCGTATTCTCGCGAGAGAGTTTGAGAATCTGCGTCCTAAGTTCGCTGAACCGGGTATAGCGCACCGTGGCGGTCGAGAGGTCGGGGTTGCCGCCGAGGCTCGGGAGCGCAGCCAAGCCTTCCAGATTCTGGCGGACCACCTGATCTTCTCTAGCCATCACCGCTTCGATTTCGTCCATCTTCTGGTCGCTTTCCTCAGCGATGTGCGGCGGGAGGAGAGCCAGGAGGCGTAGCGCCGCGATCCGGGCACCATCGGCCAGTCTCATGACCCTGAGATTAGCCGCGGAAGGGGCATCACCGCCCACCGCGGCGACGCGAGCCAGTGCCGCATCCATTTCCTTGAGCACGTCGGCCGCCGGGCCAAACGCCAGACTGTATGCCTTAAGGTTGGTGTTCTTGACCGCCAATTCCAACAGGTCCCGGTCAATGCGCTGTAACTGGGCAAAGGCCGCGGAAAACTGGCCCAGCAGATCTTTTTCGTTCTTGGCGTCGCTCGGCTCCAACAAAAGCTCCAGTTCCCGGCGTCCCTGCTCCACGGAGGCGATTGCCGTCCGGGCCTGGTCGGCGTAGGTCTGCGAGTCCTCGTCGGTGATGGCCATGACAGCGCTTTTTTCCGCCTCCGATGCCAGCGCCACCGACAGCCGCACCCGTTCCACCAATTCAACGCGCTTGGCCTTGAAGGCCAGCTGCGCTGCGGAACTCTGCAGCGTCCGGAAATGCAGCACCAAAAGGACGACCGCGAGCAGCACGGCCGCTCCGGCGGTCATCCAAAGAATGTCTCTGAGACCAGGCTTCATCGTCACGCTCTCCTCCTTTGACATCGGGCACTGGCCCGGCTCGAGGCATTCCCGACCCGTGGCCGCGCAATTTTCATCCGAAAGGAATATAGTTTTTTGCCAGCGCGGAGACAATCGATAAATGCGCCCGTTAACGGTCTTTTAATGCGATTGGCCCCAGCATTTATGAACTTCCACGAACTGGGGCACCGCAACTGCTACGCCATGACGCAGTGCCAGCAACTGCGTCATGAAACTCAACGAACTGCTCCAGATCATCCTCTTCTTCGGCCTGGGGATCGCCCTCACGCCTGTGCTCGGCCGCTTCCTCGCCCGAGTCTTCAAGGGGGAGAAAACCTTTCTCCACCCGCTCCTCTTCCCGGTTGAGAAGCTTGTTTACCGGCTGTCTGGCGTCGATCCGGACGAAGAGATGTCGTGGCTGAAATATATGTGGGCCGTCGTGATCATGGGCACCCTCGGCTACGTCTACCTCACGGCAGTCTTCATGACTCAAAAGTGGATGCCCCTGAACACGCAGGGCCTGGACAACCTTTCCTGGCACCTGGCGTTCAACACCGCGTGGAGCATCGCCTGCAACGCCGATTGGCAGTCCTACACCGGGGAAACGACCTTGAGCTATTGGTCTCAGACGCTCGGGATCTCGGTGCATCAATTTATCAGCGGCGCAACAGGGCTCGCGGTTCTCGTGGCGGTGGGACGCGCCCTGGCGCGCCATACGGTCAAGACGATCGGCAACTTCTGGGTCGATCTCACCCGGTGCACACTTTACGTCGTGGTTCCGCTGTCGATCCTGTGGGCGATTCCGCTGGCCTGGCAGGGCGTGCCG
>CAVRNM010000286.1:0-7422 GCA_963722225.1 uncultured Verrucomicrobiae bacterium
TATGTAGGCCTCGACTACATGTATTGCTGTCACGGGCTTGGCGGCGACCTCACCCTTCAGGCCCGTCGGCCGCTGAAAACCGATTTCGACCAGCCATTCGTGGACGTCGCGCACCTTGCGCGACCACTCGAGGGCGCGCGGGGCGTAGGCGGGATCCTCCCAGCAGGTGATCGTAATGCCGCAGATGCCAGCCACACCCGCCGGCGTTCGTAATGATCACGTCGACGGCAAACGGATCGATCCGGTCGAGATAGCGCCGCGCGAGCGTCCGCGCGGCCGCCAGGTCCCCATTGTGCGCATGCAGCGAGCCGCAGCAGGGCTGCGCCCGCGGCGTGTGCACTTCGCAGTGATTCTCCAACAGGACGTCAACCGTTGCGCGATTGATGTCCGAGAAGGCCAGGTCCTGCACGCAGCCCGTGAGGACCACAACGCGATACCGTGCGGCCTCTCGGGGTTTTTCCACCGCGGCAATCAGCGCGTCGGAGAAGTGGCGGCAAATGGAGGGAGTGGCGGGTTCGAGCGTGCGAAGGCGGCCCGGCAGCAGGCGCGTCAGGCCGGCCCGGCGGACGAGCGACTGCAATCCGCCGGCCTGGTAGAGCCAGAGCAGCCGGCCGGCAACGCGCAGCAGCCGCGGATGCATAAAGAGCAGCCGGAGGGTGAGCCATCGCACGAAATTGCGCTTGGGCGAGCGCAACACCTTGCTTTGCTCCACCTGGGCCCGGGCCGTCTCGAACAACGCGGCGTAGTCCACGCCCGCCGGACAGGCGGTGGCACAGGCCAGGCAACCGAGGCAGTAGTACAATTCCTCGCCGAAGACCCGGGTGCTGTCCAGTTCCCCGTCGGCCATGGCGCGCATCAGGGCGATGCGGCCGCGGGGCGAATGGCGTTCGATCTTGGTCTCGGTGTAAGTCGGGCAGGTGGGCAGGCACAGGCCGCAGTGCATGCATTGCTGCAGCACGGAATAATCGAGCGACCGAAGCAGATTTTCCCGCGCGGTCATCAGTCGAAAATCTTGCCGGGATTGAGCACTCCTTCGGGATCGAGCGTCCGTTTGATTTGCCGGAGCAGCGCGTAGCTGCCCTCATCCAGCTGCCGGCGGAGAAACGCCTTCTTGGCCAGGCCGACGCCGTGTTCACCGGTGATGGTGCCGCCGAGCGAGAGGGCGTGCTCGAAGATCTCCTTCAGCGCAGCCTCGACCCGGCGCATCTCTGCGGCATCTCGCTCATTCGTGAGAAAGGTCGGATGCAGGTTCCCGTCGCCGAAGTGCCCGAAGGTGGCGATTTCCAGGCCGTGCCGGGTTGCCACCTGTTCGATGAAACGGACCATCCTGGCCAATTCACTGCGCGGCACCGTCGCGTCTTCGAGAATCGTGGTGGGCTTCAGCCGGGCGAGCGCCGAAAATGCGCTGCGCCGGGCGGTGGCGAGCCGGGCAGCCTCCTCATCGCTGGCGGCGCGCTTGACGGAAGTCGCGCCGTGCGCCCGGGCCAGAGCCTCGATCTGCGCCGCCTCATCGGCCACCGCCGCCGGATGGCCATCAGTCTCGATGAGGAGCAGCGCGGCGGCATCGGTGGGCAGACCGACGTGGGCGAAATCCTCCACGCAACGGATGGTCTTGCGATCGAGGAATTCCAGCGTGCAGGGGATGATCTTCGCGGCGATGATGGCCGACACCGTTTCCGCGGCCGCGTCCATCTGCGCGTAGGTGGCCAGCAGGGTCTGGCGGGCCGGGGGCTTCGGCAGCAGCTTGAGCAACACCTTCGTCATCACGCCCAGCGTGCCTTCGCTGCCAATGAAGAGATCGCGAAGATTGTACCCGGCGACGTCCTTCACACACTTGTTGCCGAGCCAGCAGATGGAGCCGTCGGCCAGCACCACCTCGAGCCCCATCACGTAATCCCGGGTGACGCCGTATTTGAGTCCGCGCAAGCCGCCGGAGTTCTCGGCGACGTTGCCGCCGATGGTCGAAATCTTCATCGAGCCTGGATCCGGCGGATAAAAGAGACCGGCGGCGTCAGCCGCCTCAAAGATCTTCTGCGTAATCACCCCCGCCTCCGCCAGGAGGGTGAGGTTGCGCGCATCGAGTTCCAGAATCTTGTCCAGCTGGACCAGGCAGAGCACGATCGCGCCCGCGACGGGCACGCTTCCCCCGGAAAGGCCGGTGCCCGATCCCCGCGGGACGACCGGTGCGTGATGCTGGCGGGCGAGCTTCAGCACGGCGCTCACGTCCTGGGCGTCGCGCGGAAACACGACGGCCCGGGGAAGTTGCCTCAGCGCCGCCGTGCCGTCGAACGCGTAGGGGATCAAGTCCTCCTTCGCGGCGAGCACGCGTTCCGGGCCGAGCAAGGCGTTGAGGGCGGCAATCATGGCGGCAGGGCATGGAACCCATGCTGATCACCCAGCGCGAGGCAGGTCTCGGCCGGGCCCACGCTTACCGAACAGGTGGGGTGATAGAGCGAGGCGGCGGCGGTGCAGACGCCGAGTTTGAGGCTACGCGCCATCGGCCAGCCTTCGTGGATGCCCAGGAGGACACCCGCGGCCAAGGCGTCGCCCGCGCCCGCCTGTCCCGCAATCTCGGTCGCGGGCACGTCCACGCTGGGCTGCCAGACCATGCCGCCGCCGGCGGAGCAGGCAACCGCGCCCTCCGGAAAATGGATCAGGGCCCACTCCCGCACCCCGCGCCGGATCAGCGAGCGGGCGGCTTCCTCGACCGCGCGACGCTCCAGCGTTCCGCGGGACCGCAGCGCCAGGCCCGTGAGTTTCTCCGCTTCGAAATCATTGGCAAACAGCACGTCCACGTGCGGCAGCAACGGCGGGACAATCGTGCAGAAGCGGTCGCTGTTGTCGCTGACGCAGTCGAGGGAGGTGGCGAGGCCCGCGGCGCGCGCCTGCTCAAATACCCCGGTCATGCACGGCGCCCCGTCGGGACCCGGGGCGTCGAGCTTATCGAGCAACAAGGCATAGCCCAGATGAAACAACCGGGCCCGCGTGCGCGTGAAATCGAAATGCCCGGGCGCCAGGAGCGCGTTCGCGCCGCGATGGTGGAAAAAGGTGCGGCGGCCGGTGGAGCGCACCGTCATGACGTCGGTGTAGGACGTCGGCGCGGTCGAAGTGGCCTCCAGTTGGGCGGTGTCGATGTGGTGCGCCTGACAGTCGTCGCGGATGAGGCGGCCGTTGGCATCGTCACCGACGAGGCCGACCGCCTCGAGCGGAAACGGCGCGCCCAGCTTGGCCAGGTCCTTGAGGATGTTGTAAGGCGAACCGCCGTTGCCCCACGACTGGTCGACGATGGTGGCGAGCGCGTCCTGCGGCGGCCACGTGTCAATGAGCTTCACGTAGTCGATGATCCAGTTTCCGCCCGCGAGCAGCCCGCGGCGCGCTGTGCCGGCGGAGTTCATTCGGACACCAGGCGCACCGCGCCGGGCTCGTCTTCTTCGATGCCGGGGAAGCGGCCAATATCGGACCGCAGAAAGAAGTTGTCGTGCAAATCGTCGTTGGCGGTGGAGACCTCGCCGATGACGCACTCGTTGCTGGTGGGGTAAAACTCGTGCCACACGCCGGGAATCAGCGTAACCCGCGAACCGGCTGCGAGCGCCACGGGCCGGCCCGCGTCGATCCTCGTTGGCTCGCCGTTGATGGGAACCATGAGCGTGGCGGAGAGTTGGGCTCCCACGGCCGGTTTGGCCGGCCAGAGTTTGAGCGTGAGTTCGCCGGCTCGGCAGATGATGTCCTCCTTCTTTTTCGCGTGGGTATGGCAGGGCGTCGTCTGGCCCCGTCGCGCCCACATGAGCTTCTCGCAATACTCGGGTTCGGCCGCGAGGTTGATAAGGACCAGGCCAAAGTGCTCAAAATCGCCGAGGCCAAAGTCCGTGATATCCCACTTGGGCGTTGGGGGCAGGGCCCAGCCGCGCTGCGCGAAGCAGGCGGACGCGGCGCGGAAGGCGGAGTTGATGGCGGACCGTTTCATGGGGAAAAAAACGACAAATCGATCGATTGGCGCACTGTCTTGCCGGAAGTGGACACGAAGGCGAGTTGGTCGCGACCGAAGCGCACCCGGCGCACGGCGTCGAAACCGTGCGGAATGGAGGTCACGCCCATGATATAGGGGATGCGCAGCGTCCGGTCGGGCCGCAGAATGAGAGCGGTCGGCACGCCGCGACGCGAGAGAGTGTTCGAACGCGCCGAGGCCGCGAGCCCGAGGTGAAAGTACGCCGTGACCTCCTCCAAACCCAACACGCGGCGATGGCGGCCGCTCCAGGGGGGATAATGCCGGCCGCCGTTGGAGTGCCAGAGTACCGTTGACACAAGCAGCTTGGGATTCTTCAGGGCGAACCAGAGGTAGCCCTCCTCAGGGAAAGCGACGGTGGTCCAGGCAATGGGCGAGGACGGACGGGTGACCAAAAGGACCAGATCTTCAAAGCCCTCGCGCGCCGGGTACCGGGTGAGATCGGCGTAGCCGCCAGCCGCGCAGGGCACGCGCCGCAGATCATGAAAAACCGCACCCGGCCGCAAACTCGAGTAACCGCCTTGGGCAGGGTTCTCGAACGGGACCGGTAGCACCTGTCCAAACCGAAAGCCGCTGCCGGCGATGCGTCCAGCACCCTCGCCGTCAGGGAACCGCAGCATGGCGTGGTGGCCAAGGCACATGGGACCATCCATGCCCTCGATTTCGTCACTGCAATAGACCACGGTTTGACCAGCCACCAGGCGGACGCGTTTGGTGATGACCCCGGGACGGACACGCAGGCGCATTCGCGCGACGAATTCAGTCGCATCTTCGGTTTGCGAGCTACTCACCCAGCGCCAGCCGGCCTCGGCGGTCTCGCCATGCACCGGGTGCTGCTCCCCACGCCAAGGCGCGTCATTGCCGCCAAACGGCAGACAGAAAAAATCTCCCCGCAGGTGGCGCAACACCCCGGGAAATTCCGGTCCGATTTCGCGCGGAACCCACGGTGCGACCGAATAAGGCTGAACGACGCCGCGCGCGGTTTTGAAATGCACCGGGCCGAGATGGCCGCCGTCCCGGGTGAGCCAGGCTTCGACGACATCATTGGCGATCCGCCATGAAGAGGCTCCGTGGACAGTGCGAATGGCAGGCCGGTGTCCGGACATGGCTCAGACAAAAACAAAGGGTTGGAGGCGACGCGGGGAGGCGGCAGCATTGGCCGGCATCCGGTGCGCCCTCCCCTCTTCGCCCGTGGCGCGACCGGAGCAGCCGCCGGGCACGGGGTTGAAGGGACCTTGGCTAGCCGGGCGTTTCATCGGGACTCACCGCCGGTAGGAGGAATAGGTCTGGCTGGGCTGCAAATCGAGGTTGAGCGGACGCTGGGGCCGGAGGCCCAGGCGCTGCAGCACGGCGTGGTAAGCGCGGACCGCGTCAGAGGGGCTGATCTCGCCATCGACGATGCGCCGCAGAAATTCGATGAAGGTCAGGGGATGTTCGGAAAGGTTGATCTTGCGTCCGAACAGGGCCGCCCAGGCACCGTACTTCTGGGCGTCGTGAATGAGCTGGAAAGCGTCGAAGGTGGTGCCCGCGCTGCCGCCGAGAATGCCAACGATCAAGCTGGGGTCGTAGGCAACCAGCTCTTCCAGCGGGCCCGGCCCATTGAAAGGGATCTTGAGGAAAAGCGGACGTCCCGCGGAGGGCACGCCTGCCAGCGTGCGCACCACATGGTCGTTCAAAAAGCCGGGAATCTCGCGGGCCGGAATGCCCGGGTCGACATTGGGGTTAAAAACTTCGAGAAAATAGCGGAAGCGCTTGATCTCCGCCTCGTGCCGGAAGGCGGTGAAATCCTGCAGGGTCTGATAATCCCATTCGATGTTGTTCGTGAAAGTGATGGAGTAGAGCCCAAGATCCGCGCCCAGATACGGTTGGGTGCAATCCGCTTGGAAGCGCCCGTATTTGATATGTTCGATGGACGCCGTGCGAAACGAGCGGGAGGGCAAGGTCGGGTAGTTCCCGCCCCGAACCACCCAAATGTCGGTGGTATCGTTGGCCCTCGCCGCTGCGGTAATCGGCGAATGCTCGAAGAGGCGTTCCTCGATGGACAGTTTCTCCAGATTCGAAGCCGACAGCAGCACGATGTCGACAATGCCCTGGGCGACGACATCCCGGATCTGTTGCCGGTAGTCTTCGAGCGACTTCCAGCACCCTTCCGATTCGCTGCGGGCATTGGGTGGACAACGGCCCGGACCGGGCGCGGTGACGCCAAATGCCATGTCGGCATCCTTGGCATCAGCCACGATGAAATCATTGCGCGTGGCCCGGCCGGCGTGGATACGGGCCAGTTTTTCGTCAAGACGTTTCTCGGCAGACATTGGCTTGGGGCAATTGGCTGAAGTAAGGTAACAGCGTGTGCAGGGGCCGACGCAAGCAGCTCGTTGGCCTGGCTAGGAGGCTGTCGGACTTCCGTCCGGCCAGCCTCCTATTGGCACTAGTTCCACCCCAGCTTTAGACAGGAGGCGGCGTTCATTCAAGGCAGGTTTCGCGTCCGTGATGAATCCATCGAATTTATCCCACCCGGCAAACTGCACCGCCGCCGGATGATCCCATTTCGAAGCGTCCGCCAAAAGCAGCGCCCGCCCCGACCGTTCAATCGCCTCCTTCTTGATCGCCGCCTCCAGCACCTCGGTCGTGCTGGCGCCGTCCCGAGGCTCCACGCCGGAGGCGCCGATTAGAGCATAATCGAACTCCAAATGACGCATCCAGTCCATGGCCAGCGCCCCGACCAGCGCGCGGCTCAGGGGCCGGAATTCACCGCCGATTGCCACGAGTCGACAACGAATCGGGCTCTGCAGGCACAGCAACGGGATGGAATTGGTGAAAACCGTCACTTCCGGCCGGAGCAAGAGGTGGCGACCCGCTTCCAGCGTTGTGCTGCCGGAATCCACGAAGATCGTCGCCCGCCCAGCGATCAGGGCTGCCGCGGTCCGGCCGATGGCGGCTTTCGCCGCTGCCGCCGCCCGCACCCTTTCGACGAAGGACGATTCGCCGGCGGCCACGTCGGGATGAAGCACCCCGCCTCGCGCCCGGACCACGCTTCCCCTTTGCGCCAGCAACCCCAGGTCCCGGCGGATGGTGGCCGGCGAGGCCCGGACGAGGGACGGCAGTTCCCGCACGGAAACCGAGCCCTGCTGCTCCAGCAATTGCACAATCAGGCGGTGGCGTTGGTGAGCGAACATGACTATAGATGAGCGATAGTGAGCGTATACGAAAAAAAGGCAACCGGGATCTTTCTCCTCCCCCAGACCAGGATGCATCTCCCGATTGACGGTGATTCCGAACGTAGCGCAGCCATCCCTGGCTGCATCGGTGGCAGGCTGGAAGCCTGCGCTACGAAGCGCGATCGCTCGTTCATCACCGCTGGCGCAGGCTTGCTGTCTGCTTTGCCGTCAATCGGGAGATGCGCCCCCAAGACCCGTACG
>CAVRNM010000287.1:0-13372 GCA_963722225.1 uncultured Verrucomicrobiae bacterium
TCGCAATTCGACCATCTCCTCCTGGAACACGCCCGCGCCTCGGGAGTCGAAGTCTTTCACGAGGTTCTGGCCCGCGAATATTGCGAGCGACCGACCCCGGCGTCGGACTGGATCGGGGCGAGAGTGATTGCGATGGGAAAACAGGGCGGGCCGCTCGAATTCGCCGCCCGGTTGGTGGTGGACTGCTCGGGCCAGGCCGGCTGGCTGGCCACCAAGTTCAAGCTCCGAAAATACGACCCGTTCTTGAGAAACATCGCCCTCTTCGCCTACTTTCGCGATGCGACCAGATTGCCGGGACGGGAGGCCAACGCCATTTTCTGCGAGGCGACCCACCGGGGATGGTTCTGGAACATTCCGCTCCACGATGGCACCAACAGCGTCGGCCTCGTCACGAAAGCAGAGTTGTGCCCGGCGAGCAGCGAGCGCCTCGGTTTCTACGAATCGGCGATCAAACAGAGCGTCTACACCGGGCGAATGTTGGCGTCCGCGGCCCGGGTTAGTGAGCTGCGATGCATCGCGGACTATTCGTTCCGCCCCCGCCGGCTGGTCGGTCCCGGCTTTGTCCTGTGCGGCGACGCGGGCAATTTCATCGATCCAATCTGGTCCACCGGCGTCATGCTCGCCACCACCGGCGCCCGACTCGCCGCGCGTGCGGTCAGCGAGGCGCTGCGGAGCGGATCGACCACCAAGCTGCTCGAATACGAGGGGGCGGTGCAGCAGCTCGTCGGCCGCTACCGGCAGTTCATCTATTTCTTCTACGGCACCAACGCGTCGCCCGACAGCTACTTTTGGGAGGCCTATTCCCTGGTCTCAGGCGCCATCGATCCGCGGGATGCGTTCATTCGTCTGGTGTCGGGCCGGCTGGGCCTGGCCTGAACACGGCGGGATCGTTTGGCACCGCGAGCCCACGCCTCACCGCTCAGCAGATTTCCGCGTGAGGCAAAACGCAAATCTCGGGGCGTAAGGCGGGACTTCTCACCGTTGGCGCCGACTTAATATTAAAAATTAAGGCATCGAATAGCTGCCGATGCCTGGCCCGTTTGGATTTGCCAAACGGTGTCTGGATTTGGGAAAACGCGCGAAGTCCGATTGTCGGGAAACCGCATTTTCTGCAGGCAAACACCCTCAAACGTGGCAACGATATCCGAACGTATATCTGGTTCGACATAATCATTCGCGGGAGAAATGAAGGCGCTTCCTGAAGTCGAAACATTGGTCGCTCCCTCCATTGGCGGCAAAGCACGCAACGCGGCGATCGATCATATCCCAGGCGCCCGGCGGATTCTCTGAACATTGCCTTCCTTCATTTCCGCCACAAGGGCGGCGTGGTTCGTAACACGGCCTCCCCAACACCGCGGGCAAGGATTTCGAATATTGCCAAACCTCGCCTAGCTGGTCAGTCAGTAGCGCTGCCCCGCCAGCGAAGGAAGCGCTGGGTTTGCGCCTATGTTCCCCCAAGGATCGCGCATGCATTTCTCTCCAATAGATTCGCCGCCCCTCAGCTCGGCCAGGAAGCCTCACGCCGTCCTCCTGGCCGGTTTGATGCTGGCTTTGCTGGCGTCTGCCCTGGCCCAATCTGCGCCTTCAATCTACGCATTCATTCACCTGGCCGGCCCGCTTGGGGGCATGGGCAACGCAGATGGACCGCGCCAAGACGCGCGGTTCGATAACCCAACCGGTGGGGCGGTCGACAATATGGGGAATGTCTATGTTGCGGACACGATGAACCGCACGATCCGCAAGATTAGTTCAAGCGGCATGGTGACGACCCTGGCGGGAGGGGAAGATGGGGCCGGCGGCGCATTAGAGATCTATTTCACTGGCGTGGCTGTCGATAGCGCAGGGAATGTCTATGACTCGAACAATAATACCATCCGCAGGATAACCCCGGCCGGGCTAGTTACCGTCCTCGCCGGCACCGCCGGCGTCCCCGGGAATGCTGACGGAATTGGTGCTGCTGCTCAGTTCAATGATCCGGGCGGTGTGGCCGTGGACGACGCAGGCAATGTTTATATCGCGGATTCCGGCAATAACACTATTCGTCGGATCACGCCGGGCGGCGAAGTAACCACGATCGCCGGCACTGCCGGTGTCTCCGGCAGCGCCGATGGCGTCGGTGCCGCCGCTCAGTTCGGTTATCTGACCGGCCTGGCCCTGGACAGCGCTGGAAACATTTATGTGGCTGACGATGGAAACCGCACCATCCGCAAGATAACCCCAAGCGGCATGGTCACTACCCTCGCGGGCACCCCTGGTGTCGACGGCAGCGCAGACGGTGTCGGCGCCGCCGCCCAATTCAATTTTCCGGTCGGCGTGGCCGTGGACAACGCGGGCAATGTTTATGTTACGGATTGGCAGAACTGCACAATCCGGAAGATCACCCCGGCCGGCCTAGTCACCACCTTTGCTGGCATGGCAGCTCTTGGTGGCTTCGCGGACGGGACCGGCACCGCCGCCGAGTTCTTCTTGCCGGCCGGAGTCGCCATCGACAGCGCAGGCACTGCCTACGTGGCGGATCAAGGCAACAACGCCCGACGTAAGGTGACCCCATATGGAGTGGTCACCACTCTCGCGGGTGGCAATTTCCTTTCGGGCAGCGCCGACGGAACCGGCTCCGCCGCCCAGTTCAACAATCCAAACGCGGTGGCTGTTGACAACACGGGTAACATCTATGTCGCGGATCGAGGCAACGGCACCATTCGCAAGGTGAGCCCAGCCGGCGTGGTCACCACCTTCGCCGGGACCGCCGGCGTTTTCGGCGATGCGGACGGAACCGGTGCTTCCGCCTAGTTCGGCACTCCGACTGGTGTCGCCGTGGACGGCGCGGGAAATGTTTTTGTGGCGGATGGGGGAAACTGCACGATCCGCGAGATCACCCCGGGAGGAGCAGTCACCACCCTCGCCAATTGCGCAAGTATTGCTGACGGACCCTACACCGGCAGTCAGCTTGACTATGATTATCCGTTCGGCATTGCCGTGGACAGTTCCGGGAACGTCTATTTCACGGATTCGTCAAGGAATACTGTTCGCAAGATCACCCCAAGCGGCGGCATCACGACGCTCGCCGGCACGGCCGGAATTTCCGGGAGCACCGATGGAACCGGCTCAGAGGCGCAATTCGGCTTCCCGTTCGGCGTGGCCGTGGACGGAGCGGGGAATCTCTATGTTGTGGATGGGCAGTATAGTACAATTCGGAAGATTACGGCGGCTGGCGTGGTCACCACCATCGGCGGCGCTGCCGGTGTTCGCGGCAGTGTAGACGGCGTTGGCACCACCACCCAATTCAGTTTTCCGACTGGCATAGCCGTGGATAAGGGCAACAGTCTTTACGTCGCAGACACCTTTAACAATGCCATCCGCAAAGGCGTGCTGGCCGGGCCGCCGGTCTTCCTGACGCAGCCCCAAAGCCAGTCGGCAGAGTCCGGAAACTCAGTGTTGTTTTCCGTCAATCTCAGCAGTCTGATCGCCGTGACGTACCAATGGTGCTTCAACGGGAATGCGATCAGTGGGGCCACGGGCGCTTCGTTGGTTCTTTCAGACGTCTCGGAATCTAATGCAGGAAACTACACCGTGGTTGTTGCCAACGCTCTCGGAAGCATTACGAGTGACCCGGCGACGCTCACTGTTTCCACCGCTCCGAGTGGTGGCAGCGGCTCGTCCGGCGGCGGAGGCGGCGCTCCCAGCCTTTGGTTCGTGCTCGCGCTTAGCCTTGTCGTTGTGGCGCGCGCCCTCGCTCGACTTTCGCGTCCGTCCGTTCGCGCGCGGTGACCGGCCCCGCGTACAATACAAGACACTTTACACTGCCTCGCCTCCCGAGCCGTGCTGTTTTGCAATTCTTCTGCGTTCGCGGCCTTCACGATGAGCTGGTAAAACCTCCTAAACGTCTGTCCATGTAAGGTCCGCCTTCGCCAAGGCTGCGGAAGACAGTTTTTGCCGCGGCAAAAACTGGTGGAGCAGACCGGGCTCAAACCGGCGACCTCCTCGTTGCGAACGAGGCGCTCTATCAACTGAGCTACTGCCCCGGCCAAGAAGGGTCGCATTTAGGGCGATGGTTCACCGGGAGTAAATCTCTTTTTTGGCAGCCGGGAGGGATCGATGCCCGCTCGGGGGCCAAACGGCCTTTGATCTCGGCGGCGTAACGTGCCGGCTGCCAGCCGGCTATCGCAGAATAGCTCGGGCGGGCGCGCCACCGAAGGATCAGTTGGTTGCCGTGTCAAAACAGCAGGCGGCGGGATGGTTGGAGCAGAGACGTTTTCAGGGCTGTCAATTGGTACCCAATCTGCTATTGCCATCAAGCCGTTCATGCGTTGTTCAGATGGTTGACGGCTATAATATTAAATAGAAAATCAAGGTTACTAATGAAAAAGATCGCGCCCAAGAGCTCCAAGACTGCCAAGACTGCTGCCACTCCCGCGGCCGCCGTCGTCAAGACCATTCACAAAGCACCGGCGAAGAAGCCCGCAGCCAAGACCACTCGCACGACGATCGTGGCCAAGATCGACGTCGGATTCGGCAACGCCCTTTATATTCGTGGTGAAGGTCCCGGATTGAGCTGGGACAAGGGTCTCATGCTGGACTGCGTTTCCGACAATGAATGGGCTGTCACGATCAGCGACGCGGTCGCACCGATCGTGTTCAAGCTTCTCGTGAACGATATCACGTGGAGCACCGGCACCGATTACTCCGTGGAGCCTGGCGCCAGTCTCACGCTGGAACCGACGTTCTAGTCCGGATTAATGGCCTGCAGCCGCCGCTGCAGTTCTTCTGCCGTCATGGCGGAATCGCGGAATTCGGCCGCCGACACAGCCGTGCAGTGAATCTGCACGCAAGAGAAGGGCCGCGGAACGAAAAAGCGGTCCCAGCTTTTGAGCCGTCGCGCGGACCGGAACTCCACGCCAACCAGTAATGCAGGCACGCCGGCCCGCCGGGTCACCACGAGCGCCCCGGGCTTGAACCGGTAGCACGGGCCCCGCGGTCCGTCCGGCGTGATGCCGATGTCATGGCCCGAGCGTAGCTTCGCGATGAGAGCCGCCACGGCTTCCCGTCCGAGGTGGTGACTCGATCCGCGCACCGTCCGCAGGCCGACCAGGGAGAAGAACGCATCCAGCCAAGCCCCGTCCCTGCTCGCACTCACCAGGGAATAGACCGGGCGCCCCCCCCTGAAGCGGCGAAAGATCTCCGCCACCATGAACAGCCGGTTATGCCAGAGAATGAAGGCCACCGGCTCGTCACTCTTGGTGAGGTTGCGAAGGTCCTCCGGGGCGACTTCAAACCGGAGCGAACGTCCCCACAGCCGGACGAGAACCGCCAGCGGCCACACGACCGCCCGCCGCCAGCCGGCGAGGCCGTGGATTTGGACGGCAGCGGTCCCGGTGCTGGAATCGGTCGGGCTCAAGATCCTCCGTTGTTGCGCAAAGACGCGGGTGCGCCAAGCCAATCCTGCGGTGCCGGGTTGATTTCGGGGACCCGGTTCTCCCTGACCGTGGTGTTTTCAGGCTATGCAACCACTCTTTTCCGGCCAAGCTGGCGTCATGTTCTGGCTGAAGAGATTCTTCCCTCCTTTTCTTTTTCCGCTGCAGTTCGCACTGGTTGCCGGCGCGGCCGGCCTTGTGCTGTCCCGAAGCCGCCGGTGGCACCGCACCGGACAGGTCTTGCTGGTTCTCGCGGTGGGAGTGCTGCTCCTGGCCAGCAACAAATGGTTGAGCGGCCGGCTCATCACCCCGCTGGAGTCGCGCTTCCCGGCAATCGGTGAATTCCCGCCCGGCGCCACGCTGCCGGTTTCGCTCGCCGCCTGCCGGTATGTCGTCGTCCTGGGCGGCGGACACAACGACACCGACGACCGCCCGGCTTCGACGCGCCTGAGTTCCTCGTCGCGGGCCCGGCTGGTCGAGGCTGTCCGGTTGCTGAGGCTGCTGCCGGCGGCCGAGCTCGTTGTCTCTGGACCCGCCGATGTCGACCACGGCGGCACAGCGCATGCCCAAGTGCTCGCCGACGCGGCGGTGTCACTGGGGGTGGACCGCGCCCGAATCCGGATGATTGACGACGCCCACGACACCGAGGGGGAGGTCGCGCGGCTGCGCGACCTGCTGGGCGACGCCCCCTTTGCCCTGGTCAGCTCGGCCTGGCACCTGCCCCGCGCCCAGGCCCTCTGCGCCGCCCAAGGCCTGCGCGCCCTGCCCTGCCCGACCGACTATCTTTACTGCGCGCCCCTCCGCTGGCGCCGGTCGGATTTCACCTGGGACACCGAGTCGCTGGGGCGCAGCACCGCGGTGGTCCACGAATACCTCGGCCTTTGGTGGTCACGACTGCGCGGGAAGGCGTAAGCCGCCCGTCCGAAGGCTGGGTTCCGGCCGAACCGCACCCCCGAATCCAGGGTTTTTTATTTTGGCGCGACCACCCTTTGATCAGGAAACCGCGAGCCTTCGCCTGAGGCGACGGCGGCCAGGCCGCGCGCGCGGTTTTGCGCCAGCCAGCTGACCGCCGGCACATTCCACCTCCAAAGCAAGAGACGCTGCTTCCAGATCCGTCCTCGTAAGATTTTGTTTCCCCTCCGCTGACTTTGTGAATAACCAGAACTGCACTTATGTTCTCGATCCGAAAGCTCTTTGGTAAAGAGGAGAAGTTCTTCGACCTGCTCGAAGCCAGTGCCGAGGAGGCCAAGATCAGCAGCGGGCTTCTCGCGCGCTTCCTTCAGGCCAGAGCCCAGGCCGGCGAGATGAAAAGCGTGGATGATTTCGTCCACAGCCGGCGCAAAGACAAGCGGATCACCCAGCAGATCACGGAGGAACTTTGCCGGACGTTCGTAACGCCTTTGGAGCGCGAGGATATCGAGGCTCTCGCTTTTGCGCTCTACCGAATCCCGAAGATGAGCGAGAAGATCGTCGAACGGCTCGCCATCTATCCCGGACGGCTGCCGACTGCCGGGCTCTTGCGTCAGGCGGAATTGCTCCAACTCGCGGCCGATAATGTGGCATTCATGGTGAGCGAGCTGCGCAAGGGTGCGAAGATGGACCAGATCCGCGAAGCCAACGAGAAACTGCAGTTCGCGGAAGGCGAAGCCGACAAGGTGATGCTACAGGTCGAAAGCGAACTCTACCAAGGACCTTATGAGGCGAAGGAGGTCATCTTTTTGCTACAGCTCTTCGAAATGGTCGAAAAAGCGGTCGACCGCTGTCGCGATGCCGGCAACGTGGTGTTTCAGATCATGCTAAAGTACTCCTGACCGTCACCGTCCGACGACGCTTATGATCTTCTTCCTGCTCGTCCTGCTGGCGGCGCTGGCTTTCGAATACATTAATGGATTTCACGACGCGGCCAACGCGATTGCCACCGTGGTATCAACCAAGGTGCTGACCCCGCGACAGGCGATTGCCCTCGCGGCTGCCTGCAATCTGGCCGGTGCCTTCTTTGGCACGCAGGTGGCCAAGACGGTCGGGAGAGGACTCGTCGATACAGGGGCAATAACCATGAGTACTGTGCTCGCCGCCCTGATCGCTGCGATCGCGTGGGGTCTCTTGACCTGGTGGCTCGGCTTGCCGTCCAGCTCCAGCCATGCGCTCGTCGGCGGATTGTGCGGCGCGGCTTTGGCGACGGCTCACGGCCAATGGAATGTGCTGAAATGGTCGCTGGTCGACGCCAAGGGCGGACACGACGGTCTCTGGCCGAAAGTCGTGCTCCCCATGGTCACTTCACCGGTGATCGGTTTTGTCATAGGCGCAATTTTGATGCTGCTGCTCTACGTCGCCTTTCGCCGGGTCACGCCGCATTTCGTCAACAAGCTCTTTGGCAAGCTGCAGCTGGTCAGCGCCGCCTGGATGGGGATCTCCCATGGCTCCAATGATGCCCAGAAAACGATGGGAATCATCGTACTGGCGCTTTTCACGGGCACCCAAAGCCACGCGTTCGACGGCTTGCCCTCCTGGCTCGGATTCCTGCGCACGCCGGAATTCAAGGAAATCCCCGCCTGGGTCATCCTCGCCTGCGCGACGACGATGGCAGCCGGCACGGCAGGCGGCGGGTGGCGGATCATCCGCACCATGGGTCACAAAATGGTGCGCCTGCAACCGGTGAATGGCTTTGCCGCCGAGACGACGGCCGGCCTGGTAATCCTGGGCGCCTCTCATTATGGTATTCCTCTTTCCACTACGCACAATATCTCCGCGGCCATCATGGGGGTGGGTGCGACCAAGCGTCTCAGCGCAGTGAAATGGGGGGTGGTCGAGCGCATCGTCTGGGCCTGGGTGCTGACGCTGCCCGTCACCGGACTCGTCGGCTATCTTCTGATGCGGCTCATCAGCGCCGCCGGCGCCCAATAGCCAACGCGGCAGCCGAAGGGCGAGAGTCGGACGGGCGGGCCACCGCTACGCCGTCGGGACCTTCTTGATCTCCTCGGTATGGCGCACGTCCTTGCCCTGGCTCAGATAGATCATCTCCTCGGCGATGTTGGTGGCATGGTCGGCAATGCGCTCGATTGATTTGGAGATGAACATGAGCTCAATGGCCCGCGAAATGGTCTCGGGCTTCTCAATCATGAAGCTCGTCAGTTCGCGGTAGAGCTGGCGATTGAGGTCGTCCACCCCGGCGTCGCGCTTGCAGATGGCAACCGCCTTGGCTTCGTCGACCTGGAGGAAGCAGTCGAGCGCGTCGCGGAGCATTTCCAGGGCCATGGTGGCCATCCGGGGTATGTCGATATAGGGCTTGAGCTGCGGCTCGGCGCTGAGTCGGATCGCACGCTTGGCGATGCTCGTCGCCTCGTCCCCCACCCGTTCGAGATCATGGCTGGCCTTCATGCCGACGATGACGAGCCGCAGCTCGCTGGCGATGGGTGCGCGGAGGTTCATGTAGCGCACGGCCTCGTCGTCGATCTCGACCTCCAGCCGGTCCAGCTTGTCATCCGCGGCAATCACCTCGTCCGCCAGGCCCGGATTGGCGTCGGTCAGTGCCTTGATCGCCATGCGCACCTGCTCAATGGCCGTCTCGCCCATCAGGATCAGCTGCGAGCGGAACGTTTCGAGTTCGGCGTCAAAGAATCGTTTCATAGGAGAAGTTTATTGGAACCGCGGCGGCGCACGAGCTTCGCCGCAGGCAGGCAGGAGCGTTGGTCAAAGTCCAGCCATCATTCACGGTCAGCCGAAGCGTCCGGCGACATAAGCCTCGGTCTGCGGGTTGGCGGGATTCATGAAGATCGTGCGGGTCTCGTCATATTCCACCAGCTTGCCGAGGTAGAAAAAGGCGGTGCGGTTGGACACCCGGGCCGCCTGCTGCATGTTGTGGGTGACGATGATGACGGTGAAGCTGGCGCGCAGTTCGTTGATCAGCTCCTCGATCTTGGCCGTGGCGATGGGATCGAGCGCGGAACAGGGCTCATCCATCAGCAAGACTTCCGGCTGCACCGCCAGCGCCCGGGCGATGCACAGGCGCTGCTGCTGCCCGCCCGACAGGCTGATGCCGGGCCGGTTGAGATGGTCTTTCACCTCATCCCAGAGGGCCGCCATGCGCAATGATTCCTCCAGACGGTCCCGGAGGAAGGCCCGGTCGCCCACCCCGTTGAGCCGAAGCCCGACCAGGACGTTGTCCGCAATCGACATGGTCGGAAACGGATTCGACTTCTGAAAGACCATTCCCACCCGCCGGCGGACGACAGTCGGATCAATCGCCGCCGCATAAAGGTCCTCCCCGAAGAGGCGGAGACGGCCGGCGATCCGCGTGCCCGGGGTCAATTCATGCATGCGGTTCAGCGCGCGGAGGAAGGTGGATTTTCCGCACCCGCTCGGACCAATGATCGCCGTGACGGCACGGGTCGGAATGAGGATATCGACGTCGAAGAGCGCCTGATTGGCTCCATACCACAGGGAGAAACCCGTGATATCAAAAGCCACCTCCATTTTGCCGGTTGAGGGCGAGCCCGCCGGAGGTCCCGCGGCAATCGGTTTCGCTGGTGACAGGTCGGCCATAAGCGGCAATGGGTTAGGTGAATTTGCGATCGCGGGACAGGATGCGGACCAGGATGTTCAACGAGAGGATGAGCACCATCAGCACGAGAGCGCCGGCCCACGCCTGGCGGTGCCAATCATCATAGGGGGACATCGCATACGAAAAAATCAGCAGGGGGAGCGCCGAGATGGGCTCGGACAGACGGTGACTCCAGAAATTGTTGCCCAGGGCTGTAAAAAGCAGCGGCGCCGTTTCCCCCGCCACGCGCGCCGTGGCGATTAGGATTCCGGTGATGATGCCCTTCAGCGCAGTCTTGACCACGATGACCGTGATGATTCTCCAGCGCGCGATTCCCAGCGCCAAGCCGGCCTCCCGGTAGCCCTGCGGCACGAGGATGAGCACCTCCTCGGTGGTGCGCATGACGAGCGGGATCATCATGAGGCCGAGCGCAGCTCCGCCCGCATAGGCCGAGAAGGTCTTGAACGGCACCACCAGCAGGGCCCAGACCACCATGCCCCAGACGATCGACGGCACGCCGTTCAGGACGTCGGCCGTGAAACGGATCCAGTAGTTGGCCCGATCCGATCCGTATTCGGCCAGGTAGATCCCGCCCATGACACCCACCGGGACTCCTATGACCGCAGCCATCGCGAGCAAGGCGAACGTTCCGACGATCGCGTTGGCCATCCCGCCGCCAAGTTCGCCGGACGGCTTCGGCAGCTGGGTGAAGAACGCCCAATCCAACGAGGTTGCCCCTTCGCGAATCAGGAAATAGAGCACCAGGAAAATCGGGGCCATCACCGCGACGGCGCAGACCAACATCAATCCGGCCATCGCCCGGCTCACAAGCTTGCGCCAGGCATGTTGGCGCGCGGATGGCTGAAACTGGTTCGGGGCGGTCATCGCGCGTTCAGTTGATCTTGCCCGTGCCACTTCCCGCCAGGGACCGAAGCATGAGCTGCGCCACCACATTAACCAAAATGGTGACGGCCAGCAGCACCAGGCCGAGTTCGAACAGCGAACTCAGATACAAATCGGTTGTAGCCTCGGTGAACTCGTTCGCGATCACGCTCGCCAACGTGTAGCCGGGCGCGAACAACGACGCACTGACCTCCGGCCGGTTTCCGATGACCATGGTCACCGCCATGGTCTCCCCGAGCGCACGACCGAGGCCCAGTACCGACGCCCCGAACAGTCCGCGTTTGGCATAACTGAGCACGGCAATCCGCATCACCTCCCAATGGGTGGCCCCCAAGGCATAGGCCGCCTCCCGCTGCAGGTTGGGGACCGAGCGGAGGATTTCGCGGGAAACCGAGGTGATGATCGGCAGGATCATGATGGCCACGACGATGCCGCCGGCGAGCATGCTCACGCCATAGATCGGCCCCTGGAACAGCGGCAGGAAGCCGAGCGTATTCTTTAGCCAGACAAACACGTGGTCGCGCAGCCAGGGGATCAGCACGAAAATCCCCCAGAGACCAAAAATCACACTGGGCACCGCCGCCAGCATCTCGACGACCATGATGACCGGCTGGCGGATCCGCATCGGAGCCAGCTCGGTCAAGTAGAGCGCGGTCGCCACCCCCAGCGGAACCGCGATGATCAGGGCAATGGCCGAGGACACCAGCGTCCCGTAGATGAACGGCCACGCGCCAAATTGGTCCGTGACGGGATTCCACGTGGAACTGACCAGAAACCCGGGGCCGAACTGCCCAATGGCCAGACGCGAACCCCGGTAAAGCTCCCACCCGACAAGCACAATCAGCACCCCGATGGTCACCGCCGCCAGCAGCGCCAGCCAGCGGAACGAAATGTCCGGCCAGCGAATCCCCGCCGGCAGCATGGCGCGGCCGGGAGTGCGGGAGGAGGTTTGGTCGGAAGGAGCA
Organism: uncultured Verrucomicrobiae bacterium; assembly: GCA_963722225.1. Lineage (GTDB taxonomy): Bacteria > Verrucomicrobiota > Verrucomicrobiia > Opitutales > Opitutaceae > Fen-1467. Next base: position 11,820 of record CAVRNM010000287.1, read on the forward strand.
GCCATGGAAAAGAAGCGGAGGGTGCGCCAGCCACACCCTCCGCGTTCAAATCGCCATTTCAGGACAAAAAATCAATTCGGCTTCAATAGGCGATCTGTGCGATTCGTTTCAAGAACGCGTTCCTGAACGCTTGCGGGAAGCGGCGCGTAATCCAGGGAAGCAGCCATTTTCTGCCCGTCCACAAAGGCCCACTTCAAGAACTCGACCAGCTTCTTGCCCTTGGCGGCGTCCTTTTGCTGCTGGTAAACAAGGATCCAGGTCGCGCCGGCGATCGGATAGGCCTTCTCGCCCGGCGCATTCACCATCGAGAAGCGGAAATCCTCCGGAATCGTCGCCGTAGCCAGCGCCCGACGACGGAATCGATCGACGGCGTGATGTAGACTCCCGCGGCGTTCTTCATGTCGGCATAGGGCAGGTTGTTTTGCTTGGCGTACGCGAGTTCGACATAGCCGATCGCGCCGGGGGACTGCTTGATCTGCCCGGTGACACCGGCGTTGCCCTTTCCGCCCAGGCCGGCCGGCCAGTTGACCGACGTGTTCTTGCCGACCTTCGCCTTCCAGTCGCTGCTGACATTGCTCAGGTAATCGGTGAAGATATAGGTGGTTCCGCTGCCGTCGGAGCGGTGCACGACGACAATGTCCTGATCGGGCAGGTTCACGCCGCTGTTTTGCGCGGCGATCGCAGGATCGTTCCACTTGGTGATCTTGCCGAGGAAGATGTCGGCGAGCGTCGGGTCCGTCGAGCTTCAGCGTGGGATTCCCGAACTGTTCCTTGTGCACGTAGGCGCGGGCGCCACTCGTCCTGGCGTCCTCGGGAAGGTCGTTGACGTCGTAGGTCGAGCACAAGAACACGACCGTGCCGGGATGCCCGGCGACGATGCGCCGCGTCCGGCCTCGAGACCGCCCATCTCGGGCATGTTGATGTCCATGAGAACGAGGTCTGGGTGCAACGAGTCGGTGCCCTATATCGCCTCGAGGCCGTTCGCGGCCTCGCCCACGAGCTCGAAGCCCTCGAGTGCGACGCAACAACGGCCCGGGCGGCGAGGCGAAAGGGCGCCTGGTCATCCACGACTAGGACCGAGAGGGGGGACTCCATCAACCATCCATTCTCCCATGAGCGACTCAGGTAGGTCCTTGTGGTGCCACCCGAGCTTCGGTGTAGCTAGCTTCCCGACTGGGCGCTCAAATAGACGAGCACGGCCTTCACCCGACGGTTGACGTCTCGCTCCTCGGAGAGCCCGAGCTTGGCGAAGATCGCGGTCCAAGTGCTTCTCGACCGCCCGTTCCGAGACGCCGAGGGTTTCGGCGATAGCCCCATTCGACTTGCCCTGTGCCATCTCGAGGAGCGGCGGCAGCTTTGGCCAATATCGATACGCGGACGCGGCAATTAAGCTTTGCCGGTATCGGCAATATCGCTGGAACGGTCTTCAATGCGTGGGGATCGCGCAGCCTGGTTTCCATGGCCGGCACCCTGGGGCACAACGTGCGCACCTATCGGGAATTTTTTTATCCCTGGGGATCGCAATCCCGCCTGGTTCTTCATTCAGATGGCGT
>CAVRNM010000288.1:0-9994 GCA_963722225.1 uncultured Verrucomicrobiae bacterium
CTTATGCTCCGACTCGGTCACGCTCGCGCCCTCGACCGTGGCAAGCGCCGCGCTAGCCTGCGATTGCTCCGGCTGGACTTCGGTGGGCTCAGAGCGACGGGCGGTCATGCGGATCTCGCGTTGATAATTATTGCACTCCAATCGGAGTGCGCAAGGAGCTCGGCTGGACTGCCTCTTTGCGCAGCCTACGCCGCGTTTCCAAGCTCGTCCGAGGGTTGACCCCCGAGCGCCTTCATCGGCACTACGACAAGTGGAAGGGGGTCGTCGACGACCCTTCCGAGGCGGCCCGAGTCAGCACCGCCTCGTCGCTGGCACCGCGAAGGCCGAGGTCCTGGACGCGTACGAGATTGGTCAGGGGGTGGCGGCGTAGGAGCCCTCGGACGAGGTCGTTGTTGAAGTCCTCGTCGACCAAGAATCGAGTCACACCGGCCCCGACGAGAATCTCCGAGCCCAGCAGTCGCGCGCGGATGCCGGCGGGAGCGTCCACGCCGCCATGTTGGCTTGGGCCTGCGTCTGGCCTTCCGCCGGCGTCGGAATCGGCTGGTAGCCGGGCGCGCCATACTGTCCGAGCGAAGCCGCGGTGAGGGGCTGGCCGCCGGGCAGGGCTCCGGGGTAGGGCGAACCGGAGATGCGGCCGACATTGATCGAAGTGCCGCTCGTCACCGTCTCGACGAAACGAACTCCGAAATTGCCGCTCAGGGCGCCCTCGGAGAAATTCGTCTGGAGGTACATCGCGTTGATGTTTTCCTGGGCGTTGAAGGTCGGCCCGACCGTGGCCGAGTCCGTGGGAAGCGCGAGCCAGTCGTTGATCACGGCGTAAGGGTGAGTCTGCGCATACTGGGCGAGGGTTTCCCCAACCGTTACGCCGGGCCAGTAAGTCGAGTTCACGTCCGTTTGGGACGCGGGAGTGTTGGCGACCTGGTTGAAGATCGCATTGAAGTTGGTTCCAACCGGGTGTCCGGACATCGTGCTCGTGATGCCAGGCAGGCCCGAAAGGAAATTCGTGGGCGGGGCCGTCAACAGGGCCAGATAGTTGCGTTCGCCGGGTCCGAAAAAGGCCACCTGGTGGGCCGAGGACTCCGACGTATTGTGCACGCTGGACCGGAAGCCCATGAGCAATTTCTTCAGGAATCCACCCTTGATCGGAATGTCGAAGTCGACCTGCGCCCATTTCTCCTGATCCACTTCGGGCTCCTCGACCAGGCCGCCCCAACCGTTGTTGGCCGGGCCGGCAATGTCCGCGGTCTGCTGAAAGGCCGCCGCGGTGGTGGCCGGGGTGACGGTGTACGAGGCGAAACCGGGACCTTCGGCAATCGAATACGCATCGAAAGAATTCGCGCCGCGGTAGGCCTGCATCTGCGTGCCGCCAGTCGCGCGAGTGAAGCCCACGTTTCCGGTGATCGTAAAATCCTCCTCCGACACGACCCCCTTGACGTTGTAATCCTGGGTCTTGATGTCCGCCTTGCGGGCAAAGAGATCCATTTCCAGCTGGTTGCCGGTGACATTCATCCCGGTGAGGATGCCGTTGGCAAAGGTCGGGTTGGTGAACGTTCCGCCCGCCATGTACATCGGGTAAAAGGAGCTGTTCGTGTTGTCCATGTTCTCATCCACGTACAGCGCGTTGACGCTGAGTTGGAAATTGGCCGACGGCTTGTACTCAAAATCGGCATTCGCCCCCTGGCGGTGGCGCAATTGTTCGAACAGGGCCGTGTTCACCACCTCGTCGACGCCGAAGTTGCCGGGCCCCGTGGCCGGCTGCGTCGCCGTTCCGGCCTGGGGCAGGCCCGTGGCAGGACCAAACGTGTTCTGGACGACGAGGCCGGCCGCATCGGTGTAGTTGCCCAGCACGCCGAGTGCTTCCACGCCATCGCGACGAATATAATCCTTTTGATCCTCTCCGCCAATCAGCAAGCCGAGAGTCCGGGCGGAATTGTGCCAGCTGGCCTGGATACTGTAACTCGGCTCGTACCGCTTGCTGAGGCCATTGTACATATCCGTCGCGGTGCCCGCCACCGACGTGGCGTTCAGCTGCAGCGGATTGAGGGTGTTGACGATGATCGTGCCGCCGATGGATCCTTCCAGCAGACGCGGCTCCCACGACCGGTAAACCTCGGCCTGGCCGATGACATCGGGGGCGAGCAGGGTGTAATTGAACTGACGGCTCGGGGTGTCGAGGATGTACCAGTCGGCGGTCGCGATCGGCTCGCCGTTGAGCAGGGTGCGGTTCAGATTCGGATCGGTGCCGAGGATGCTGACGCGCTCCCCTTCGCCAAAGAGCCGGTCGATCGTGACACCCGGGAGGTGGGAAAGCGATTCGGCCAGGTTGGTGTCCGGATACTTGCCGACGTCCTGCGCGGTGATCACGTCGACGATGGCGTCCGCCTGGCGCTTCTCGTCGAGCGACTCACCCAGGCTATCCCGGTAGCCGGTGACCTGGAAAGGCTCCATCACGACGGTCTGGTCAACCGCGGGCGCGGTCGACGGGGCGGGTTGCTCCGGCGCAGGTTGCGCCGGCACGGTTTGCGCCGGCAGGGAGACGGCGCTGGCAAAGGCGGTTAGCGCCCAGGCAAAGCCAAGGCGGATCAGTGCTCGAACACCAGGTCTTGGTGGAAGGGTGCGCAAACGATGGGTTAGGGTTGGTTTTTTTTTCATTGCCGAGTCGGGGTTGGGATAAACTGCTTCAGCTCGACGGGCCGGCCTCGTTCACCTCATGCCGTCCCACCGCTGCGGTTCCGCTTGCCGGCACGGTGGCGCGGATAACACCGGCGGCATCCGGAACGTCGGGGACTATCTGGGACACAGAGCGACCGGGGGAGACGGAGGAAGCGGGGTTTTTCACGTGGTTCGACAGCCAGCGCGTTTTATAACGAGGCAAATATAACGAACCAGTCCCGCCGAATCAAATGGCAGAAGTGATTATGTTTTTAACAAAAATGCTAATGCGTTTTCTGCGCCTGGACCGCGAAGAAGCGGTCGCCAATTCCGGCGGCGCGCCGGGGAATCCGGGAGGATTTCCGATTGAGTCAGACGCGGTCGGCGCGGCGGAGCCACCGGCCGGCTGACCGCCCGGATCCCGACCCCAGCGAACTCGCGTTCATGGCGAACCGGTCTCCGTGAAGGCGAACCAGTTCAAGCGGCAGCATTCGGTGTCATCCCCCTTGAAGATCAGGCAAACATCCCGGTTTCCGGCCGGGTTCCTCAGTCGGCAGGTGAAAGTATTGAATTTGTCCCATCCCCCGGTGAAGTTCACGCGGCACGTTCCGAGCAATGCGGCCTCGGGGTTGCCGTCGCGCACTTCGATGACCCCGCCCGATGGATTCCCGCTCGCCGCCGATCCGGTCGATGCGGATGGGCGCCATTTCGCCGTCATCCTTGTAGTGGACGTAACTGATGATGGCATCGCGGAAAGAATCAGTGCGGCCGGGCTGGCTCTTGTCGTTGCAGGCGTAGTACCACTGGTTTTTGAACTGGAAGAAATTCCCGTGGCGGTCATGAAACAGATTCTGGTTGCTGAATCCAATGGCCACCCGCTCCGGGACGATCACCGAACCCTGGTAGGTGTAGGGGCCATAGATGTTCGTGGACTCGGCATAGTAACTCGACCAGGAGAGGTAGTAGGTGCCGTTGCGCTTGTGCAGCGATGGTTTGTCATCGGTCTTGGCCCCGTAGGGGCCGAACCGCCGGTCGAATTCCACCGGACGCGGCGTCTCCGCGAGCGAGATCATGTCGTCGTTCAAGCGGACGATGAAATAGTCAAAGGTGCCGTAGACCAGATAGGCGTTCCCGTCGCCGGCGATCAGAACATTCGGATCCCGCTGCTCCGTCGGGGTCAGCCCTTGGGGAACCAGCGGCTTGCCGAGCGGATCCTTCCACGGGCCTCGGGGTGCATTCGAGACCACCACCCCGATTTCGCTGGGGCCGGCGGAGAAATACCAAAAATATCTGCCGTTCCTGGCAATGGCACAGGTCGCCCAGCAATCGTTGAAGGGTCTGCCGATGAAGGTGTCTTCGGGCTTCAACGTGCCCTCCTGCCGCCAGGTCACCAGATCGTCGGAAGACCAGACCCACCAGTCCTTCATGACAAACCCTTGGTTGCCCGGCGAGAATTCGTGGGTCGCGTAATTGTAAACACGGTCGCCGTAAACCACCGCATAGGGATCCGTCAATCCCTTCCCGTCGACGATGGGATTGCCGGCGCGCAAGCCATCCATAATGGCCAACGTGAATCCAGCCCAGACCCGTAACACCCGCACGGTTTTGCTTCGTTCGTGAGGCCCCATACCCATTCGTTGGCGTAGACCCGAATCTGGTCCTCGACAAGCTCTCGGAGCCTTCGACTCCGGAGCCCGCGGTCGTCCTCGGATCGAGAAAGTCAGCGAGTCAGCTGGGAGATCACCGCTGACGGCACCGCCATGATGGTCGTGTAGCCGAGGCGCGGGGTGGCGACTGGATGCCGCAGAGCGACGACGATGGAGGAAGGCAGCCCTTCCGTTCCGAACCGCGCCTGGTAGAAGGTGAACGGCGCGAAGTCTCCGGAGCTGAATCTGGTGGATTGAGCGTCGCTCGTATAGGGCCTGACGAGGCTCGGATCGTCAACCGCCCGGCCGAAGAAGATGATCGCGTCCCGCAGCGTGCGGCCGCGGGCGCTGTAGGCGTAAAGGTCATAGCCTTGACGGGCGGCGAACTGGGCGATGGGCACCAGCGGTTGCAGCGCGAAGCCCTGATAGTGGATCGCGTTCTCATGGCGGGCCATTTCCTTCGGCAAAGCCCCATTGGGGTCGAGTTCGCCGATCGCCTGCTGGTAGGTCTCAACGGCAAAGCGAAAAAGCGCGTCATCGGAGGCCGTGACGCCGATGGAGATGGCGGCGAGGGCGCGCCAATAGTGGTGGTTGTTACCGGTATCGCCGGGCCTCTCGAAGCCGATTAACTTTCGGCAGGCGGCGACGAGCCACGACTTGACGCGCTGCTGCTCGGCGGGATCCAGGGTTGGATCATTCACCAGCACGGAGTCGGTGATTCCGGCGGCGCTGAGCGTCCACTCGACTTGAAACCAGGCCTGTGAGGACTCGTCGCGGCTGTAGTCGAGCAGGGCACCTGCCTTGGCCCAGGCGTCGAGCTGATCCAGCGCGCTGGCGGACTCCGTGTGGCTGCCGGTCGCAAGGTACTGCGCCATGCCAGCGGTGATGCGCCGTTCAAACGCCTCGTACATACGGGTGACGGGAGCCTCGGCGGGGTTGACCGGCCCGTTCGAGCCCGAGAGGTAGTGTCGGGGAATGATCATCCGTCCGACGGGCGCGGGGACGAAGGGCAGCCCGGCGCATGAGGGCAGGCCCTTTTTTGCCTCGAGCAGAAGCGGATCGGCGGTTGACCGGAGCGTGGCCTGGCACAAGGCAACGTCCACGAGTGAGGCCTGAGGATTCCCGACATGCTGGGCCCAGCCCGGGATGGCGCCGGCCAGGAAAACGGCATGAAGTCCCAAGGTCTTCATATAACGTAATTTCATAATAGCTTTCGGTGCTCGAAGAATTGTGGGCGGATCCACTTTCTTGGGCCACCCCTTGTATCAGTCTGGGCGGTGGCGTCAGGTTGGTGCGGTGGAAGGGATTTGTCCATGCCTGGGCACCACCGTCAAATGGCTTGGTCTCTACGGATCGAGCGGGTTGGCTCGTCAGCCGGCCGATAGGGAAACCGCCAGTCGCGAGGAGGTCGCGGTGCCGAAGGGAACGCAAGCGTCCGTGCTGGCATGTATGACGTGATCCCAGTGATTCGAACCATCAAGGAGCCGGTCAAGACGGATGCCCGCGCGGGCGGTTTGCCGTTGACGCTGCGATGCGCGGATTCAGCTTGGGGTGAGGATGATCCTGGCCAACCCGCGGGGTCGCGGCACCCCATGAAAATCTTCCCAAGGTGCCCGTGGGGCCCCGCCCTGCGTCTCTCCGCGGCGTTGGCGGCGGCGGTCCTGCTTCACGGGTGCGCGGGCGCGGCCGACCGCCTCGGCTACCACGAAGTGAGGACGGACGCGCAGGGGAAGATCGTCCCCTGGTGCGGGGAACCTTCCGAGGCCTACGACCACGTGATCCGGCAAGTCTGGAATTTCTGGATCACCATGAGGGCCTGCCCGAACGGGGTCCCGTACTACCTGCTGCACCAGGTTTGGAAGGCGGACCAGGACGACCCCCGGGGGCTGGGGGGGGACCAGATCAACATGGCGCTCTCGTCGTGGAACCTGCTCTACGGGTACCTCGGCGACCCGGCGCTCCATGACAACATGCGGATGATGGCCGATTACTGGATGGCCCACGGAATCGCCCCGGAGGACCTGCGGTGGGGAGGGCTTCCCTATCCTTACAACCTCGAGGAGAAGTCGGGCCGGTATGACGGTGACATGAGGGCGGGCCCTGGTTTTCTGCAGCCGGACAAGGCGGCGAGCTTTGGGGCGGAACTCGTCGTGCTGTACAAGGTGACGGGCGACCGGCGCTACCTGGAGCGCGCGATTCGGATTGCGGACAGGCTCGCGAGCAACGTGACGCCCGGGGATGAGGCGAACTCGCCCTGGCCCTTCCGCGTGAACGGCGCGACGGGGAAGGTCCACGAGGAGCGCAACGACAACGATCACCTGATCTACCGGGCCTCCTATACGACCAACTGGACGGGGGCGCTCAGGCTCTTCGACGACCTCGCGGCCTTGAACGAGGGCCAGCCGGAGAAGTACCGCGAGACATCACGGCTCGTAGCCGACTGGCTTAAGAAATACCCTCTGGCGAACAACCGCTGGGGGCCGTTCTTCGAGGACGTGAGCACGAAGGACTACTCCGACACGGAGATCAACGCTGACACTCTCGCCGCCTATATCCTGGAGCACCCGGGCTGGGATCCCGGGTGGAGGGCAATGGCGAGGGGTATCCTCGACTGGTCCTACGGCAGGTTTGCGAACCATGAGGCGGACAAGTGGGGCGTGGTGGTCATCAACGAGCAGACGCAATACCCCGTGCCGGGCAACAGCCACACGTCCCGGCACGCGGCCGTGGAGCTGCTCTACGCCGAGAAGACCGGGGATTGGTCGGCGAGGGACGCGGCCATCCGGAGGCTCAGCTGGGCCACCTACTGGGTGGATGCCGACGGGAAGAACCAGTACCCGCGCGATGACAACTGGCTCACGGACGGCTACGGAGACTTCGTGCGACACTACGTTCGCGCGATGGCCTCGGACCCCGAATTGGCGCCGGCCAACCAGGAACACCTGCTGCGCACCTCCTCGGTGATCCGCTCGATCGAGTATGGGAAATCCTCGATCCGCTACGATAAATACGACGCGGACTCTGAGGAGTTGTTCAAGCTTGGCTCCTGCTCTCCGGGCGAGATTCAGGGCGCCACGATCACATGGGATCCCTCCAGCCACATCCTGCGTGTCCACGCCCACGGCCGCAGGGTGATCATTGGGCTGGTGCCCTGATGTGGGCAATAGACGGGGGGGAGTGACCTGCCTTTGGACGGAGGCAGCAAATCAGCGAATCTGACCGGCGATCAGCTTGCGTTTTTCCACGGCGGACCGATACGGGGCCGGCCGGCTTCTGCGCGAAACCCGCGGAGCGGAAGCAAGTTCGGTCAATTCGGCTTGCCATTTGTCTTTTCCACGGCCCCGGATATTGATCCTTTCGTGCGGCCCCTCGCTTTCAACGACCTGATCCGGCTTCCTGTCATCGCATTCTATGAAGCGGCCTTCTCCAAGGCCACCGGTGTGCCCTTGAAGGTCGTCGCGCCGGATGAGCCGGACCGGCGACTGTGTTTCGGTCTCCAGGAGAACGGCTTCTGCGCCTTGGTGACCGATACGGCGGCGGGTTGCGTCGCCTGTCGGGAAGCTCAGGCCCGGCTCCAGCGCATCGTCGCGCGGAGCTTCAATCCCCAACAGATTTCCTGTTTCGCCGGTCTGACCGACGTGGCAGTGCCGGTGCTGGTCGGCAAACGCCATGTCGCGACTCTGATGAGTGGCCAGGTATTCCGGCGGGAACCGACGGAGCGGGATTTCCGCCTGATTACAGCGATGATTGCCGACCGACCCGATGGCGATTGGGAAAGACGGGTGCGCGCGGCCTATTTCGCGACGCCCGTGGTGACGGCCGACCGGTTCCAGGCGATCATCAAGCTGTTGAACGTGTTTGCGCAATACCTCGCGGACTTCGCGGGGCGCCAGTTCATTGCCAGCGCCGAGGTGGAGCCGGCCGCGGTCACCCGGGCGAAACAATTCGTCCGGGACCACGTGGACGAGTCGATCAACCTGGAGCAGGTGGTGCAACAGGTGGGGGTGAGCCGGTTCTATTTCTGCAAGCTCTTCAAGAAGGCCACGGGCATGACACTCACGGAATATGTCACGCGGGTGCGCGTCGAGAAGGCGAAGACACTGCTGGTGGATCCGTCGCTACGGATTTCCGAGATCGTTTTTGCCGCGGGCTTTGGTTCGATCCCCCGTTTTAACAGCGTGTTCAAGCAACACGTGGGCATGCCGCCGACCGAATATCGCCTGACGCTGCGTGCCCCGCTCCGGGTTTGATCCGACCTGCGGCGGCCCGGGGCCGGCACGCCAAAAGGCAATCAGCAAACGCCAAGGCGCAAGTAGCGCTTCCGTCCAGGATCGGCTATTTTCCCTGCCTGGCCCAACGGCCCGGCTGGCACCTCCTCCCTTGGCGATTTCCCGGCTGCCGCCGCGTCTTCGAATCCCCTCTCCACCCATGACCATCAAATTCACCCTGATCATCGCCGCGGCGTTTTCGTTGGCGGCGGCCGGAATCTGCCGCGCCGAGGACCAACTGGATGCGGCCACCAAGGCGCGGATCGCCGAGTTCGAGAAAGGTCCGGCGACCATCGATGTTTCCAAATATCCGGAGGGCCTGCGGAAGAACTACGAGGTCTTCCAGCAAAAATGCACGCTCTGCCATGTGCTGAGCCGGCCGGTGAACTGCGACTTCGTGCTTCCCGGCGAATGGTCGCGCTACGTCAAGCGCATGATGCACAAGCCCGGCTCGATGATCACCGAGAACAGCGCGAAGAAGATCTACGACTTTCTGGTCTACGATGCCAGCGTCCGCAAGAAGGATGCCCTCGAGGCCAAGCTGGCCAAGCTGACGCCCGAGGAGCGGGCCGCCGAGGAGGCCAAAATCAAGGAACTCCACAACGCCTACGACAAGCCTTGAGCCGCCGCCCCCCGGGCTTGACGACCGCTCCTCCCATGGCTGCGAACATCCCGGTTGAAATCCCCGACGTGGACTACTTCAGCCGGCAGGTGCTCTGCCGCGAGGGGTGCCCGGTCCGGACGGATTCCGGCGGGTATGTCCAGGCGATTGCGGAAGGACGCTACGAGGACGCCTACCTCATCGCCCGGGCGCCCAACCCCTTTGCCTCCATCTGCGGCCGCGTGTGCGCGGCGCCCTGCGAGGCGAAATGCCGTCGCGGAGCGCTCGATGCCGCCGTGTCGATCCGCGCGCTGAAGCGGTTCGTTTGCGAGAAATTCGGCGTCGAATCCGAGGAATTCGACCTGGGCAGGGTTTATCCGCAGCTGCGCGACCCGCGCCGCGAGCGCGTGGGCGAGGGACGGAAGGTCGCCGTGGTCGGCGGCGGTCCCGCCGGCCTGTCCTGCGCGCATGAGCTCGCGATGATGGGTTTCTCCCCGACGGTTTTCGAGGCCCACGATATCGCCGGCGGCATGCTCGTGCTCGGAGTTCCGGAGTACCGGCTGCCGCGCGATATCATCCAGGCGGAGATCGCCGCGATCGAGTCCCTGGGAGTGGAGATTCGCCGGCACTGCCGCCTGGGACGCGATTTCGCCCTGGCCGACCTGAAGCAGCAGGGTTTTGAAGCCGTCTTTCTGGGCATTGGCGCCCACAAGAGCCGCGAACTGGCGATCGAGGGCGTGCAGCTGGACGGCGTGCTCCGGGCGATCGATTTCCTGCTGAACGTCAATCTGGGTTACCGGGTGACGCTCGGCCGCAAGGTGGTCGTC
>CAVRNM010000289.1:0-22048 GCA_963722225.1 uncultured Verrucomicrobiae bacterium
GCCGCCGGCGGCTTTGAAGATGTCGAGCGACTCAACCAGGGGTTTCCAGTTGCGGGAGATATCGATGAGACGCTGGCCTTCGCCGTGGACCACGGGTTTCCGCCATGTCGACCTCCAAGGCGTAGTCACCCGGAGCGAGGCCCATCACCGTGGCTTCGAAGCTGTCGCCAAACGCCGTCGTCGAAAATGCGGCGTCGGGCAATGCACTTTCGATAGTCGTTCCGGCGGGGAGACCCTGATAGGCAAACTCGCCGCTCAGGATAATCGCCTTTCGGCACGACGAACAATCCTGGGTCTTCTCAGCCATTGATGAAGCAGTGAAGCCGGCCGCAGCCATGAGGGTCAAAAACAGGCGCATGATTGGAGGAAGTTGACGGAACCGCAACAGAATGCCGTTCCGAACACAAGCTGCCAACCCGCCTATTTCACCGTCTTCCCCGGACCGCCTCGCCGATTTAGAGACAATTGCCATCCTGCCCACGGTTAGTTCACCGGGCGGGTTCGAATCGCCGCGGAGCGACCGCGGGCGGCTGTTACAAGAGACCGCTTGGGCGGATTGCCCGCGATTCTTTGGGTGCTTGTGATCCGGACAAGGTCGCGATCCGTCGGCCCGCTGCGAGCGCTGGGGACCGCCCCCACGCTGGCTAGAGCGTGGTGGAAGCCGCTTCGATCGCAGCGGAGAAGTCCCGCAACTTGTGCCTCCGACCATAGGACTGGAATCGACGAACGGCCGCCGGGGAAAGTTTAACCGTCTTGCGGAGCTTGCCCGCAGGCTTACGGCCGGCCCCAGGACGCTTTCCGCCATGGGTGTGAATCGCGCGGGAGACGTCAAAGTAATCGAGCACACTAGCCCCGGCACTAAAACGATCTTCGAGGTTGGCGGCTGTGGTCGCCTCAGCGGGCGAGAGTTTCGTAGAGAGCTTTTTCATCGGTCCGTGAACGGCGAGCAGAGATGAGACGGTAGATGTCGTTGCGTACGGTGTAGATCACCGTCCAGTGACGCCCATCGATGAGTCCAATAGCGAGACGCCGAGGCTCGCCGGGATTCTTCGATGGGAAGGTTACGACCGGGCCAGCCTAGAGCGATGGAGCAGCGGAGAGGCTGATCCCGTGCTTGGCCTCGTTGCTCGCGCTCTTGATTGGGTCCCAGTCGAATTCCACCGTTGATAACGTACGCACGGTTTCAAGGGACGCAAGCGTTATCTTGCGCAAGCGTCCACCGCCGAGGACGCCATTTGAAAGTCTGAACATGTCCACCCGAAAGTAGAGCGTCGTCCAATCGGAATCCGTGCTCAGACTTGCCGCCGCTGGGGGCCTCCGAAGATCACCGGCGGGTTTCCTCCCTTGGCCCGATGGCGCAGGATTCGCCCTCGCGACAGCACCGAAAAAAAAGCCCGCCGTTTCGGGCGGGCTTGTGAATCCAACTGGAGTCGGATTTATACTAACTACCACTCGCTTTGCGACTTTTGTATGGCTGCCGCTTGACGGCAGGCCCCGGCCCGGCGCCGAGCGCCGGCCCGACAGTCTCGGCGCGGTTGGTGATTGTCGTCATTTGTTATGACCACAGTCGTCATTGTCGCACCCTTTGGGGAGCTGGCGAATTTCGAAATGCGTCACTACCTCTCCCGAGATTCCGTTGGTGACAACGGTATCGTTCTCCTGGTCAAGTTCCCAGACAGTGACACCGTCAGAGTAGACATTGTATTCAAGACCACCCGCAGTGAATGAGAGTCCGAAGAAATCAAACCCCGTCTTCCCTCCCATAACAACGTTGTCGAATTCCGTCCAAAGAACGGGTGGGGGAAGCAGGGGACCCGAAAGGCTATTGAACAGAGCATATCGCGGCGAGCCACCAATAGGATTTGTCGTCGGGTCATAAGGTTGATAGCACTCCAAAGGGCCGACGTATCCATGCGTGATCCCAGCAATCTTTACGCCATCTCGCTCACCCGAAATGCCGGTCATTGGATAACCGCCAAGCGTGGCGTCGAAATCGCCTGTCGTGATGATGGCATTCACGTGGTGATGACCGTTGGTGTACTTTAAGGCCCAACGAATTTCAGCCTGGGACTGGCAAACCAATCCGAAGGCAGCGAGAACTAACAGTACGAGTGTCTTTTTCATAGGTCCTTTCATGGGGGGGGGGGGAACTGAGTTTCTCCGGGGAGAGTAGTCGGCGGCGGCGGCGGGCGCCGGGAAGACGTCGGATCTCCACCGTGCCATAAAGGTTTCCGGGGCTAAGGTTACACGGGACGGCGAAGCCGCCGCCAAAGTAGCGAGCATCGAGTAGCGAGCAGTGAGCAGGGATCCGGGCGGAGAACTGACTCCCGCGAATCACGCGGATAGACGCGGATCGGCCTGACTTCATCCGTGTCATCCGCGAAATCCGTGGTGAAGCCGTCCGTGGGGAAAACCACAAAGACGCGGAGACAAAAAGAAGACCTCATGGAGAATGCTCTCCGCTCCGTGCCTTCGTTTCTTCGTAGTTCAAATACGCCCGCCGAACCTTCGGAACCCGCAGGCCACACGGCAATCAGCGCGGGCCCCCATCGCCGTTCGTCGCCGTGCCGGGCTTGCGCAACGCTCCGAAAGCGGGCATAAGACACTTTTCCGTGACCTCGAAATGCCCACCGGCGGAAGATGCCGGGGCCGCAGCGCGCGGCCCTGGTGCATTTGCGACAACGCACTGGAGCATGATTGTGCGGGCGGCGGAAGCCGGGACACCTGAGGGCCGGGCGGCGCTGGAGGAACTCTGCCGGGTCTACTGGTATCCGCTTTACTGGTTCGCCCGGCGCCGCGGGCTCGCGCCGGCTGACGCCGAGGATCTGACCCAGGGGTTCCTCGCCGACCTGCTCGCCCGGGGCGCGTTGGCGCAAGCGGATGCGGCACGCGGGCGCTTCCGCACGTTCCTGCTCACCTCGTTCAACAACTTCCACTCCTACCAGCGGGAGCATGCCCAGGCTGCCAAGCGCGGCGGCGGACAGGCGATTGTGTCGCTTGAGGCCATGCAGGCCGCCGAGGCCCGGTTCGGCGACGAACCCGCGACCAACGAATCACCGGAAAAGGCCTACGACCGGAAATGGGCGATCAGCCTGATCGAAATCACTTTCGCGGGAATGCGGCGCGAATACTCGGCGATCGGCAAAGCGGCGTGGTTCGACGAGCTGAAGGCCGCGGTCTGGGGCGGCCGGGGCGAAATCAGCCATGCCGAGATCGCCCGCCGGCTCGGTTCGACCGAGGGGGCGGTCAAGGTGGCCTTGCACCGGCTGCGGCAGCATTTTGGCGAGCGTTTCAGCGCCGAGGTGGCGAAGACCGTCCTCGACCCGGCGGAGACCGACGACGAGATCCGGCACCTGCTCGCGGCCGTCAGCGTGTAACCTCGGCCGGGGAATCCTTTAAAGACTCAAAGGAGAGCCTTCCCACCACCCGATGAGCGTCATGACCTGCCAGAGTTGCGGCGACCCCGACCGAAACGCTACGGCTGGTGCTCGACACCGATCCGCCGCCGCCCCGGCTGCTCAATCCGGCGCTGCCATGCGACCTGGAGACCATCTGCCTCAAGTGCCTGGAGAAGGAACAGGCGCGCCGCTACGCGACGGCGGCCGAGGTGGCCGAGGATATGGAGCGTTTCCTCAGCGAGCGGCCGATCCGCGCCCGGCCGCCCAGCGTCTTCTACCGGATGGGCAAATACGCGCGGCGCCACCGCGCGGGCGTGGCCGCGACCGGCATCACCATGCTCGCGCTGGTCGTCGGACTCGCGATTTCGCTGACCCAATATCGCCGGGCCGTCGTGCAGCGACGCGCGGCCGATGTCGCCCGCGGCCAGGCGGAGAAGCTCGTTGGGTTGATGACCCATGACCTGACCCCACCGCTTGAACAGCGGGGCGGGCTGCCGCAATTGATAAAAACGGCCGAGGCTACCGTCCAATACTACGAGTCGCTGCCGCCCGAACTCCGCAACACTGGGACCGATCAAGGACAGGCTGACGCCCTGGTCGCGCTAGGGCGTCTGCGCGGGCGCTCGCTGAACGATTTCAAGGGTGCCGAGGCGGCTCTGCGGGCGGCAGTCGCGTTGCGCGAGAAGACTGCGCGGGACAATCCCGATGATCCCGAGGCCGCCGTTGCATGGTTATTGGCGGAATCTCAGCTTCCTGAGGCGATCGGCCAGTCGCTCACCGTAATCTCCAAAGAACGCTGGGAGGAAATGATCCGCCGCGGACGGGAGCTCCATCGGCGGTTTCCCAAGAATCTCCTGGTGACGCAGTGTCTGGCGGACCTTCTTGGGTGGTACGCTAGTGCAGGGTTCATGGAGTTCGGCGAGCCGCCCGAGGCTACGGCCGGCGCCGCCCTCGCCGAGCGTCAGATGTTGATCGAGGAATTGTTGGTTGCTCAGTCGATGGACAAGGTATCCGCCGACTGGATGGGAAAGAGCCTGACCGCTCTGGCCGTCAACTTGGGATCTTCCGGACGATTGGGCCAAGCACCGGTGGCGGCTGAGCGGGCGCTGGCCTATTGCACCGAGGCGTTGAAAGCTGATCCGGGCAACCTGAAGCTGCGCGAACAGACGGCGGGTGTGGCGCAAGTGTTAAGCTACTGGGCCCCTTCTTTAAAGAGGTCGCGTGACGCGGAGCGCATTGCCCAGGAGCACTATCGGGAGCTGATCGAGCTGAATCCCGACGATCAGATATACCGGCTTGAATACGCCGTGGCGCATACCATGCAAAGCTGGTATCTGTTATATCGCGCTCCGGACTTCGAAGCCTTGCGGAAAGCGTTTCGCGAATTTCTTTCCCTCCTGGAGCCACTGCTTGCGCGGGGGGGGTATTATGGCGCAGTCCAGTCGTCGAGTTGCGTCAACATCCGCCTTTGGCTCGGAGTCATCGCAGCGTGGGTGGGCGAACCGGCCGAAGCCCGGCAGGAAATCGCACGGGCGCAACTGCGCGTTGCCGACTATTGCAGCCGGTTACCCGGGGGTTCGTTCGCACAGTGCTACGCTCGCGTCAGTTTCCTGTTTATGAAGGCGTCTGCGCTCTATTGGCTGCGCGATTGGCCCGCGATGGCGGATGCCGCCCGGGATAGTCTGGCGCAGATCGGAGCCGGGCTCAGGCAAAGACCGGGCCACCGCGGACTGCTGCTTCGTCAGACCGAGGCCAACGCCTTTCTCGCCATCGCCGCGCAACACGAAGGCCGGTCCGCCGAGGCCATCGCTGGGTTGCGGCCGGCCATCGACATCATGCGCGCGACTTTTCTTAACGATTCACACGGATCTCTCGGAATTGCCCAGAAATCCCTGATCCAGGCGCTCGTGCAGCACGGTGACACGGAAGAGGCCAGGCAGGCTGCTGGACAGCTCCTGCGGTTTGAGTTCGGGTTCTTTCTTAACTCGGCGTTGCCCGAGCAGGACTGGGAAGCCGGCGTGCTGACGCTTGCTGCAGGCCTGTGCGATTCGGCGGAGGCAATCCGGTGCATCGGACTCGCCGATCGGGCGCGGACCCTGCTGACCAGCCCGGCGGCCGTCGGCCGGCTCACGGTGGACGGAAAAGAGAACCTGGCGACCATCGCGCGGCTGCGTGCCGAAGCCTCGGCGAATCTGGCGCTGGATGCGCTGGAAAGGACGGGACGGCAGCTCGACGCCGCAGCGGCCAATGACCCGCAGGCCAGCGAACGGTTCACGCGGGCGGGTGAAGCCGCGTGGGATTTTCTGCCGGTTTCGTCGGCGATCTCTTCGCCGGACGCGCGCGAGGCGGAACTCGGCGCGCGCGAAGGCTACCGCGCGCTGATGGCACGATATCCCGAAAGCGATGGCTATCGCTTCCTCTTTGCGGAGAGGCACCGGATGGAATGCTACGTGCATTTTGGGTGGGACGGACAGGTCGAGCCGGCGCGCGCGGCGTTTCGACAGTACGATGGATTGCTTGAGCCGTTCGTGGGGCGAAAAAGATACGACAGCGTGCTGCGGACGCGCCTGTTTAATAGCCTGCACCTGGCCCAGCTGGCCGCGTCGGTCGGTGACAGGGCCGACGCCGATCGCTGGCTCGAGGAGGCCCGCAAACGATTCGAGACGTACCGCGATCAATTGCCGGAGCAGTCGCCGGACCGCGGGATCGCACTCGTTCGATTCCTGGAAGAGTCCGCGTTGGGTGCATGGTGGCTGCGCGACTGGCCCGAACTCGCGCGATTGGCGCAGAAAGCGCAGGCCGGATGCGAGGCTGCACTGAAGGAGCAGCCGCCCAGCGAGGAACTGCTCAAGCGCCGGGCGACGGCGGACGAACTCGCCGCGCTGGCCCTGGCCGGTGCCGGCCAGAACGCCGCAGCCGCACCGCGGTTACAGGCAGAATCAGATCGTCTTTCGGCAATTCTGCCCGATGTCGTCGGGGTTTGGGATGGCGACACGGTTGCGTGGGCCATCGAGAATGCCTCCGTCGAGGTGCTGCGGAAAAACGGCGACACTGCGCAGGGCAGGAGATGGATCGATGACATACTCTGGGCTCATGAGTGGTGGGTGCCGAGTTTCCCCGAATACTGGCAGGCCCAGAAACATCTGGCCTTCGCCCGTATTCGTGCGGCGAGCTTCTGCGATCTCGCCGTCCCGTTTGAGGCCGCGCGACGGAAGGAACTGCTGGATCAATCCGCCGCGATCCTCGCTCCCGACAAAGTTGCCGGCCGGCTGACGGTGGATGTGCGGGAAGCTTTATGGGAGATCGAGCGTCTCCGCAGCACAAGCGCACCGCCAGCGCAGTGAGTATGAGGCCCGCCAGAACGGCCATAGCCGGTCTCGCCGGATCGACTGCCTCGCAGATCAGAGCCCGCCTTGAGCAGATGCCGGTCGGAACGAACAGGGCGTTTGAGCGGTTCTCAGTTCAATGGTCGCGCTTGACGTTCATGGTATCACAGTGATACTACTCGGCAGTGCCAAGAAAGATTCGCCTATTTCTCGCCGAACTTGAACGGGCAGGGTTCACGAATCGCGGTGGGAAAGGCAGCCACCGCAATTACGAACACCCCCACGGTGCTCGCGTCACTGTCGCCGGGAAAGAAGGCGACGACGCCAAGCACTACCAAGAGAAACTCGTCCGCAAGGCCATTCAGGAGTCACAAAAATGAAACCCACTCGTGAACAGATTAAGAAAGCAGCTCGCCGCTACGTTAAGCTCGTGGAATGGAGCGAGGAGGATCAGTGCTACATCGGAAGTGCGCCGCCGCTGATTGGCCAGAGCTGTCATGGAGCCACCGAAGCCGGTGTTCTTGCCGAACTGGATCAGATCGTTGAGGAATGGGTCGTCATCCTTCTCACTCGCGGGGAACCATTGCCCCAGGCGACGGCGAACAAGGAATACAGCGGGAAGTTCATTGTCCGAGTCTCGCCGGCTGTACACCGAAAGACGGTTCTGAAGGCTATGGCGCGAGGTGACAGCCTAAATCAGTTCGTGGCGCAAGCTCTGGCCAAAGCCTGACTCGCCGGGAACAAAAAGGGTGTGCTGCCTCGATTTGTCGTCCTCTTATTCCCCCGAAGAGCGCGAATTCCCAGCACAAGCATGTCAGAGCCGAGGAGTTCTATTTTGTCGTGGAGGGCGTCGCCTGGCCTCCAAACGGCGATGGCTAGATCTTCTTCTACGGGAAAAGTGGCCTGCACCATGGGTTGCTGCACAACCTCTCTGGGCAGGCGTGAATTATTGGTGGTGCATGAACCCTAAACAGCATTGACCATGCCGACCGTGGGAATCGCAGCCAAATTGCGCAACTTCGTTCGACACCTCATGCGTCCCCGTCCTCAACGCAATGCGAGGAAGCCGGCTTGCGGGCGGTTTTCGCCTCTGAATCCTCCTTCGTCTGGCCTACGGAGGACAAGTCACGAGCCGTTTCGACAGGCTCAAGGCCCCGAGCGTGTTGAGGGGCAAGCTCGCTTCCTACAATTTGCATAGATATGGCTCAGCCGGCTTCGATGATTTCACGGGATTCGACGCAATGCCGGCCGGGTCGGGCCTCTTGCGCGGCGCTTAGGAGCGCCCGCGCGACCGCCCGGGTGCTCACGGGACGAATGCTCTTGGGCAGGAGAAAGCGGATGGGCCGGGTGATGGCAAGCAGGAGACGCTCGCCGGGACGGAAGTCGGGCCGCGGCCCGGCGTCCAGCAGGGACGGCCGCACATGCGTGAGCGACGCAAAACCCAGGACTTCCAGTTCCCGTTCGGTCTGACCTTTGACCCGCAGATAAAGGCAACGGGCCTTTTCGTTCGCGCCCAGCGATGAATTGTAGGCAAAACACGGGGTGCCGGCGGCCCGGGCGCGTCGGGCGGCCTCGACGACAAAGTGACGGTCGACCTGCTCAAAGGCTTCCGGGGAGCCGGCTCGATGCAGGGTCGTCCCCAGAGTACAGATACATGCGTCCGCATTCCACCATTCAGCCCCGGGCAGGTGCGCAAAATCCACCAGTGGGTTCGACAGCTTATCCTGGGCAGGCAGGGCCCGGCGCGCGGGGGCGACCACGCGGGCCACGCGGGCATCGACCAGCGCCAGCGCCAGGACCTCAGAGCCCACCGCGCCCGTGCCGCCCAGGAGAAGAAGCGTCCATTGGCTCATCGGATCATATTCCCTGCCCAATGAAAGGAGCGGTTTTGCTTTTAGCAGCCTGGAGGGTCCAGAAGCCCGACAGGCTGCTAAGCGCACGATACCATTTCGACTCCATGACTGGCAAGACAGCTGTCGTTCGTCCTGGAACATCAAACCGGAATGCTGGCCCCGACAGCAGTGGCAGACATCAACCGTGACCGGCGGGGCGCATCTCCCGGTTGTCGGTGATCCCGAACGTAGCGCAGCCATCCCTGGCTGCATCGGTTGCAGGCTGGAAGCCTGCGCTACGGAACGCGATCGCTCGTTCATTACCGATGGCGCAGGCTTGCTGCCTGCTTTCCCGTCAATCGGGAGATGCCCCCGACCGGCGGGCGGCCCGATTCCTGGCTTGGTTCTTCCCACACTTCCTGCTGTTGATGGGAGATGGACCGGAAGATTGAACGACGCATCGAGACCGCCAAACACACCGTGGCGGCGCAGACTGGGTTGCTTCACCGCGAATTTCGCCGGGCCCAGAGCTCATGGAAGTACGATGGGACCCGTGTCACGACAGCGGACCTCGCGATCTCGGAGGCGATCCTGCGCGAGCTGGCCGCCCGGTTCCCGGAAGACCAGGGATTCAGCGAAGAAACGGAAGTGGTGACGAGGCCGATCGCCGCCACGGCGCGTTTCTGCTGGGTGCTTGACCCGATTGACGGCACGAACAACTACGCGGCGGGGATCCCTTACTGTGCGATTTCGCTGGCCCTGTTGGAGCAGGGAGTGCCGGTTTATGGCGTGGTCTATGACCTCGCGCGCCGGACGCTCATCGATGGCGGACCGGGCTTGGGAGCCTTTGACGGCGGAACGCCCGCATGCGTCCGGCCGGACCCGCCGCAGGGCGGGAGCCTGATCGGTTTTCACAGTCCTTACGACAAGGCACTGGTGGCACAGGCAGCGCCGATCATCCAGGAGTTCAAGATCCGCGGACTTGGCAGCAGCACGCTGCATCTGGCCTATGTCGGCATCGGCCTGCTCGACGGAGTCGTGGACCACAACGTGCGCGTGTGGGACATCGCCGCGGCCCACGCCATCGCTCTCGGCGGCGGGGCGGAGATCCATTACCTGAAGAACAAGCCGTTCCCGTTGCGGCAATTCGATCTCCAGGCGCCGCGGATCCATTATCTCGCGGGAAACGCGGAAATGTGCGCGCGCTTGAAGGAACTGCTGGGGCCAGCCCATCCGGAATGATGCAGTCGAATCTGTAGGGCGGGGTCGCCGGACCCCGCCGAGCCCTCGGAAAGATGGCGGGGTCCGGCGACCCCGCCCTGCAACCATCCGATGTCGGCACGATCATTCGATAACCAAGGCCGATTGTATGATCCGCCGCCTACACCTGATAGGGCTGCAACGGCACCGGATCGAGGATCTTGGTCTGCGGCAGTTTCCCGGCCAGCGCAGTGCCCATCCAAGCGCGCGCCGGTGGATCGCCGTGGGTGAGGACGATGGCCCGGGGTTGGCATTGCGTGGCGAAGTCGACCAGTTCCTCGCGGTCGGCATGGCCGCTCAATTCGAATCGTTCCACGTGCGCCTTGAGTTTGGTTTTCAGGTTGAGCTGCTCGAACAGGAAGGTGTCGCCGGTCTTCGCGGCCAGGAGCTTGCCTCCGGGCGTGTCGGGATCGCAAAAGCCGACAAAACCGAGGGTGTTCCGCGCGTGCCCCGCGAGGCCGGCGGCGATCGCGTACGACGGGGTGCGTTCCACCACCATGCCGCTGCTCACGATATAGAGGGCACTGGCCTCCGGCAGGCTGCCGGGGTCGAGCTTCCGCGGAAGCTTGCGCACCTGGAGATCCTTCAACGTTTGCCGCGTGAAATTAACCTGTTTCGTCTTCCGCGTCATGTCATCGTAGTAATCGCAGAGATCGATGCCCAGTCCCGAGGCGTAAATCGGGCAATCGACCAGCCGGCCGAATTTTCGCGCGTCATGCACAATCGAAAGGATTTCCTGCATGCGGCCGAGCGCGAAGGTCGGAATGAGCATCGAGCCTCCGCGCTGGATGGTCTCGTTGATGACCGTGATGAGGCGCGCGACCTCATGCACCCGGTCCTTGCCGACCGGGCGTTCGGTCGCTCCGCGGGTCGTCTCCAGCACCAGCGTGTCGAAGCGATCGACCGGGAACTTGGCCGCCGGGCAGGTTCGCTGCGCCCCGAACAGCACGTCGCCGGTGAAAAACAGCTTGCGGTGCTTGTGATGAATCTCGACGCCGGCGGCGCCGGCCACGTGGCCGGCCTGGTGGAAAATGATCTCGATATCGTCGCGGGCACCATGAAAGTTCTTGGCGTGGCCGTAGGGCAGGGGAGTGAGACGGCCCGCGCAACGGTCGATCTCATCGTGGGTGAAGAGCGGGTAGTCGGGGATGTTGTCCTCGGCCCGCTGGCGCTCCATCACGTTCGCTGAGTTGTGCAACATGCGCTCGATCAACATGTGGCTGGGCTGGGTCATGATCACGGGGACCTGCGGCTGCTCCCGGAGGAGAATCGGCAGGCTGCCGATGTGGTCGAGATGACAATGGGTGATGATGACCAGGTCCAGCGTCACGCCCCGCAGCGGACCGAAGTCGGGAGCCGCCGCGCGACCGATCTTCTTTGGATGCAGGCCGCAATCCAGGATGAGCTTCAGGTCGCCGAGTTGAACGTAGTGGCAATTGGCGCCGATTCCGCCGTCGCGGTTGAGATCGATTAACTTCATTAGGGGCGCCCACTAGAAGGAGCGCGTCCGTTCCGCGCAAGCCTGGTCCTCGGGCAGCAACGCGGTTCCGGCCCGCTCAGTCCTCGGGAATCACCATGTCAAAGGGCGCCAGCAAGACGTGGACGTGCCCGCCGAATTCGTCGACCCCATGGAAGCAACCCTGCGCGCGCGCGCGGCAGCCGGTGACGTGATAGCTGTTATAGGAGAAATGCTCTCCGGGGGCGAGGCGCGGAGTCTCGCCGACGATCTTCTCGCCCTCGATGACCAGATGGCTGCCATCCGCCTGGAGAATCGTCCATTTTCGTCCGAGCAAGGTAATGGTGCGGTCGGATCCGTTCTTGACGGTGATGAAGTAGACGAACGCATGAGGCGTTCCTGCCGGGAGGCATTTGCCGCCATGATGGTGGACCAAACGGTCGAGCTGGGCCGTGAGGCCGGGAACTTCCACAGAAACTTGTGCCATGCAGAAAATCCGAGAGTTATGCTGCGGTGCCGCAATAGGAGCGGATCCGGTTGCCGGGTCACCCCCCCAACATGCTCCAGGATGCAACAGTTTTCAACTGCGCGGTCCCGACATGGCTTTCAGCTTGCGGAAGCGGAGGCCGTTCCGCACAAACACGCAGCTATGGAAAAGCTGGCCCTTCTCTCCGTAAGCGATAAACGCGGCTTGGTCGAGTTTGCGACTGCCCTCGTCAACCGGTTCGGGTACCGGCTGCTGTCCACGGGAGGCACAGCGAAACTCCTGGCGGAGCAGGGCCTGCCCGTCACGGAAGTCAGCCAACATACGGGTTTCCCGGAGATCATGGAGGGTCGGGTGAAGACCCTGCATCCGAAGATCCACGGCGGTCTGTTGTGCCGGCGCGACAAGCCGGACCACTTGCGCCAGGCCGAGGTCAACGGAATCGCCTTGATCGACCTCGTGGTAGTGAACCTTTATCCGTTTGAGGAGACCGTGGCCCGGCCGGGCGTCCACTTTGAGGAGGCCATCGAAAACATCGACATTGGCGGCCCGTCGATGCTGCGGAGCGCGGCCAAGAACCACGAAAGCGTGACCGTGGTGTGCGATCCGGCGGACTACGATCCGGTGTTGCAGGCGATGGAGTCGCCCGCCGCGTTGTCCGGGATCCGGCGCCGCCTGGCGCTCAAGGTCTTTCAACGGACTGCGAGTTATGATGCGGCGATCTCCCGGTACCTCGAGGCGCAGCTGGCCGAGCCAGACCTGGCGGCGGTGGCGGGATTCCCTCCTTCGCTCACCCTGACCTTCAAGAAAGCCTCGGGCTTGCGCTATGGCGAAAACCCGCACCAGCAGGCCGCCTTGTATGGAACGTTTTTCGAGCATTTCGAGCAGCTGCAGGGGAAGGAGCTGAGCTATAACAACATTCTCGACATCACTTCCGCCACGTACCTGGTCGGCGAGTTTGAGCGGCCGACTGTGGCCATCCTCAAGCACACAAATCCCTGCGGCGTGGCGAGTGCCGACACGTTGCTGGTAGCCTGGGAGCGCGCGCTTGCGACCGACCGGCAGGCGCCGTTTGGCGGAATCATCGTGGTCAACCAGACGCTCGGCGGCGACCTGGCCAAAGCCATCGCCGAGATCTTTACGGAGGTCATCATCGCTCCGCGGTTCAGCGACGAGGCGTTGGAAGTCCTCCGGAAGAAGAAGAACCTGCGACTCATGGTGGCGAAAGGTGGCTTGGGGGCGGAATCACTGCGCGAGGTGCGGTCGGTGATCGGCGGCGTGCTGGTGCAGGATCGCGACGCCACGCTCGGCGACGTGCCCAACTTCAAAGTGGTGACCAAACGGCAGCCGACCGCCGCGGAGAGGGCGAGCATGCTGTTCGGCTGGAAAGTCTGCAAGCACGTGAAATCGAACGCCATTGTCTACGTGCGCGGGGAGGAAACCCTGGGGATCGGCGCGGGCCAGATGGCTCGTGTGGACAGTTCGCGGATCGCGGTTTGGAAGGCGGGCGAGGCCGGATTGGACCTCAAAGGCTCGGTGGTGGCGTCGGAGGCGCTGTTTCCCTTTGCCGACGGCCTGATCGCCGCCGCCGAGGCCGGGGCGACCGCGGCCATCCAGCCAGGCGGTTCGGTCCGGGATGCCGAGGTGATCCAGGCGGCCGATGCCCGCGGCCTGGCCATGATCTTCACGGGAATCCGGCATTTCCGGCATTAGGGGCTGTCCGATAAGTCTGGGAAGAACCGTAGGGGCGCAGGCTTGCTGCGCCCATTCTCGGAGAGCGCGACAAGATCGCGCCCCTACGGATGCGCCGCAGAAGCGGGTTCAACCGACTATTTGGACAGCCTCTAGGCATTTTCCGGCGGACGCTGGAAACTGAAAAACCTTTGCCCGGACGACGATTTCGGGCAACCTGCGGCATGTTTGACCCGGTGGAAAAACTGAAGGAATTCGTTCGCTA
This sequence comes from uncultured Verrucomicrobiae bacterium, assembly GCA_963722225.1. Lineage (GTDB taxonomy): Bacteria > Verrucomicrobiota > Verrucomicrobiia > Opitutales > Opitutaceae > Fen-1467. The sequence goes on from CAVRNM010000289.1 coordinate 13,714, forward strand.
CCCGAGCGTTTCAACGGATTCGAAGTACAAGGACGGAATGCGGGGCGCACAGGAATTCGTCGCCGGTCTGCTGCGTTCCCTTGATTTCGCAGTGGAAGTCGTGAAAACCGACCTGCATCCGATCATCCTCGCGCAACGCGACGGACCCGCCGTCTGGCCCCACGTCATCATCTACGGCCATTACGACGTGCAGCCGCCGGATCCGCTGAGCCAGTGGAAAACGCCGCCGTTCGAGCCGGTGGAGCGGGACGGGCGCCTCTGGGGGCGCGGGACGGCCGACAACAAAGGTCCGCTGATGGCGCATCTTTCGGCCGTCGGACGGCTGCTGGAGAAATCACCGCGCCTGCCCCTGCGCATCACCTTTCTCATCGAAGGTGAGGAAGAGACCGGAAGTCCCAGCTTCCTGCCGTTCCTGCAGAAGTACCAGCATCGACTGAACGGCGACTTTGTGTTCCTTTCTGACACCGGGATTCCCCGCGAGGACCAGGTGGTGATCACCTGCGGTCTGCGCGGCCTCACGCTGTGCGAGGTGGAAGTGACCGGCGCGAAGATGGACCTGCATTCGGGCCTGCATGGCGGCGTGCTGCGCAATCCCATCCAGGCGCTTTCCGAGTTATGCGCCTCGCTCCATACGCCGGACGGCCGAGTGAACATTCCCGGTTTCTACGACGACGTTCTCGAGGTGGAGCCCTGGGAGCGCGAAGAGCTGCGCAAATTGGGCACCAGTGAAGCCGAGTACCGCGAGTTCCTCGGCATCCCCGACTTCCACGTGCCGCCGGGTTTTACCCCCTTTGAGGCGGTTCGCTTTTTACCCACGCTCGAATTCAACGGGATCGGCGGTGGTTATCAGGGCGAGGGGAGCAAGACGGTCATTCCCAGCAAGGCGTCCGTGAAGATCAGCTGCCGGCTCGTGCCCAATCAAACGCCCCGGAAGATTCGGCCGCTGCTTTATGCGGGGATTCGGGAACACCTGCCGAAGGATGTCAGCTTTCGCATCATCGATCAGCACGACGGCGTCCCTTACATCGTGGTTCCGCCCGGCCGTTCGAACACACCGAAAGACCAGCCGGTCCGCCTGGCGCAGGCCTTTCGCGCGATCGACACGGCGGCGGCCGCAGTGTTCGGCCGGCCTCCGTTGTATTTGCGGGAAGGCGGCAGTGTGCCGATCATCGCCGACATCAAACGCGTGCTGGGACTGGACTCGGTGCTGCTCGGTCTTTTCCTTCCGGAGGACAATCTCCACGCACCCAACGAGAGCTTCAACCTGCGGGTGATGCAGAAGGGTTCGGCCGTGTCGGAAAGAATGCTGTCAGCGCTGGCGGAGGGGTGAGGATCGATTCGGTCGAGGAGCCTGCTGGCAGGCGATTCCGAATTCAAGGTGTAGGGCGGGATCGCCGAATCCCGCCCTCTAATCGAGTGCGGCGGGGTGCGGCGACCCCGCCCTACAAGGCTGCCCCATCCCGTCTGGGGGCAGGGTCAACCCGCGGCCCCTACAAAAAAGCCCCGGGCTATTCCGGGGCTTTGCGAGAACCGGCTGTATCGCCGGTTACTTCTTGAGGATCACGAAATCAACCCGGCGGTCCTTCGCCATCTGCTCGTCGGTGCCTTTTTCAACGGCGCCGAGGGAGCCCTTGGAAAGGATTTGCAGCTTGTCCGCCGAAACACCCAGGCTTTGCAGGAGCTTCTTCACCGCCTGGGCGCGCCGATCGCCCAAGCCCAGATTATATTCGGCCGTGCCGCGCCAATCGCAGTGACCTTCCAGCAACATCCGGTATTGCGGAGTCTTCTTCAGATAATCAGCCGCAGCGGTGATGTTCGCCCTCTGGTCCTGCTTGATCGCGGACCGGTCAAAATCAAAATACACCGGCTGGAGCAAATTCCGGATGGTGTCGGCATCTTCAATGACACCGTCAGTGCGCGGCTGGAGGCCGGCGGCCGACTGGTCGGCGAGATTGCCAAGCGAAGCGGGTTCGATCGCGCCGCCGGTCGGCGTCGTATCGGCCGGGATCGGTCGCGGTTTCTTGGTGCACCCGGCGAAGATCACCGTGGCGCTAATAAGTGCGAGGCAAAGTTTACGTGAGATTAGGTTCATCGAAGGCACAAGGCAGGAGTGAGTTGACGTTATTGCCCAAACGCGTAGCCCTGCGCAAGGAATTTATCGACCCGATTTCCATGGATCAGCCACCGTCCCACCCGCATTGTTTGCTCTTCGACAACGGCTCGTTGCGGCCGGAATCGACGATCAACCTGCGCACCATCGCCCTTCGGTTGCGGGCGGCGATCGGTGGGGAGGTGCAGGCGGTATCGCTGCTCCACTCCAGCGCGGTTCCACCGCGCGACCTGGGCGGAGTGCCGGCACAACTGCTTGAACCGGCACTGGAGGCATGGCTGGCGGGCGGCGGAGGTGAAATCGTGCTGCTGCCCCTGTTCTTTGGACCCAGCGCTGCGCTCGTTGATGACCTGCCGCGGCGGCTCGAAGGCTTGCGCCGCCGTTACCCCGGCATGCAGGTCCGTTTCGGTCGATGGCTCGTCGATTCCTCGGCTGGAGACGACTTCCGGATCGCCGCGATCCTGGCGGAGAACGTGCGCACGGTGATCGCGGCCCAGGCGCTGGAATCGCCTGCCGTGGTGCTCGTCGATCACGGAAGCCCGCGGCGCGCGGTGGTCGCGGTGCGAGATTCCCTGGCGGGACAGCTTGCTTCGCTGTTGACCGGAACGATCAGCCGGTTGGCCGCGGCTTCGATGGAAAGGCGGCCGGGGCCCGAGTGCGATTTCTGCGAGCCGCTCCTGGCCGCGGTCCTGCGCCGGCCGGAGTTTTGCGAAAGCAGGGTGGTGGTGGCGCAGCAGTTTTTCTCCCCCGGAAGGCACGCCGGTCCCGGGGGAGACGTGGCGGAAATCTGCGCCGCGGCCGAACACGCTCAGCCCCGCCTGAAAACCTACCGGACGGAACTGATGGGCGCGGATCCGCGTCTCATAGATGTGCTTGGCGATCGCTATCGCGAAGCGTGCGGCCGCGCGCCGTTCTGAAAACACCGAGCGCTATTGAATCAGGCCGATTTCCAGGGCGTAGCGCGTCAGGCTGGCCACGTCGTGCAAATTGAGCTTGCGCATCAGGTTCGTGCGGTGGTTGTCCACGGTTTTCACGCTGATACCGAGCTTCACCGCGATTTCCTTGGTGCTGTAGCTCTCCGCCACGAGCTGCAGGACCTCCCGCTCGCGGTCGGTCAGAAAATCGGAGCTGGAGCTGGCGCTCGGGTTGGCGACGACATTGCGCAGCAGGGCGGCCACCGACGGCCCGAAGTAGGTTCCCCCATTCGCCACGGTCTCGAGCCCTTTCTTCAACTCGAACAGGCCCGCGGTCTTCTCCACGAAGCCATGCGCTCCCGCTTCGAGCATTTCCCGCACCAGAACCGGGTTCTCATGACCGGAAAACACCAGCACGCGGAGATTGGTCAGAACCTTGTTCAGACGCCGCAGCAGATCCACGCCGTTCAGGCCCGGAAGTTTGGCGTCCAGGACAATGACGTCCGGCTTGACCTCGAGGCAGAGCTGATAGGCGGCCTGGCCGTCGCCGCTTTCACCGACCAGCTTGAACGAGGGATCCAGGCGGATGATCTCCGCCAGCATCTCGCGGATCGCGGTCTGGTCTTCGATGATGACGAGGCGTTTCATGTTGAGTGGGAACACTCCTTAGTTTAATCGGGACAAACGTGGGTTGACTTGAGCGGCAGCTCAAGCCCGGAGGTCATGTGTCGAAAGAATGTCATACATTCCACGCGTTATACAAGTGAAGCTTTTCAAGCAATTTCGCCGGCGGCTCGGGCCCGGTGACACCCGAACGGCGATTTCAAGTGCCGCGCTGCCAGGGGTGCTGGTGGCTGGGCTGTGGATTGCCGGGTGCGCGGCCGCGCCAGAGCGTCCGCCAGTGGTCCGCGAGCCGGCCGTTTCGCCGTCGGCCGACGTCACGGTCGACCAAGCCTGGCGTGACGCCAAAGCGGTGGCGGCGCGCGGACCGGGCCGAATGCCCGCGGTCGGGACCGGCACCTCCATGCAACCGGTGTTCGGCGAGGACACCCTGCTGGTGATCAATCCGATCGCGTACGACGACTTGAAGCCCGGGATGACCGTGGCCTACCGCAACCAGCGGGGCGTGCGGGTTGTCCATCGTCTGGTGGTCAAACTGGCCGATGGCTGGCGGATTATGGGGTTGAACAATGACCGGGTCGACGACGCCGTGGTGACCCGGGAGAACCTGATCGGCGTGATTTACGCCTCGTTCAACTACGACGCGGACGAGCCGCCCAAGAAAACGACCGACCAGAAACCGGCGCCACCTGCCGGAGGGATGCAGCCGGGTACGTAGCTCGCCTTTCGGTTCCCGGGGAAGACCAGCCGCAGAGCCGCCATTGATCGCCGGTGGCGGCACGAGATCCTCTTGTTGGTGAAGACCCGCCTTCGCCGAGGCTTCGGCGGGCAGTTTTCTTTCCGCCCCCGAAAGATAACTGGTGGGTCGACCGGGACTCGAACCCGGAACCAACGACTTAAAAGGACGCTGCTCTACCATTGAGCTATCGACCCGTACAGATGGCTATGGCGTCTTAGGACTCTAGGCTTAATCCCTCCGACACGTTGTCTCTAACACTGGAGCCTCGTTCAAGGGCAACAGCGCAACAGGCGAAAGAACGGCCGTAGCGAACCTGCACCGCAACAGCAAGCGCGGGCGGTATTACGCGAGGTTCGTTGGGTCGGGCAAGCAGAAATGGCTGTCCATTGACAACCGCGGCGCAGACCGGCGCGGGCCCCTTCCTCGTGAAAGGCCGGGCGGGCGGCCCCGGCTTCGCGCTTTTCGCGGTTCCGGGCATCGGGGCGGCCGAGAGCGGAAATCCGCCCAGACGGATGCCCGGATCGCGGCGGGGAGCCGGCCTGATCATCGTGCCCGGCCCGCGACCCGGCAACCGCGCCGTCTGTGATTTTTTGCTGGAATGGTGCCGCCGGGGCTGCATCAATCGGCCACCCCTGGATGATGCTGCCATCTTCACCCACCTGGCTTTTTTCGCGGCTGGACGAGACTGAGCGGAAGTCGCTCGAGCGATTGCTTCAGTCGCGGCGGTTCCGGGCCGGGGAGAGCGTTTTTCGCGCCGGCGATCCGGCCGAATGCATGTATTTTGTGAAGTCGGGCCACCTGCATGTCGTGCTCGAAACCCGCGGCGGGGGGCGGGTGGTGGTGGCGGAGCTTGGCTCTGGCGAGATGCTCGGAGAACTCTCCTTTTTCGACCGGCAGCCGCGCCTTTCTGCGGCCGAGGTCGTGGAGGACGCGGAGCTTTTGGAATGCTCGTATGCGACGCTGCTCGAATTTCTCTCCCAACATCCGCATGCGGCTTGGGATATGTTGAGCGCGATGGGCCAGCGGCTGCGGAAGGCGGACGAGTTGATCCAACGGCAGGCTGCCCGGGGCGCCCCGCTGATGGAGAGCGAGGTGCCGCGAACCTTTGGCGAACGGGTCTCGGACCGGGTTGTGGCGTTTGGCGGCTCGTGGGCCTTTCTCATCGTTTTTCTTGTGACAATGGGCGCCTGGGTTGTTGTGAACACGACGCTCGTGCTCGAACGGCCGTTCGACCCGTATCCGTTCATTCTGCTCAACCTCGCGCTCTCGGTGGTCGCAGCCGTTCAGGCTCCGATCTTCCTCATGAGCCAAAACCGGCAGTCATCCGCCGACCGGAGCCGAGCTGAACTCAATTTTCAGGTCAGCTTGAAGGCGGAAGTGGAGATTGGCGCGTTGCACCGGAAGATCGATGCGTTGGAGGCCCTCGTCCGCGACCGGGGGGTCGTAGGAACACCAGTGCCACCGCCGGCCGGGCCATGAGGGGAAGGCGGCCGCGACCACGACCGGAACGCACTATTTGCTGCTGAGCCTTCCTGCATGTTCCAAAGCGCATGGGTCATGCCTTCGATGCGGACCAGTGTGTGAAGGCTACTCGGCGCGCAGAACAATGGCGGGATCTACGCGGCTGGCCCGGCGGGCCGGTGCATAGCAGGCGAGGAGACCGACCAAAGTAAGAACGACTGCGACGCCTATCTGCCAAAATGCGCCTGGCAACTGGAGGTCCGGCATGGTCTGCCGATAAAGATGGTTGACTGCAACGACGCCTCCAAGGCCAACCATCAAACCTCCGGCGATCAACCAGGCGCCTTGGGCTAGAATCAACTTCACGATGGCGAACTGCTCGGCGCCGAGCGCGAGGCGCACCCCAATCTCCCGGTTGCGTTGCACCGTGAGCTGTGCCATCACGCCGTAGAGACCGATCAAGGCGATAAGCAGGCCGGCGAGAGCGAATGCGCTAAGTGTGACGATCATGAAGTTGTTCCCGGAAAGGGCTGACCGGAGGATCTGGTCAATCGTTGCAAACTGCTGCACCATGATGTCGACATGGATATCCGGCCCGAACGACTGAAACAATGCGGCAGGAGTACGATTGAACTTGCTAGTGATTTTGTAGCACTGTGAGGAGAGGTCTCTCGCGGCTATTCAGCCGGAAGACCGGGCATGAAGTAGGGGGCCGTTAAGCGGTGCGAATCGGAGTGATGTAGATCGGCATTGCGGAAATGCGGAGTTCACCAGGTAGACGGCCCGTCGTTTCTCAAATCTAAAGTCTTTCTTCCTTCGGCCTCCGTGTCTGAACAATCACTGTCCTTAACGTTTCCCGAATCTAAGACTTCGCTTCCTGTCGTTCCCGGAGTTAAGTTCTTACTGACCTCTGCTTCGGTAGGCCGCGGTCGAGCCCGCAAAAAAGCTGGGTTCTGGTGGCTGATCGCGGGTCCTCGGGAGCGGAGACTAAAGTTTCACTATCCCTAGAGGTAACTTTTTACTTCCTCGGACAACATTGTCGGATATTTTGCTGGCGGAATTCCAGAAGACGGAGACGGTACCGAGCAACTATGATTTTAGACATAATAACTATTGTGCGACAATGCTCTCTAGAGGCGCCATTGTCGTCAACCGCCGTCAACCGAGCATCCTCCGCTTCGAGAGGTCCGCCCTGAACCCAAGCGGGCGCTGGACTCTACTTCGTCGGGCCCCAACGCAGCGAAAACGGATAATAGATGAACAGCGGCCGCCCGATCACGTCCTTCTCCGGGACGAATCCCCAATAGCGTCCGTCGGCGCTATTGGCCGAATTATCGCCGAGCGCGAGAAATGACCGCGGGGGAACCGACATGGTTTTCCCAACCGAAAGATCGCCGATATTGCGATAGCCGACGTAGTCACCCTGCCGATGCGCGTTCTTCTCGAACGCCGCGGCGCCGGTGATCGGGCGCCCATTGCGATACAGCCGGTAGTTCTTGATTTCCAGGGTGTTGCCCGGCTCCCCCACCAGGCGCTTCACATAATACTGGTCGCCATAGGTCTCCGCAATCCCGGGAATGTCTCCCGTGCGAAAAACAAAACCGCTTCCGACCGGCGGCCGCACGAAGTGATAACTGAACCGGTCCACGAAAAGCTGATCGCCCGTCAGCACATCGAAGGAAAGCACGCGGTCGCCGGCCCGCACGCGGCGGCCCGTGCGGATGCACCGGATGGTCTCCCCGTCGACCACGCGGACCTCGAATTCGCCCGCGCTCACCCTCCGCCGCAGCTCCGCATGAAAATCGTCGGGGCTGTAGCCCTCGCCCTTCGAGAAAAAGGCCTCGGAAACCAGCCAGTCGAAATCAAAATCCAACGGGACCTGCACGGTCACCGGCTCATCGCCCACCAGGAGCGTGTATTCCCGGACCTTCGTCGGAATGACCAGCCACGACTGGCCGGACACGATGTGGCTGTGCACCGCGCCGCGGCTCTCGGCCCCGCCGATCGGGACCAAAATCTCGCCGTCGGCCGGCGCATCCAGGCGGTGCGGCCGGGCGCCGAAGGCCAGCAACCGGGCTCCCATCGCCAGGGCGCCTGGTTCCGCGGCGCGCTGTTTGAACACCTGCGGCGTCATTCCGTAATAACTCGGCCACATCGAGTTGGTCGGGATCTTGAAGGGCTGGATAAAATACGTGCGGATGCCCAGGACGATGATCGCGGCCATCAGGAAGAACTCGACGTTCTCGACCATCGCCGACTTTCCGGAAATCAACGAGAAGGAACACTACGGCCAAGACCGTGTTGTGTGCCTCGGCCCGAAGGGCCAAGAGATTTTGCGCCCCTGGTTGGATCGGCCGGTGGAGAGTTACTGTTTTTCCCCACGTGAAGCTGTGGAGACAAGGCGCAGAGGAGCTAAGGGCAAAAAGAAAAACCTTGGTGCAGCCGAGCCAACGGAACCGCTCGAAACCCAGCACAAAGGTCCGGGTGGGC